>JAHIVT010000182.1 GCA_018816555.1 Pseudomonadota bacterium
CAGGCTGAGGGCCTGGACGAGGATTTAAGCAGGAACCTCCCGCTGGCTACCCTGTATCAAAATTCGGTGAAACTGGCCATGTTGCGCTGTCAGTACCAGGAAGCGATCATCGAAAATGAGCAGCTTACTCGTCGTATGCAGGTTGTCAGCAGCAAACATACCCAACTGCTCGATGACAACCACCAACAGTTCCTGCTGATCCGGGAGAAAGAAAAGGAATACGCCAAAAAACTGGAGAGCGAGATTGCTAGACAGACGAAACAGCTTCGAGAGGCTAATGCCAGTCTAGAAGCGGCAAGTCGTTTGAAAAGTGAGTTTCTGGCCAATATGAGCCATGAACTGCGCACACCCATGAATGCCATCATCGGTTTCAGCGGACTTCTGCAGGAAACGGATTTGACCCCTGAACAACGGGAATTTGCCGAAACCATTGGCAAGGCCTCCTTGAGTTTGCTGGTGCTCATTAATGATATTCTTGATCTTGCCAAGATTGAGGCAGGCAAACTTGAGCTTGATCCCGCTCCTTTTCAGCTGATGGATCTGATGAAAAATGTGGAGGCAATGTTTCGCTCCCAGGCCTTGCAAAAGGAAAACAAGCTGATTTGTCAGGTTGATCCTTCTCTTCCGGTAAGTATCATCGGGGATGAGAACAGGCTCCGGCAGATATTGGTCAATCTGGTGGGCAATGCCATGAAATTCACCGGCAGGGGTGAGATTGCCATTAAAGTGGACAAGGTTCAGGAAGATGAGCAGCAGGTCAAGCTGCGTTTTGCAGTGAGTGACACCGGTATCGGCATCCCACTTGACCGGCAGAAGGCGATTTTTGAAAAATTTACCCAGGCGGACGGCTCAACAACCCGCAGGTTCGGCGGCACCGGCCTGGGGCTGGCCATCACCAGTCAGCTTGTCAACCTGATGAACGGCACTGTTGAACTAGAAAGCGCGGAAAACAAAGGCAGCACCTTCAGTTTTGTCATCTCACTGCAAAAGGACATTGCCCCGGCAGACAGTCTGTTGCGAAGCGGTGTTCCTGCCGCCAGATCCGGCGAAGCAGGTGAAAAGGAACAGCTTACGCCGCAGCAGATAGAGGAAGCCCCTGTCAAAGGTGATCTCAAGGTGCTGGTGGTCGAGGATAATCTCGTCAACCAGCGGTTGGTATCCCTATTGCTGAAAAAGGCCGACTGTCAGGCTGATATTGCCGGCGATGGCCTGCAGGCCCTGGAAATGCTCAAAGAGCATCAGTATGATTTTGTCCTGATGGATGTGCAGATGCCCAATATGGATGGGCACACCGCCACCCGCAGGATACGGGAGATCGAGGCCTCGGCGGACAAGGATGAGTATGCTGCCTTTGCCGGCCGCGAAAAACCGCTCTATGTTGTCGGACTCACTGCCCATGCCCGGAAAGAGGATGAAAAGCAATGTTATGATGCAGGCATGGACGGTTTTCTCACCAAGCCCATTATCAGAGATAAACTGATCGATCTCATAGAGAAGGTAAGGTCGCAGAAAATATGATTTCACGGAAAATACGGGTTCTTGTGGTTGATGATACGGTCCTCTACCGTAGGGTATTAAGTGACATCCTGGCCAAGATTCCTGACGTTGAGGTGATCGGCACGGCAAACAACGGTAAAATTGCCCTGGCCAAGATTGTCCAGCTGAAACCCGATTTGCTGACCCTTGATTTTGAAATGCCTGAGATGGATGGACTGGCCACCCTGCGCGAACTTCAGCGGCTGAAACTTGATGTGGCGGTGGTCATGGTCAGCGCCCATACCTGTGAAGGTGCGGCCGTTACCATTAAGGCGCTGGAAGGGGGGGCCTTTGACTTTATTGCCAAACCGGACAGCACCTCACTGGAACAGAACCGCGAGTCCCTCTTGCGGCAACTGCGGCCGGTTATTCAAAGCGTGTCCACCAGGAAGTTGCTGCGCGCGACCCTCAGCGGAGCAAAGGCGCCGTCTTCGCCAAGAGCTGCAACGCCGGTACGACCCGCGGCAGCCGAGCAGCAGTTAAAGCCGCCGGTTTCTCCTGCGGCGGTGGAAACACCCAGAATTTCCCCCACAATGCTTACCGGTCGGATTGCCATTGTCGCCATAGGCGTTTCAACGGGCGGCCCCAACGCCCTGGCGGAGGTCATTCCGAAACTGCCGACTACCTTCCGGGTGCCGGTGGTCATTGTCCAGCATATGCCGCCGGTATTCACCAAAGCCCTGGCTGATTCTCTTAACCAGAAAAGTGGTCTGAACGTCATTGAGGCCGGGGATGGGGAACAGTTGCTGCCGGGGAATGTGTATCTGGCACCGGGCGCTAAACAAATGAAGGTGGTAAAGAGGGGTGCCGGCGAATTTCTGCAGCTGACCGATGATCCGCCGGAGAATCATTGTCGCCCGGCAGTAGACTATCTTTTTCGGTCAGTAGCCTCCGTGTATGGCAACAGAGCCCTTGGGGTGATCATGACCGGCATGGGATCGGACGGGGTAAAAGGGTTGCAGTTGATGAAACAACAGGGAGCCCAGGTGATTGCCCAGGACCAGGCAAGCTGTGTCGTATTCGGTATGCCCATGGAGGCGATCAAGGCTGGAGTCACTGATGTAATTGTTCCATTGAACCAGATCTCTATAGAAATTACCAGTCGGGTTAAATAATGAAGGTTACGCCGGAAGAGTTGCAGCGGCTGGCCCGATTTGTCCATGATAAGTGCGGTATCGTCCTCGATTCCTCCAAGGCATATCTGGTTGAATCCCGGCTTCTGCCCCTGCTCAGAGAAAAGAATTTCACCTCATTCGGCGATCTTTACAATCAGGCGGTGCGTAACCCGGAACTGGCTAATCGTATTATTGACGCCATCAGCACCAATGAAACATCATTTTTCCGGGACCAGCGACCGTTTGAATTGCTGAAATTCAAGATTTTTCCTGATGTGCTTGATGCAATCTCCCGGTCCGGTGCAGGAGGAAAATCCGTGAGTATCTGGAGTGCCGCCTGTTCCACCGGACAGGAAGTTTACACCATTGCCGTGACCCTGCATGAACTGCTGGGCGGTTCCATAACGCAATACCGCATTAAGATTACCGGCACCGATATTTCCGATACGGCTATCATGCAGTCGAGCCGCGGGTTGTATTCACAGTTTGAGATAGGCCGCGGGTTTCCGCAGAATCTGTTGAAGAAATATTTTATGCCGGATGGCCTGAGCTGGCGGGTCAAGGATGAGCTGCGGGCCATAACGTTTTTCAGGAAGATCAATCTGATGGAACCCTTTGGCACCATGGGGAAATTTGATATCATTTTTTGTCGCAATGTGGCCATTTACTTCAGTCTGCCCAATCGGAAATCACTTTTCGAGCGCATTGCCGCACAATTAAACCCACACGGCGCCCTGATCATCGGGTCAACGGAATCGCTTTTCGGCGTGACTGATCGTTTTGTCCGCCGCGAGTATCATAATTCGGTCTTTTATTCTTTGAAATAAAAGGCCGCAGGAGAAGATGTGAAAACGGAAAAAAGAAGACATCCCCGGGTTGATTTTGCCGTACAGGCCTCCTTTGAGGCGGAAGGCCTGGTGCGTATGGATCATCGATGTGAAAATATCAGTATGTCCGGGCTTTTTCTCCGCACCGACGCCCCCCTTCCTGTTGGCACGCTGGGCAACCTGAAGATCGTGCTCTCCTGCGGCGAGGACCGTCTTGAGGTGCGGGCCGAATGTAAAGTCAGCAGGGTGATGGGGGCTGCGAGCGGCAAGGCCTTCGGCATGGGGCTTGAATATGTCAGTCTTGATCCTGACAGTTCCATCACTCTGTATAATGTGGTAAAGTATCAGGGGGGACTGGATCAAGGTGAGAGCGAATTATGACACAGAAAATATCACTGGATGATGTATTGACCGAGCTGCGGCATGTTGTTGCCGCAGGTGACATCATCAAGGGCACCATTCTCCTTAATCATTTTGATCAGCTTGATGCCAAAGGCCAGAATCAGTTTCTTGCCCATCTGGCAGGTCTTGAAGGGGAGTTTGTTGTCACCCTGCTGGCCAGGCTTCTTGTTACTGAAAAGGAGATTGCCATACCAAAAGCGGTTATCCGTAATCTGCTGCTGGGCCGGGTGATGAAGAGTCCCCGGCAGCTGTTGACCCTGCTGACCAGTGAACAGGTGCGGCAGAAACAGGTATTTGTTGAGCTTGCCGGGGAAATCCAGTATGACGAGGCCATCCCTGTTCTGGAAGAGATCCTGGCCACCACAACCGATGACCTGTCTCTGATGAAGGCCTGCCTCATTGCCCTGGGCAATATAGGCGATCCGGCGCCCACCAACACCTTGAGTGATTTTCTCTATTCCGGCCACAGGGAACTGGTTATCGCCTCCATCAACGCCCTGTCCAACATCGATACCCCTACCTCTGTGCAGCGCCTGGTTGAGCGGATGGGTACGGACAGTGATCTTGACCTCATCATTATTGACGCCCTGGCCAATCTGCAGGATGCCCTTGCCCTGGAGAAGCTCAATAAAGAACTCAACTCACCCCATGCCTATATCAGAAATCATGTGAAGAGCAGGCTGGCCAGGATCGGTGCCAAAGCCATTCCCATGCTTACTGCCAATCTGGCAAGCCCGGACGCTGACCTGCTGGTCCATTCCCTCAACGTGCTGGGTTACATCGGCGATCTCAGTGCCGTGCGGTCGGTGCGTAAGCTGCTGCACGAGGAACCGGCCGATGCCAATGTTCGCTTTGCCGCTTATGAGTCCCTGGGCATGATGCCCCTGGCCAAGGGGGCCTATGTGCTGGCGGAAGGATTGGCTGATCCGGTTGATCAGGTGCGCATTGCTGCAGCCAAGGCTATTGAGTGGAACTGCGACGACATTCTCATTGCCGGGGTGCAGAATCTGGTGGGGCAGGGCGGCAGGGATGCCGAATATGTGGTCGAGGCCTTTCTTAATTCCGAATCCCATAAAATCGTTTTCAGCATTATCGATCTGCCCGCTTTTCAGGAGCTGGCAGTAAATTTTCTGAACACCAAGGCCCATCCTGATCTGAAAAAGCGTTATGAAGAGTTGTTCCGGGACAAAGGTTATACTGAGCTGGCGAACAAACTGGTTACCAAAAAGATCGACAGGGAAGAGAAGAAGCTGTTGGTTTTTGCGGTCGATGATTCCAGGATGATCCTCTCTATTTACAAAAATACCCTGTTCCAGCTTGGCATGGAATCGCAACTGTTTGAGTTTCCGGCCACGGCCATTGAAAAAGTCATTGCCCACAAGCCGGACGTGCTGTTGACCGATCTGAACATGCCTGACATTACCGGCATTGAGTTAACCAGGCAGTTGCGGGCGCTTTACTCATCTCAGGAGCTGCCGATTATCAT
The DNA here is from genome assembly GCA_018816555.1 of Pseudomonadota bacterium. Lineage (GTDB taxonomy): Bacteria > Desulfobacterota > Desulfobulbia > Desulfobulbales > SURF-16 > SURF-16. Next base: position 5,367 of record JAHIVT010000182.1, read on the forward strand.
GGTGACCACCCAGAGCGACAGCCCTGACCACCGGGAGGCCTATGAGGTGGGAGTCAACATGATACTATCGAAGCCTTTTACCGCCGAACAGGTGGGGGCGGCAATTAATGAGGTGATGCAGAAGAAATGATGTAAAGATGAGGGCCATATTTACGGACCAGCTCTCTTTCCTGTCTTAAAGTAAAAATCCCTGTCTCCGGCAGCATGTGCCGGGGACAGGGATTTTTTTTGTGAAAATATCTTGGTTGCCGTTTGATCAGTCTGTTTTGAGGAGTTCCTCGATATTGAGGATAGCGACCAGTTCCCGCTCCATTTTGAAGATGCCTTCAAAAAAAATACCGGTTACGCCGTTGATATTGGAGGGCGGCGGCGTGATGTTTTTGCCGTCAGCCCAGACAACATCACGCACCTGATCAACCAGTATGCCGATATTTTCAGAGCTGTGTCGCACCACGACAATTTTCGTTTTCCCATCGTCTTCAAAGGGTTCAAGGGAAAATTTTTTCCGCAGATCAATGACCGTTGCAATTTCACCGCGCAGGTTGATGACACCTCTGACATAATCAGGGGCGAGATGGACTTTGGTAATCTGGGTGTTTTTGATAATTTCCTGTACCCAGGCAGTATCCAATCCGCATGGCATTTCTCCCACCTGGAAAATGGCCAGCTCCTTGGTGTTTTGCGATGTTTCCCCTGCAGATTGTTGCATATCCTTTTCCTTGCGCTGTCAGAAGACAATTATGGCCGGCCTGTGCCGATGAAGGCAGCGGAGTTCCGGGCCGGCTTTCAGCCAACTGTTAACGTTGTTTGTTTTTCAGGTAAAAAAGAATCTTTTCGATGATCTGTTCTCGGTCCAGTTTGATCAGATATTCATCAACACCTGCCTGTCTGCCGCTCTGTTCAGCGGCCTCCCCGGCAACGGATGTAACGGCGATAACCGGTAGTGACGACCAGCGGCTGTCATGTCTGATATTTCTGGTAAGCTCCAGCCCATCCATGTTCGGCATTTCAATATCAGTCAGTACCAGGTGGATCTGTTCCTCGTTAAGGATCTTTAAGGCCTCCACCCCATCTTCCGCTGTAAAGGTGTTGTAGCCTGCCTCGCCCACGAAGTTCTGAATCTGGTTCATGAAGAATTTGGAGTCTTCAACAATGAGTATATTAAACTTGTTGTCATCTCCTGTATCAGCCTGGCTCTTAATAAGAGCCCATTCGGGCATGACGCCTGCCACTACACCATAAAGATCGACCAGCAGGGTGATTTCATCAAAGATGAGCATTGAGCCGAGAATGCCCGGCTGTTTATGGGTGACATCGTCTATTTTCAATTTGGCGTCAAGGATATCGACGATTTGGCTGACCATGATACCTACTTCACGGCCGGCCATGGGAAAAACAACCACATAGCATGTTTCGGCACCGGGGTCCCGCGTACCCACGCCGGCTACCTCATCAACACCGAAAAGAGCCAGACTGCCACCTCGGTACTTAATGTTTCTGCGGCCGGCGGTAACCTTTATATTGGCGGTTTTGATCCTTTCAATTCTGGAGACAAGTCCAAGGGGGATGGCCATCTGTTCGTCAGGTGTGTTTCTGACGATGAGCAAGGATTGCGAGTCTTCCAGCCCTGTCTTCTCCTCTTTTGTCTGCAGCTTCTGGGCCTTTACCTTGTCTGCCACCATGTTCAGTTTCATCTTGGCGCTGATGCCTACCACGTCAAGGATCAGGGCAACCTTGCCGTCACCCTGGATGGTGGCTCCCGCATAGCATTTGCAATTGCGCAGGTGGGAGCCGAGTGGTTTGACGACAATCTCCTCGGAATCAAGCAGCTGATCGACAATCAGTCCGTAATGAAAATCCCCGGAGGCGAGAACGAGGATATTATAGGCGCTCAGCGGGTTGACGCGGCGGTCCTCTCTCATTCGTTTCTCAACAAATTGTTCCTGCTCTTCTTTAAGTTCATCCCTGGAAGAGGGGGTTCTGTTTTTTTCGCCGGCGCGAGGATCGGAGATGTTTGCCCGGCGTTCATCTTTTATTTCCCGGGTTGCCGGATCAACATAAATCGGGGTTTTGATGTCCAGCGCCTCGCGCAAATGGACCAGGGGCAGCAGTTCTCCCCGCAGGCGAATGACCAGCGCGTCGCCGATTTTTTCTATCCGTTCCTTTATCTGTGCCGCCGGCACCCGCACCAGTTCCACCAGGTTGACCTGCGGGACGGCAAAACGCTCCATCTGGCAGGTGACAATCAGACTGGGGATAATGGCCAGGGTCAGCGGCAGTTTGATGGAGACGGTGGTGCCCAGTCCCAGCGTGGATTCAATGTCGATAACGCCGCCTAATTTGGAAAGATTGGTGTGGACCACATCCATTCCCACGCCTCGGCCTGAAACATCGGTTACCTCTTTTGCCGTGGACAGACCAGGGGTAAAGATCAGCTTATTTAACTCCTTGGGGGACATGGACTCCAGGTGAACCCGGTCATAGAGCCCCATTTCCAGCACCTTGGCCTTCAGTTTGTCCGTGTTGATGCCGGCTCCGTCGTCCTCAATCTCAATGATAACCTGGCCTCCTTCGTGGAAGGCGCTCAAACGCAGAAGACCGGTCGCCGGTTTGTTGGTGCTCAGACGCACGTCAGGTATTTCTATACCGTGATCCACCGAGTTTCTGACCAGATGGGTCAGGGGGTCTCCGATGGCTTCGATAATGGTCTTGTCAAGCTCAACCTCCTCACCTTCAATGATAAGATTGATTTCTTTGCCCAGATCCTTGGAAAGATCACGGACAACCCGTTTGAATTTGTTGAAGATATTGCCGATGGGCTGCATTCTGGTGGACATGATTGATTCCTGCAGTTCGGAGGTCACCAGGTCAAGCCGTTGGGAAACCGTATCAACACCCTGCTGATTACGGGAGGCAACGGCCTGTATCAACTGGTTTCTGGTCAGGACAAGTTCTCCTGCCAGTGTCATGAGATTATCCAGGATTTTGACGCTTACCCTCAGATTGGTCTCCGCCTTGATCTGCAGTGAATCCTTTCGCCCAAGAGGTGGAGCGGCTTTGGGCGTAGCCTGTTTCGCAGCGTTGTCGTGATCAGCCAACTGCCCTTGGGGCTCCTCGCTATGAAACGTTTCCGGGGGAGGCATGGTTGCAGTCGGCAGTGCTTCACCCTGACGTTGCGGCTCGGGTTCTTGTTTTGTGGGAGCATTGGTTGTTGTTGATGGCTCATGTACGGGTTCCGCTGCCGAGGCGGTTTGTTCTCCCACATTGACGGCATGTATCTTGGAAGCGGCAAGGCCGAGAAAACCTGTCAGCAGGTCGGCTTCCATGATGGTGGCAAAAAGAGCAAAAAAAGGAATCCTCATTGCTTCGATATCAGTCGTCAGATCACCCACCGAAGCGATATCCACTTTGCTGTCAACCAACTGGCCGGTCTGCTGCAGTTCTCTGATAACCTCAAGAGGAGTTTTGCCCTGTTGCTCGATATCGGCAATCAGGTCGTATTCGAGGATAAACAGGTTGTTGCCCCCTTTCATGGTGGCATTGAGTTCAAACTCGCTGAGGTGGAAGATATCCGGTTTGTCCGGAGAGCCCAAGGTGAGGGTATTTTCCAGGGTAGGCTTCTCATCCTCGTTGAGATTGGCTGCGACAGCCTTCTGCAGAGCAGCGATATGAGTGGAGATATCCACATCATTGCTGGTGGCGGCATTGCTTATCATGTTGCCGAGCAGATCGGTGGCGTCAAGCAGGGTGCTGACGATGGAAGGCGTTGGCACAAGTTCCCCGTTTCTGATAAGGTTCATCAGGTTTTCTGCAGCATGGGCCAGTTCCTTTACCTTGTCAAGACCGAGAAAACCGGCTCCTCCCTTCAGTGAGTGGACGGCGCGGAAAACTTTGTTGACTATGTCGGTATCAATATCGGCCCCAGCTTCCTCAATGGCCAGCAGGTCGGCTTCAATGCCGTCCAGGTGTTCTTTCGATTCTTCAACAAAAGCCAACAGGGTTTCGTCATCATCAATCAGGGGCATTACGAATTCTCCTCAGCTCTTTTCCGGCAGGTTCTCCTTCTTCCGGATTTTTCAGCTGATTTTAAAATGATTATCCAGTTTCATTACTTTGAAAAGCTGCTTGAGATCCTCGGATAAATTCAGTAATTCGATCTCCCCGCCGCCGTAATTGGCAAGACTGTTGCGAATGGAAATAAGCAGCCCTATTCCTGATGAATCGATCATCTCTGTTCCGGAAAAGTCGATGACAATTTTTTTCTCACTGTTGTTGATGATTTCAAGAAACTCCAGCTTCAGATTGGCGCATTGGGATGCCACAATGTCTATTCCCGGCTTTATGATTACCACGCCGTTTTTTCTTTCAATATGACTCATGGTTTAGCTTCCTTTGAGTGGTTAACATCCTGACATAATGATCAGTATACATTATATGATTTTTTTTGTTAAATAAAGCGTATTGCCGGCCTCATTGAATCTCATGGTAAAGCCGTAACGTTCCATGGAATTCAGGCCCCGGCCGGAGGTCGTACTGCTGGAAACCGGAGTCTTAATCAATTGCCGTTGCCAGTCAAAACCCTTGCCCTGATCGGTTACGGTGATGGTGAGCGTATCCTTGTCAAGATGCAGGGAACAGTCCACTTTCAGGCTGCTGTCTTTTTGGTTGCCGTGAATGACGGAGTTATTCAGCGCTTCTCTTAAGACAAAGAGCAGCTCGAACGGGCTGAAGGGAATGCGTCGGCTGTGAAGAAAATTTTTGATGGTGTCAACCACCCGGTCGATATTGGTCAGAGTTGAGGAAAAGTTGCAGAAGATGGAGCTGTCGTTTTCTCTGCAGATAAAATCCTCCATGCTCAGACCTCAATGGACATGATGACGATATCGTCATCCGGCGCGCTTTTATGGGCGCAAACTCTTTCATTGAGCTGCTCCGCCGCCTGCTGCACCGGAATATTGCGCATTTCCTCGACAAGCGGGGGCAGTTCATTGGTCAATGACGTCCACACCTGGCGTGATTCCGCCCTTTCCAGCAGCCCATCCGAATAGATAAAGAAACGGTCCCCCGGTGTTACCTCCATGTCGCATGTCTCGAAATAGGCATCACTCAAAATGCCTACCGGTGTTCCCCTGGCAGTGATAAACTCGGCCGGTCCCTTCACCGGGACATAGAGAACCGGAGGATGACCGGCATTTACCAGGGACATGATCATAGTCTGCCGGTTCAGGCGAATATAGACGGCTGTCAGATATTTGCCCTCCGGCAGAATATCGATGAGCACGCTGTTCATCATCTTCAAGGTATCGGACGGGCTGTAAATCAGTGACGAATTCTGCTGGATAAGGGCTTTCACGGCAGCCGTGATAAAGCTTGTGCCGATATCATGGCCCGAGACGTCAGCCACCATGTAAACAGAGATATTTTCGGAAACCTGCAGAACATCATAAAAGTCCCCACCCGCTTCATGGAGCGAAGAATAGTAGATGCCGAAATTCGCCCTGGGAAGATCCGCGGGATTGACCAGCATGGCAGCCTGGGCATCATGGATCTGTTTGAGCTTTTCCGTCTGCCGTTTTACCAGTGCCTTGGTGGCCAGGCTGAGCTTCAGATGCAGACGGACCCGGGCAAGAACTTCCGTTCTATTGAAGGGTTTGACAATGTAATCCACCGCCCCGAGTTCAAAGCCTTTAACCTTGGAGGAGAGATCATCGTTGCCGGTAAGAAAGATTACCGGGATGGAATTGGTCTTCGGGTTTCTCTGCAGTTTTTCCAGCACCTCGAAGCCGCTCTCCATGGGCATGATGATATCCATCAGGATCAGATCGGGCAGGTGTTGCAGGACAAGTTCCCGGGCCAGTATGCCATTAACGGCGGAGATGACCTTGTACCCTTCCCTCTCCAGTGAAATCTGCAGGAGTTTCAGATTGATGGGGGTGTCGTCGACGATGAGAATGGTAATCTGCTGTTTGCTTTCCATTATACCCTGTGGGTTTTGGGACTGCACCTTTGGTAAATAAAGAATAGTATTTTCTTTTCAGCTGCAAAAAGTCAATTTTTTTATTCGGGCAGGCAAGAGAGGAGACGGGGTATCATATTGCCGTAGGCAGTAAGGACAGCCAGGCGGCTGTTTTCGCCCGTAAAGGTGAGGTGGATGTCAAGGCGGTCGGCAGGCATCAGGTCCTGCAGGCGGTCAGGCCATTCAATGACCGTCAGACCTTCACCGTAGAGATAATCCTCAAACCCCAGTTCGACGATCTCATCGGAGGTTGCCAGGCGGTACAGATCCATATGATACAGGGGAATGCGGCCGGGATACTCGTGAAGCAGGCTGAAGGTGGGACTGGTAATGAAACAGTCGGCCGGCACGGCAAGTCCTTGTCCTATAGCCTGGGTCAGAGTTGTTTTGCCGCTGCCCAGGTCGCCTGCCAGGGTGAAGATATCACCTGCCCGGGCCATGTTGCCTAAATGGCGTCCGAAATGAACCGTTTTGGCCGGATTGTCGAGGGTGAGGTTGACGGAGGGTTTCATTTGAGGAACGGGCAAGGATTTTATTTAGTTCTCTTGTGGCAGAAAAGACAGCGGTATTTGGGGGGATGGTCTGCCGGCAGCGGCGCCTCGCCATCCGGTTTATGGCAGCTTTCACAGAATTTCTCGGCCTCTTTTTTTTCCATGGGGAAAAACCGTTCATGGTTCTCATCATGGGGAAGAAAGGCTGTAGTCTCCGGTGGGGCACTCCACAGAAAATAGAATACTCCTCCACAGAAAACAAGGAAGATCAGGTTGTATATAAGGATTTTTTTTGATTTCATGCTCATCGCCATAATGGAATTGTTCTGTCTGCTTTATTGGTGTTGCTGAATACGATGCCAAAAAGTGAGTGAAAGTTCCTTTTTTAAGATCCGGGTGGTTTATTCTCCCATTTCAAGGGCGCTGAAATGGATGATTTTTGTTCTGAGCGCAGCCACAAGAGACTCCAGGATAATTTTGGCAAACTGTCGGTTTGTGCCGCAGAGGCGCAGCAAGCGGCTGTGTTGCCGGTGCTTCTTGATGAGCCTGGCGAGTTTCTGGTCCTTATGGGCCGGGTCAATGATGGTGCGGGCCACAGCTTCTCCGGAACAGACCGCGGAATAAATACCCTCGCCGGTCAGTCCCGAAGCCAGTCCTGCCGCATCGCCCACCAGAAATCTGTTGCCGAAGTGAAAGCCTCGAAAATCAAAGTTGATGGTGGCGGCCTCTGCTTTGAGTCCTGTCGTATTCATACCATGTTTAGCCATCCAATGGTGTAATTTTTCCTGGAGAACCTTGGGGGACATATCGGCCCGGTTGGCATAGGCGCCCACTGAGGCACAGTTTTTATGGGGAAAAATCCAGGCATATCCAGTGGCAAACTGATCAGGATCAAGATGCCAGACCATCTCGGCAAAATTGCCGGGCACCAGATACTGCACGCCTGCGCCCATATGAACAACAGGTATCTGCAGATAACGTCGCACCAGGGAGTTGCTGCCGTCCGCACCCACCAGAAAATCGTAGGTGAAGCGGGCGGAGCTGGTGATCACCTCTTTTGCGCCGATTGCCGTAACATATGTTCCGGTTTTGATGGTTGACCCGGACCGGGAGGCTTTTTCTGCCATCCACTGTCCAAGGTTTTCCCGGTTGATGGTGGAGATAATCGGCTCGGGCGAGGAGATGACAGTCTGCTGCCGGCCAGTGCGGATATGCTGACTGCTGAAGGGCTTTTCTATCAGTTCGGCAGGCAGATGGCGGGCAAGGCCTGACCAGGTTATGCCGCCTGCGCACACCTTGGGGCCAATGCGTCTGCTGCGTTCAAGCACAAGAACATCAATGCCTTTTTGGGCCAGCAATGAGGCGCAGGCAAGTCCGCCGGGACCGGCACCGATGATAATGGTATGGAAATGTTTGTCGGTTGTCATGATGAAAAATAAAAAAAGAATGTAACGCAAAGAAGTGGAGCCGCAAAGGTTTTATTTTGCTGCCGGATGTGGTAATGTTTTTCCCCGTTGCGCATTTTGTTTTGCATCTTTTACTATTTTCCGGCATTGCCGGTCCAGGGGTTTTTTACGATGTCAAGGTCATTACGTTTGGATAGATCGTCAAGAAAGCAGCCTTTCTTTTTATTTATTCTTTGCACTCTGCTGCTGGTTGCAGGGGTCGTTGCCGCTGTTATCCTGCTGGAGCGGGAAAAGCCGCAGATTGAGGTTGCCGGCAAGATTGATCTGATAGGCACCCAGCGACAGATCGATTTTGCCGTTACGGATATGAAGAGCGGCCTGCGTCATATTGATGCCTTCATCCGCCAGGGCGATACGTTGAAGGTTCTCTATGAACAGAATTTCCCCAGGCTGAGTTATTTCCGATCTGCCGGGCCGAACCGCGTAGAGGGACAGATCAATATTGATACCAATGCCTTTGGTCTGAAAGATGGTACGGCTGAAATCGTTTTCACCGCCCAGGATTTTTCTTACTGGAATCTGCTGCGCGGCAACATTTTACAGCTTGTTTTCCCGGTAAAGCTTGATACCCAGCCCCCCAAGGTGACAAGAATGGATTCGCCCCAGTATATCAAGCCGGGCGGGGCGGGAATTGTTATTTATAAAATCAGTGAACCGGTAACGCGGCACGGAGTGGTGGTGAACGGTTATTTTCATCCCGGATTTCCTGTGCCGAACAAAACGGAGTTGTTTGGTGCCATTATTGGTCTTCCCTATGATACCGAACAGATCAAGGATGCCCATGTGGAGGCTGAAGATGCGGCAGGCAACATAGGCAGGGCCCCGTTCGGGATGATTTTCAAGAAGGTTAATTTCAAATCAGACAAGATAAACGTGCCCGATAGTTTTCTTGATCTGAAAATTCCTGAGTTTTCCCAGTATTATCCGGAAATGACCGGCACCCCCCTGGAAAAGTATCTCTATATCAATAACAAGGTGCGGGTTGAAAATAATCGGAGGATCGCCGAGATCTGCAGCAAATCAATCCCGGAGCAGCTCTGGCAGGGCCGTTTTGAACGCTTGCCCCGCAGCAGCACCAGGGCCGGCTACGCCGATCACCGCACCTATTTCTACAATGGCCAGGAGATTGACAAACAGGTTCATCTCGGCATTGATCTTGCCTCAACCCAGCGCGCCAAAGTGGAGGCGGCGAACAGGGGGAAGGTTATTTTTGCCGAATATCTGGGCATCTACGGTAATATAGTGATTCTTGATCACGGCCTGGGGGTTTTCAGCCTCTATTCGCATCTCTCTGGCATTGATGTGGCTGTCGGCGATCTGGTGGAAAAAAGCGGAGTGATCGGCTCCACCGGCACCACGGGGATGGCGGGAGGCGATCATCTCCATTTTTCCATGCTGGTTAACGGCGTGCTGGTGAATCCTATTGAGTGGTGGGACGAGAGCTGGCTGCAGCTGCATATCTTCAATTATCTGAAATAACTGGAAAATGTAAGATCTGCAGCGCAGGCTGTTGCGACATCCAGAGTTCGAAATTTTATCCGGGTGCAGTTATGCTCTCTTGCTGACAACAGCAGCTGATAGTGTTCTGCACCTGCCTTTCACCTACGAAGTATCATCATAAACCCGACTCCGCAGTTGATACTGTATGTCAAAAATTAAAATTCTTCCTGAAAATCTGGCCAACCAGATTGCCGCCGGCGAGGTTGTCGAGCGCCCGGCTTCGGTGGTCAAGGAATTTGTTGAGAATGCGGTTGATGCCGGGGCAAGCCGGACCACAGTTCAGGTGGAAGGTGGTGGTAACAGACTGATCCGGGTTATTGATGACGGCGAGGGGATGGATCAGGATGATATTCTTCTTTCCCTTGAGCGTCACGCCACCAGCAAGCTGCAGACGGCCGATCAGCTCCCCCGCATCCTCACCCTGGGTTTTCGCGGGGAAGCCATCCCCAGCATCGCCTCGGTTTCCCGTTTGACCATTACCTCAAGAGTTGCCGGTGCCGAACTGGGAAACCAGGCCGATATCCGTTTCGGTCAGCTGCGCAGGGTTCATGAAATGGGTTGCAGCCAGGGGACGGTTATGGAGGTGCGCGATCTTTTCGGCAATGTTCCGGCCCGCAAAAAATTTCTTAAGACGGCGCGCACCGAGCTTTCCCATATCGACGAAATCATCATTAACAGCGCCCTGGCCATGCCGCAACTGGGCCTGACCTATACGGTGGACGGCAGGGATATCTGGTCCTTTGCCCCCGGGGTTGATAGCCTTGACTCCCGGGTGCAGGTCATCATGGCCCGTCAGCTGAAGAGCGAATTGATCCAGGTTGACTGCCGACTGGATAACTTGTTGATCCATGGTTATCTGCTGCCGCCGGACGAGGCCGTGGCGGCGGCAGCCAGGCTGCGTATTTTTGTCAACCGGCGGGCGGTGCGGGACCGGATGATCAATCATGCGGTGGCCGAAGGCATGCATAATTTCCTCATGAAGGGACGCCGCCCCGCGGGTGCGGTCTTTCTGGAACTTGATCCGGAGCTGGTTGATGTCAATGTGCACCCGACCAAGCAGGAAATCCGTTTTCATCAGACCAATAATATTCATCAGCAGGTGGTCATGGCCGTTGGCCAGGCCATGCAGCGCCATCAGCGCAGAATGCAGCATACGGTGTTCGGCAGACCGGCTGCGGACGGAGATTTCCAGAAAGCCCGTCCACACGAACAGCCGGCAATCCCGGAAAGTAGCTGGCAACTCAATGAGCCGTCCCCTGTTGTACAGCCTGAAAAAGCGAAAGTTCCTCTGCCCTTTGCCGCAAGAGAGCTGCCTGAACCGGAAATCGTCGGGCCGGTAGCGCCTCCAGGGCCTGCCATAAAACAGGCTGCCGCCCCTGCAGACTATGGGGAAAAAATCGTTTCCCCCTTTCAGTTTCCTGGCAGGCAACCCCGCAGTCGTTTCCGTTATATCGGCCAGTTCATGAAATGCTATCTGCTCTGCGAGACAGAGGACGGCATTGCGGTGATCGACCAGCATGCGGCCCATGAAAGGCTGCTGTTCGAGCAGCTGAAAAAACAGTATCAAGAGATGGAATTGCCTGGCCAGGCCCTGCTTTTCCCCGAGATGATCGAATGCACCCCTGAGCAGATCGAAGTGCTGAAAAAACATGACCGGGAGATCGCCGGAATTGGTCTGGTCATCCAGGAATTCGGCGGCCAGAGCTATGTCATCAAGGCTGTACCGGCCATCCTCAGCCATCTGGGTCCCCAGGAAATCGTCAAAGGGATTTTTGACCATTTTCTCAGCAGCGAGGGCAGGGCAAAAGGGGCGGCCATGCGCATGGATGATATTCTGGCCGTCATGGCCTGCAAGGCAGCGGTAAAGGCCCATGATATCCTTCTGCCCGAGGAGGGGGAGGAACTGCTCAGGAAGATGGAGGAGGCGGATATTTTTTCCCACTGTCCCCACGGCAGACCGGTGGTGAAAATTTTCAGCCCAGCTGAGATAAAAAAATGGTTTTTCAGGTAGGACAAAAGGTACAATGCATTCAATCACCATAAAATTACTGTAACCTATTCAATTTTCATGAATTTTTTATATTCTATCGTAAACTTGAGGATAAACAAATGAAGACCGCCCCTGTTACCGAAACAAATTTTGCAGATTTGCAGTTAATCCATCGCGGGAAGGTCCGCGATCTTTATGCCGTTGAAGATAAACTGCTCATGGTGGCAACGGATCGTATTTCCGCCTTTGATGTGGTGATGAGTGATCCCATCCCGGATAAGGGGGCGGTGTTGACCGGCCTTTCCCTTTTCTGGTTTGATTATCTGCAGGATATCGTGCCCAATCATCTTATTTCCGCTGATCCGGCTGATTATCCTGAGGTCTGCGCCCCGTACCGAGAACAGCTCAGAGGGCGGAGCATGCTGGTGAAAAAAGCCAAACCCCTGCCCGTGGAATGTATTGTCCGGGGTTATATTTCCGGGTCATTCTGGAAGGCCTACCAGAAAAACACCACAGTCTGCGGTTTTGCCCTGCCTGCCGGCATGCAGGAATCGGAGCAACTGCCGGAGATCCTCTTTACCCCGTCCACCAAGGCTGAGCAGGGGGTGCATGATGAGAATATTTCTCTAGACAGGATGGCGGAGATTGTCGGTGGTGCGGAGACGGAAAAGATCGCGGGCGTGTGTATCGAACTGTACCGCAAGGCCGCTGACTATGCCCGCAGCCAGGGCATCATCATTGCCGATACGAAATTTGAGCTTGGCTGGTATGAGGGCAAATTGCTGCTGATCGATGAGGTGCTCACCCCGGACTCTTCCCGCTTCTGGCCGGCGGACGATTACCGGATCGGCAGAGGGCAGGCCAGTTTCGACAAGCAGTTCCTGCGGGACTACCTCCTCACCCTTGACTGGCCGCAGACTCCGCCGGCTCCCAAGCTGCCGGCTGATATCATAACCAAATCCAGGGAACGCTACCTGGAGGCTTTTGAGCGGATAACAGGAAAGACTTTTGCCGTGTAACCCTTTTGTCAGTTTGCTGGCAGCCGTCTGTCTGGCAGGTCCGCTGATGGCAGGCTGCACCGTTGAGTATAATAAGGACGCCACTGTCAGGGATGTGATAGCCCCCACAGATGCGACCATTATTGAGTACCATGTGCGGTCTTACCAGGCAGATCTGCAGGAGTTCATCACCCGGCTCTATGCCCGCAATCCGAAATATGAGAAGGACCCGCTGAAGCGGCAGCAGAAGATCGATGCCATTTTCCGGTCGGGTTTCTTTGCCCGGCATCTCATCAAAGGAAAGCCATCGGCTGAGCTGCTCTCCGCCGCCTTCAGCCCGGCCAGCGAAGGAGAGGACCGGGTATATCTTCTTGGTCAAGGCCTGGCAAAGAGCATTAAAGAAGCATACGGGCTGGGTGAAATCGATGTTTTCTGGACAGGCCTGCAGGTTCCCCTTGAGCGACTGCAGCGGCTGCATTTCAATCTGAGCCAGGTGAACTGGCGGCTGAAAACATACAAGGATCAGGCGGGTAACCTGCTTTTTCTGACCAACGGCATGGGCGAGAACGGTTACATCAATATGGGTTACGAGGTGCTGATGACCAGGATGCTGACCCGTATCGAAGATGACATCTCCATGCGCGGCGGCCTGACCAACAAGTACATGTTCCGCATGTCCACGATTTTTCTGACCATCGCTTTGTAAATATGGGCGGGCCTTCGACCAAACTACGGCCGGCTCAGCTATTGCTGTTCTTTTTCTTCCCCCTTGCTATATAAATCCTCTTTTTTCATGCCGGTCAAAGGATCAGTCTGGAAGCTGCCTGCCGTGGCGAAAAACGGCGAGGCCGATGACTTGATGACATGATCATTATCCTCACCGCTTTCTTCGGGGCCGATGTTGACGGTCACTCTTTCCTTGTCCGTGGCCAGGGTGAGAATGACAGTGTCAAGGGGTTTGCCCTGGTATTGTTTGCCCAGATAGCTGTTGATGGCAATATGGGTGAGCTTCTGCAGGAAATTGTCAAGGGCGGCCGGCTCCGGTTCCTGCTGCGATTGGTCACCGTCCACCTGCCATTTTTCCCCGTCTTTACGCAAGGTAAAGCTGCCATGGCTGTTTTTCAGGGTAACCTCATGCAGACTGTTCCTGTCAACCTGCACATACACTTTCTGCCACCATGATTCCTTGTGGGTATCAAGGTTCCAGGTAGAAATGCCTCTGGCAAGATAGACATCATCCGTTGACGGAGGGCGGACATGGATCGTCTGCGGCCCGGAGGGGCTGCCAAGAAAGAGAGTCTGGGTTTTGCCGTCTTTTGCCGTGAGAACAATTTTTTTGGCGAAAACCTTGTCATCCACCTGGAGGGGGATATGGCTTGACCGGGTTCTGGTGACCAGCCGCTGTAACTGCAGAGAGGTAAGGTTGCTGATAATATGCTGGATCTGGCCGGCGTCGGCCGGGAACATGTCGGAACTGCCATCATCGATGAACCAGTTTTCATCTTTCTCCCTTTTCAGGGAGAGTGTCTTGCCGGTTGCGTCGGTGATGGACAACTGGGCAACCGTGTCGGCAGTGAGACCGGGGAACAGTTCCACCATGGGTTGCCCCTTTTCGCCGCTTGGCAGATAAAGAAAGGCTAGCAGAACCAACTGGCAGACCAGCAGGATGAGCAGAATGAGATTTGTTTTTTTCCGGATCATTGTATTTCTCCCACAAGCTGCATGGGCTTTTCCGCTCTTCGGCGGTTTGCCCCGAAGATGCTCACTGCAGCAAGGGCTGCCAGGGCAACACCGTAATTGAGCCATTCCCAGAAGGTCTGTTCCTGTCTGGTCATGGGTTTGAGCAGTCTGGCGTGGGAGCCGCGGGAGCGGATGGTCAGCAGGTCTTCATCCGCCACGCTCCAGTCAATGATATTCTGGACAAAGCCCAGACTGTTTAAGAAGCGGTCCATACCCAGTCCCTGGGACATGCTGATGACAGAGTCGCTGACAAATTCAGTCGAACCGATGACCACCAGGCGCGATGAGGGGGGGGAATGGTTGACGATCGGCATGGGCGGCAGTTCCTGTTTTTTCTGCGTGTGCTCAGGTTTTGCGGTTTCTTCCCCTGTGTCATCATGGTTGTTTTTCTCTGTATTGGCGTTTTGTTGCAGCCTGGGATCGGGCCTGTCCTGAAAAAGGCTGGTAAAATCACCGGTTATGGCCACGGCAAGATTGTGCTGCCGGAAATCTTCGCCCGGGGAAAAGCCGTTGTCGGGGAAATGCTCGAAGTCAGGTTCGATTATAGGCGATGGAGCAAGCCAGGACTCACTGCTTGATTTGAGCAGGATGGCGACTTTTTTGCCCTGTAACTTCCGGTCATCGAGTAAGAGCGGTGACACCCAGTTCATGGTCACGGCAGGAAGACTTGAGGTGATGGGGTTGTCAGACGCCATGTTTTCCGGCCGCACATCAACGAAGAACGGATAGTCGATGCGCTGGATTTCCTGGATGGTCATGCCGTCGATATTGCGGCTTACCGGTATGGGAAACGGCTCGTTCTGTTTGTCCATGACCAGGGACTCTTCCACGGTGATGCCGTAATGACTGAAAAGATCAGCCATTCCGTCCTTGATCTTGCTGACCTGCAGGGACTGGGCGTCCGGGGACATATCGAGCAGATAGTTGCCGGCAAGCGCCACAACGGCCCCTCCCTGCATCAGGTACTGGTCGATTGCCAGCCTTTCCACATCCGTCAGATTTTGGGGAGCCAGCAGCAGGAGAACGTCGATATCGCCTGCAACCCTGCCCTGGCTCAGATCGACTTTTTGCAGATTATAGTTTTCCCGCAGCAGCTGCTGGATGATCTGATAGTTGTCCTTGGGTGCGCCATGTCCCATCATGGCCAGAGGGGATTGGTCCTCATCTGCTGGTGCCCACACGCCAATGGTTTTGGTGAAGCCGGAGCCGTTGCGTTTGATGGCGCCCTCGATTTCCTGGCGCAGTTCAGCCTCCCCCATGTCCGGGGTGAGGTAGAGCCGTTCAACACTGTCTCCTGTCTGCAGCAGCAGATGGAGATAGAAGGTGTCTTCGGAAAACAGCGAGAGCCTGATCGGTTCAATGCCGTATTGTTCGTTCAGCTTCTGCTGTTCGGCGGCTGACATCCGGTCAGGATCCTGTTCATCAAAGAGCAGTTTGCCGCCCGATTCCTTCTGCAGATCGCTGACCACCTTTTTGATGGTATCGGGCATGGCCTGGAAGGATTCCGGCAGGGTACGGGGAGTAATGATGTTTATTATTTTGAAGCCGGTGGGATTTCCTACAAAAACCGAGGCCAGGGACTGAAAGCCGTAGACCACCTTTTTGATGGATCGGGTGAGGTCATATTCAAGATTGCGCAGCGAGACGTCCAGCTGGCCGTCGGGCCGGGGTTTGACTTCAATGAGATCATTAAAGCCCAGGGTGACAAATTGATCGCCGTATTTGATCAGTATATGGAAATAGGAGTTGACCACTGAGGACTCATAGCGGCCGGCCACCTGAAAGGGGATCGGTTTGATGCCATACTGCTGGTTGGCCTCGGTCTCGATCTGTTCATCAAGCTTGGGATCGACAAAGGAGACCTTTACGTTGCCCCGGGAGGCAATATCGTATTCGGTCATCAGGTCTTTGATACGCGGCACGAGCGGGGAGAGCAGGGGATGGGTCTTGGCGCTGAAATAGCCGCGCATGATCAGCGGTTCGGGGAGATTGGCGATGATCTGCCGGGTGGCCCGGGACAGGGAGTATTCCCGGTTGGCGGTGAGGTCGAGCCTGGCTGAACTCACGCGGGCAAGCCAGATGTTGGCAACAAGGAGATTGGCCGCAATGAGCAGCACGGTAATCAGGGCCTTTCTCCGGTAGCCTGCGGTATTTTTGCCGAAACTCCAGCGCGTGCGGTCGAGAAAATAGATGTTCAAAGTCAGGAAGAGCACGGCCAGGCTCAGGTAGTAAAAAACATCGCGCAAATCGATGACGCCGCGTTCGATGCTGCTAAAACGGCTTCCCGTGCCCAGGCTGCGGAGAAAATCGGCGGCCTGGTTGCCGAAAAAGTCGGTAATGCCGCTTGAGCCGATAAGAAAAAACAGGCCGGCCAGCAGGACGGTGAGCATGAGCGAGATAATCTGGTTATCGGTGCGGGAAGAGACAAAAAGACCGATACTGATATAGGCTGCGGCCATGAGCAGGGTGCCGAGATAACCGCAGACAACTGGCCCCCAGTCCAGATTGCCCATCATGGCCACGGAAATCGGCAGGCCGATGGTGAGCAGCAGGGCGCAGGACGTCAGGGCCAGCACGGCCAGAAATTTGCCCAGCACCAGCTGATGCAGGCGCACCGGCAGGGTGAGAAGCACCTCCAGGGTGCCGATCTTCTGCTCCTCGCTCCATTGGCGCATGGTGAGGGCTGCCACCAGAAAAATCATCAGCATGGGCATCCAGTTGAACAGGGGGCGGATATCCGCTGTATTTCTGGCAAAGAAGGTTTCCAGCCAGAAAAAGGAAAAAAGGGAACAGAGCAGAAAAAAGCCGATGAAAATGGCAGCCATGGGCGTGCCGAAATAGGTTTTCATCTCTTTGCCGCAGATGGCAAGAATCTGTTTCATTTTTCACCTCCTGCCGCGGCCAGTTCATTAAATACCGCTTCAAGGGTCCTGACCTCCTGGCGTAATTCGCACAGCTGCCAGTCATGTTTCTTGGCCAGGGCAAAGATGGCCGGGCAGAGATCCTGGTCGCTGTCAGCCTTGATCAGATAGGAGATGCGTTCTTTTTCAATTTTGTCATAGCTGACCTGCTTCACTGTCGGCAGGCCGGCGAGAATTTGCCTGGGGCCTTCCGGATCAGTGGTCTCCAGGATAAGGCGGGCATTGCTGGTTGCGGCAAGCTCCGACAGCCTGGCATCGGCCTTGATCCGGCCTTTTATGATGATAATAGCCCTGTCACAGGTTGCCTCAACCTCGGACAGGATATGGGTGGAGATGATAACCGTGCACTGTCCGGCAAGTTTTTTGATGAGATTGCGCACCTCGGCAATCTGGGTGGGATCAAGTCCGTTGGTCGGCTCGTCCAGGATGAGCAGACTGGGGCGATGGAGAATGGCCTGGGCCAGTCCCACCCTTTGCCGGATTCCTTTGCTCAATGTGCCGATGGGCAGGGTGAGCCGATCGGTCAGGCCGGTGCGGATAACAGCCTCGGAAATTCTCTGCTGTTGCATTCCTCCGGGGACATTGCGCAGATCGGCAATCATGCGCAGATAGGACTGCACGGTGAGTTCCGGGTAGAGGGGGGCGTTTTCCGGGAGATAGCCGATCAGCTGCTGGATGGCAGCGCACTGATCCAGGACGTCGAGTCCTGCAATGCTGGCGCTTCCCGCATCCGGCTGGAGAAAGCCGGTGAGGATTTTCATCAGGGTGGTCTTGCCGGCGCCGTTGGGGCCGAGCAGCCCTATCACCTCGCCATCCTGTACGGAAAAAGTGACGTTGTCGAGGGCCGGATCATCCTCATAACTTTTACATAAATTTCGTACTTCAATCATAATGTCGGGTTTGCAAAATGTTGAACGGCAGTGGTGAAAGCATTGCCGGACTATGGTTAGCTTTATTTGGTCATAACGAATCGTACTTTAACGAAACGGGATGCATTTTTTCTAAGGGACTCGGAAAATGTTAATTTACCTGGATCGCGCCCGGATTTGGGTCAGATTTGGTTGCACCGATTGAGCAAAACCGCAGGCGTAGCTGAGCTCCGGCGAGGATTTTGCGATTGAGGCGCGGCCAAAGATGGCCTGAAGACGGGATGCGTTATGGTATTTTGGCATTTTCCGAGTCCCTAAGTAATCGAAATATTAAAGACAAAAAGAGGAAGGAAAAGTTTCAATTTTTTGACTTGGTTCTGCATGATATTTTTTTTAGGAGGGTATTCATTTTGATCTTGTTTTCCGCACTTTCCAGGTCGTGCAGATAAGCGGCGAACTCCTTGTCATCGCCGAGTGCGGCCATGTCTGAAAATTTTTCCCGACGGCTGGCCAGGACCATCACCGTGCAGATGGCTGACGCGGCAACGATGGCAAACAGGGCATTGAACTTGAACAGGCAGGAGGTGAAAACGAGCGCGGTAACAGGCACATAGTAATAGGCGCTGATGTAGCTGCCCACATAGCTCGAATAGGCCAGAATGGTCGATCTGATCTGGGGAAGTTCATTAGCATGTTCCTGTTCCATTTTGAGCGCCAGAAAGATGGTGGCGTCCAACAACTGGGCATACACCATCCGGTCCATGATCCACAGGACCCCAAGGCCGATGGCGCCGAGCAGGCCGACCACAAGGATCATGGTCTGATCCAGAGGGTTCAGCACGCCGTTTTGTGCGCCTTTGAGGATATAGGCCATGGCGCCCATATCGGCGAGCAGCCAGGCGGAGGCAATTTTCCTGATCTCCGCAATGTGGGTGTTGAACTGATTTTCATGCAGCAGCAGCCGTTCATACTGCTTTAAAATATATTCTTTGGCGTCACAGTCCAGTTGGTCAGTGCCCATGATCGGTTTCCCGTATTTAAAGATGAAGAATTTTTCCGCTCGGCTGCCATTTCCTGTTCTTGCCACGGGGAACAGTCTGATAGCATTCCACCAGATCGCCGATGCGGACATTTTTGAAATTTTCTATTTTCATGCCCACCTGCTGCCCGGGCGTGGCCTTGCTGACAGTGTCCTTTTCAATATGCAGTGAGGAGACGATGCCCGAGTAGACTGGTCCCATTGCCGAGATGATGCGGAAGTGGTCTCCACGCTGCAACCTGCCTGTCTCAACCTCACAGCCGATAATGAGACCTTTTCTGCTGCTTTTAAACAGGGCAATAACCTTTGCCTTGCCCAGAATCTTTTCCTCTTCTTCCCGGGGCAGGAGCGTGACGGCTATCTCCTTGAGATCCTCATGCAGTTTGTAAATGACCGAGTAGAGGCGCACCTCGACATTCTGTTCATTGCAGAGTTCCGCAACCTTGGGCAGCACATTAACATTGAAACCAAGGACCAATCTGCTGCCGGTGGCAGCGGTCATGACGTCTGTTTTGCAGATATCGCCCACACCTTTGTGGATAATTTCCACGGGCAGACCCTCGATGGTATTTTTAGCAATGGTTTCACAAACCGCCTGCTCACAGCCGTCAGTATCACTCTTGATAACAATGGCAAGCATTGGTTTATGTTCCTGTTCAGAGGACGTTGCCGCAGCCGGGAGGGTATCAGAGTGTTTGCTCGTTTTATGCTGGTGGTGCGTTTTCGATTTGTGACCCATTTGCAGAACCTCCGGATGAATAGTATGGAGCTCCTTATCGGTTTGTGGCCATGGGACAGGGAATGCCCATGGGAATAAGCCGAAGAAATGCACAAATGACTATTGATGGCTTCGTAAAAGCTGAAAATTTACCACAGAGAGCACAGAGCTAACTGACTGTAATAAAAATATTTCTCTATGACATCTGTGGTGAAAAAAGATTTTTTACCCGCAAGGGGTATAAATACGTGTTCATCAATAATAAGGCGATCTTATCGCTAAATTCATTTCGATTCAATACAAACTCTGCATTGTGCAGGAAAAGATGGCCCGCTGTCAGTCCATTGACTATTTCATCTCTTATCACCTGGGATATGATTTACCCGCCGTCTGCGGCAGGATAAACGAAAATGATTTATGTCTTTCGCCAACTTATGTAATATGATTAATTATTATCAGTTGATTCTTCCGCACCCTGTGCTCACATCAAATTAACCGGGACCTTCTATGATCCGTCAGGTGCTGTGCGTTATCTTTTGGTGTCTTGCCGCAATCATCTGGGCTGCCGATGGCTGGGCCTCCCATGCATCCACCCATGTTCTCATCCTCAATTCCTACCACCAGAGCATGGTGTGGGAACAGAATATGTTTCGCGCCTTTCAGGATGTGCTGGAGTTTGATCAATACAATATCGAGATCCATGTGGAAAACATGGACACCAAGCGTGTTCCTTACAGCGAGCAATACAAGGAGAAGTTGCTGGAGCTGTACCGCATCAAATATGCGGATACGCATTTCCGCCTCATCATTGCCTCCGACGACAATGCCTTCAACTTCATGCGGGAATTTCGCGATACCCTTTTCACCGACGTGCCGGTGGTCTTCTGCGGGGTCAATTTCTATGATGACAGGATGATTGCCGGTCTCCCCTGTTTTACCGGCGTTGCCGAAATTTTCGATGCGGCGGCCACGGTCAATATCGCCCTGAAGCTCCATCCGCAGACGAAAAGAATCTTTGTCATTAACGACTACCTGCCAACCGGTCTGGCATGGGCACGCGCCATGAAGCAGCAACTGGCGGGCTTTGCCGACCGGCTCGACATCAGCTATGCCGACAACCTGTCCATGGCAGAACTGCGGGAGCAGTTGCGGGCCTTGTCCGCTGATACCATCGTGCTCTACGGGGTTTACTTCAGAGACCGCCTGGACCATTATTACCAGGAGCAGGAGAGTATCCGTTTCATCTCTGCGGCCAGTCCGGTGCCGGTGTACGGTCTGCTTAATTTTTATCTGGGAAACGGCATGGTGGGAGGCAATCTTATTTCCGGTTATTTCCAGGGAGAGGAGGCTGCTATGCTTGCCAATCGCATCCTGTCGGGCGAGGCGCCGGATAGCATTGCCGTGGTGAAAGAGGGCGCCAACCGCAACATGTTTGATTTCAAGCAGCTCAAGCGGTGGGGAATCAGCCAGAGCAAATTGCCGCCGGACAGCATCATCATTAATAAACCATTCTCGTTTTATGCAGAGTATCAGGCCCTGGTCTGGGGGATGACTGTTTTTATCAGCGGATTAGGTTTGGCGATTGTTGTACTGGTTATTAATATCAGGCGTCGGAAAAGGGCGGAACAGCAGATTCTGAGGGTGCAGGACGGCCTTGAACAGAAGGTGCTGCGACGTACCGCTCAGTTGAATTCCGCCAAGGAGCTGGCGGAAGAAACAGCCCGCCGGCTCGAGCTGCGGGGTACGGAAATTGAAACTCTGCTCAACAACTCTCCGGTGGGCATTGTCTTCATGGACGCCCAGAGAATCATCAAACAAGTCAACCCGGAAATTGTCCGCATCACCGGCTATGGCCCGGATGAACTGATCGGCAGAACGACCGCTCCGCTTTTCCCTGCCATGGATGATTATGAAGCCTTTGGCAAAGCCGCTTACTCGGTCTTGCTGCAGGGCGAAACCTATGAAACGGATTATCTCTTTATCAGAAAGGGCGGCGCCAGCACATGGTGCCACCTTCGTGGCCGGCTGTTAAATAAGGATGACACCTCCCAGGGGGTCATCTGGATCGTCAAAGACATTAACGAGCGGGTCAAAGCTGCGGAGGAGAAGCTCATGCTGGCTCATCAGTTGGAGCAGGCGCAGCGTTATAAAAGTCTCAATGTCATGGCGGGTGCCTTTGCCCATCATTTCAACAATATCATGATGGCGGTGCAGGCAAATCTGCAGCTTCTGGAACTCCAGCTGCCTGCCGATTCAAAGACAGGGCACATGGTCAGTCAGGCAATCAAGGCAGCAAAAAGGGCCTCGAATATTTCCGGGTCCATGCTTGCCTATGTGGGGCAACAGGAGTTGCACATGAAGCCCAATGATCTTGCCGCTCTGGTGAAGAATATGGAGGATTTATTGCGCAACAATATTTCCCCGACGGTGAATTTTATTGTCAATCAGCCCGCCATGCCTGTCTGGTGCAATTTAGATATGGGACAGATTCAGGAAATTATCCTTAATCTTGTCTTAAATGCCAGTGAGTCTATCGCCCACGCTGACGGGCAGATCACTGTCAGTACTGGTTACTCGTTTGAAAAGCTGGAGGATCTGCCCACTCCCTTCAGGGGAAGCGACCTTGCCAAAGGTCGTTATGCCTTCTGCCGGATTACGGATAATGGTTGCGGCATGGATGAGACGACTGTCGCCCAGATATTTGATCCCTTTTTCACTACCAAGTTCACAGGCCGAGGCCTGGGCTTGCCGGTCGCTGCAGGAATTGTCAAGTCTCATCAAGGGGCATTGACGGTACTGAGCAGCCCGGGGGAAGGAACGACGATGATATTGCTGCTGCCGGCCCTGGAGATGACTCCGCAGAAGAGTGAATGCTCCCTGTCTCCGGCTGCAAGTCTGCCAACTTTTTCAGGGATTGTGCTGCTGGCTGATGACGATGACATGGTGAGTGATACCGGCAGACAAATGCTGGAAATGATCGGTTTTGACGTACTTATTGCAAGAGATGGACAGGAGGCCGTTGATATCTATCAAAGAAATCAGGAGATCATTGATCTGGTCATCCTTGATGTCTCCATGCCCAGAAAGGATGGTGTCGCCTCCCTGCAGGAGTTGAAGCATCCCAATGCCCAGGTCAAAGTCATTCTTACCAGCGGTTATGCCGAGGAACAGGTAATAATCAGGCAGGGCGAAGCGCATCCCGAAGCCTTTCTCCATAAACCGTTCGTGCTTGAAAAGCTGGCGGAAACTATCGGGAAGGTTCTAACCGGGGAGGGGTAGTTGAAAAGCGGTGTCAGGTAAATGCGGCCGCCTTACCTGGAATTACCGAAGCTGTGTGCAGTCCCCTTACTGTTTGCTTGAAAAGGTGATATCACCGTACCAGGCCGTTGCGTTCTCCCCGGTATTATCGGAGTCGGTCATGATGGCAATGCCCGATATGGTGGGGGGATCTTCGCCAAAGGCCTGCCGGTAATCAGCGACAATGTCTCTTTTTTCCGCCATCCACTGGTTCAGCTTATCCGAGCCGCTCTCAATGACGATCATCTTGACCCTGTCTGTAAAGGGATTGGGCGTGATCAGTCCCTGGGGCGCCTTGCTTGCCCATATATAATTGATGGCGCTGATCGGTGGATATTCGCCGTACAGCAGTTTAACGGTATTGAACTTGAGCTGTTCCCATAAGCCGACTTTGCCGGCATCATAGGCAAAGGTGATATAGATCCGCGCCGGGTAATCATCCCCTGCCTTTTTGCTGACGTCCCCCTTTTCATAAGTATTAGCCACTTTCCATTTCCAGGAAATGAGAGGATATTCAAGGGGATTAATGGGAAATTTTCTGGTGAGCCCTGAGGAAGAGGCATGGCTGACTGCTTCAACCACCGTGGTGCCGTGGTCCTGCACAAGGCGGTAGGTGGTATGGGAGGCAATGTCCTTGAAAGTCAGCGGTTGCCAACCCTCAGGCAGACTGCTTAGATCCTGTGCCTGGGAAAAATTCCCCACCACAATACTTTCCGGGGAATCGCCGGCAGCAAGGGTGGCAGGCAGGAGAGAGATTGCCGGGATGATAAAGAGGGAAAGCAATTTTTTCTGTTTGCCCTTGTCAGTTGTCATCAATTGATTCTCGTGTTTTCATCTGAGGCTTTCTCTCTGATTTCGCAGCATAAATGGTTTCATAAAAATACCATTATGGCACAAAAGAAACAGGCGGACAAGCAAAGTTGAACTGATAACAGGACAGGGCGGAGAGAGCTGGGCAGTCGGGCTGCCCATCACTCAGTTGGCTGAATGGCTGGATAGTTTTTTTCTGAAAATCAGCAAAGCGGGCAGGGCGCTGCCGAGCAGCAGGATAGTTGGGGGGACGGGAACAGCTGGTTGCTGGATGGCCTCGGTGATGAAACTGGAACCATACGAGGAGCCCAGGGTGTTGCCCTTATAATCCAGAATCAGGGTGCCTTGCCCGGTGGTAATGTCCACCGCGAAGATCTTGGTTGCGGAGATGCCGTACAGGGTGTCGTTGTCCGCCGTTGCCAGGCCGTAGACGTTGTAGAAACCGAACTCGCCGATTTTGGTGCCGGTTGCATTATTGTTTAAGTCGATACGGATCAGTTCGTTGTGGGTGGACGAGAGGTAGAGATTGTTGTGGTAAAAGGCCAGATCGCCGGCGGAAAAGAAGCCGGTGGTTCCGATGCCGGTTCCGATGCCGGTTGCCGGATCGAGGATGAAGAGTTTTGCCGTGGTGCCTCCGGCAGCATAGAGTAATCCATCGGGGCCGAATACCAGGGCATTGCCCTGGGGAATGTTGTGGGCGCCGATAAGGGTTGTCGCCGCAGTGCCGGGATCTATCCGGTACAGATCGGTCGGGGTGATGCCCCACAGGTTGCCGTCCGCATCATAGGCGATATCGGTCATGACCGCTCCCATGGTGCCGATGATATCCACAGTGCTGTCGGCAAGATCAACCGTGCCGAGCTGGCCGGCCGCATCATGGGCCCAGAGTACCGGGGAACTGAAGGCCTGCCCTGACATCAGAAAAAAAGAAGAAACCACAAGGAAGAGAACAGTCATATATTTCTTCATTTTTGCTTTCCTGTAACCACAATGAGTGAAGGTGAATTTTATCCCAAGCCGGGTGAATGGCCGGCATTGGGCCGTAAACTTAAAAAGACCCTGAAAGTGTCTCACTTTGCGGGTCTTTTTCATCATTTATGCGTGCCCCTTTCAGGGGGATGAAAATGATCATTTTTCTGCTGCACTCATCAGTTCCTTTCATTCTGAGATTTTGTCCGGTGATTGTCAACCGATATGTTACAGTCTTGCTGCAGCCGGATAACAGGCATGAAGATAATTTTTTAGCTCGCCAATTTTTTTGATTTGTTATAGTAAGCCGCCATGGAAAATTTTGTACTGATCATATCCTTTCTGCTCATTGGCATGGGTTTGCGACGTCTGCCGCAGTTCCCGCAAAATACTGCCCAGGTTCTCAATCTTTTTGTCATTTATGTCTCCCTGCCGGCCCTTGTTCTGGTGAAGGTGCCGGAGTTGGTTTTTTCCCGTGAACTGCTGGCGCCGGCCCTGATGCCCTGGTTCATGCTGGTAGTTTCAGCCGTAATTGTCTGGGCGGTGGCAAAGGTGTGCGGTTGGCAAAATGATACCAAGGGGGTGCTGCTTCTGCTGGTGCCGCTGGGCAATACCTCTTTTCTGGGGATACCCATGGTGCGGGCCTTTTTCGGCGAGCAGGGCATTCCCTATGCCGTTCTCTACGACCAGCTCGGTTCATTTCTTGCCCTGGCAACCTATGGTTCGGCCGTGCTGGCTGTGTACGGCAAGGATGAAGGGAAACCGACGTTTCGTTCGGTGATCAGAAAAATCATCAGCTTCCCGCCCTTTATCTGTCTGCTGGTGGCCTTTGTCTGCCGTTCCGTCCCTTTGCCGAGCCCTGTGTCCGTGCTGCTGCATACCCTGGCTGCCACCCTGGTGCCGGTGGTCATGATCGCGGTGGGCTTTCAGTTTACCCTGCGTTTAAGCCCGGAGGTGCTGAAACCCATGGCTGCCGGACTTTTTATCAAACTGGCCCTGGCCCCGTGTGTTGCCTTTCTGGTCTGCCGCATCTTTGCCTTTGACAATTTGGCCGCCCAGGTGTCGGTTTTTGAAGCAGGCATGCCCCCCATGGTGTCGGCCGGAGCCATGGCCATCATGGCAGGTCTTTCCCCCAAGCTCACCGCCGCCCTGGTGGGTGTGGGGATTTTTCTCTCCTTTATCACCCTGCCGCTGTGGGCACAGATTCTGTAATTATATGTAAAAACTATACAAGGCGACATAAGTTCGAGACGCCCAGTTCAGTCACAAAACGAGCGAGGAGCCGGCGGAGCAGCCTGGTAGCGCTGTGAGCAGGCACCGCAGCGAGTGACAAAGGTTGATGGGATGGATCGGACTTATGTCGCTGTGTATTAAGATGTGATCTGACAAATTGAATTAAGCTCTGATAATACCTGATTAGTTTTTCCTACGTACTCAGGAATTATGTTGCGCGATAGTCTGTTAGTATCAACCACTTTGCCTGACACTCCTCATGAAGCATAAGCGTAGGTAATCTCGGGGGAAGCCCCTATCTATCACAGCTTTTTTCTGTTATGATGTGCAGAGCAGATGCTGACACATTTCCATATCAATAATTACCTATGGATTGATTGAACCGAGGAGCAAAATTAGATGTCTGAGCTTCCATGGAATGATAGCAAGCTTCCAGATAACACGCAAATATGCAGGATGACCAGTTAGAGACGGCCTATAAATTGCGAGTTTAGCTTATCAGATGCGCGGGGAGGTTTGGAGACTCCTAGAAAACTAGATAATTACTTGGTGACTGTAACGCCACTTGAAAAGACAGAGGTACTAATGCACCGAATTCTCAAGCTTTCCATATATTTTCTTCTCCTTTGCCTGATGCCTTTTGCGCTGGTGAGTGCATCCTCTAGTGCAAACGTACCACAAGCTACCGGGGTTGGTCATAAGCGGGTGCTTATCCTCTATGCCTACAATAACAACGTACCCACTTTGCAACAGATAGCCGCTGGTATCAATAGAGTTATAAAAAATAGCAATTTGCGATCCATCGACTTCGTTCATGAATATCTGGACATCGCTCCCCCCAAGTACCCTGCACACCGTTCCGAGCTAAGCGAGCTACTACTTCAAAAATACGCCGGACAACAATTTGACCTGATTGTTACTTACAGTAAAGAAGGGTTGAATTTCCTCTTTAACGAAGGGAAGGAACTTTCTCCAGGCAGTCCCTGTATTGCGATTTTTGGGGAACTCAACAAAGAAATCAGTCAATTAGAGCGGAAGGTTACGTATATCCCTTTGGAGATGGATCCGCGGGGTACGTTGGAACTAGGATTGGAGCTCTTTCCTAAAACCCGCAAGGTGCTTTTTGTGACAGGGACAGTACCGGTCGATAAGATGTTTGAGAGTAAGGCACGCACTGAATTTGAGTCTTGGCAAGGCAAACTGGAATTTGAATATACGAGTCAACGCTCTGTTGAAGACCTGATGAATTATGTTGCTCAATTGCCACCTGATACGCTTATTATTTATTCAAATGTCACGTCCGATATCACCGGAAAGACCTTTGTTCCTCGCGATGTGGTAAAGACCTTGGCCAGCATATCCAATGCACCGGTTCTAAGTATGTTTTCAACACAAATCGATACTGGTGTAATCGGTGGTTCCATGATTGACATGGAACTGATTGGCATGATGTTAGGCAATGTAATGCTGGGGCTTGAAAGTGGTAAATCTCTAATTATAGACCCTGATTTACGTTACACCAAGCCAATGTTCAATTGGACGCAGATTGAGCGATGGGGCATTAATCCGGATTGCCTTCCCGCTGACAGCGTATTTATCAATCGTCCGCTGACTCTATGGGGACAATACAAGACGGCTGTTATCTCGGCAGTGCTGGTGATTTTAATTCTAAGCATTTTGACCGTTGCTTTGACAATTCAGAACCGGCGACGAAAATCTGCCGAACTGACAGCACGTGAAAGTGCGGTCCAGCTCGCAGCAGAGCGCGATCTGTTGGAACAGCGCGTGATTGAGCGTACCGCAGATATCAAGAATCAGCGTGATCTGCTGGAGCTAAAGAATGAAGAATTGGAAAGTGCATTGGTTCAAATCAAGAGGTTAGAAGGAATTATCCCAATCTGTATGCATTGCAAAGAAATCAGAGATGATAAGGGATATTGGTATAAACTTGAAGAATACATATCAGAACATTCCGAGGCCCAATTCAGTCATTCTATCTGTGACAAATGTTTAGATAAATACTACCCAGAAGAGAAGATCTGACGCCCTAACTCCAAACCTGGACAATGACATCTATTTGCTGGATAAGAATAATTTGATTCCGTAGCTCTTAATCTAACGCTACGGTTGACTGAGGAAGATGACTGCTACCGACTTTGGGGAACGTGTCAAAATTGACTCATCGAAGGTGTTGAACCATCAACTATGCTCAAAGTTTATCCGGCCCATAATTTGAAACAAATTAGCGGAGACGCTCCTTGTCTTTGGTCACTTTTTTTTGTAAGCCCTGCCCCTATGTTCAGCTAGAAGCATAGATACAATTTTATTTTCACTATCGATCTCATAGAAGAAACGGTAAGAACCAATTCTGTACCTCCATGTTGGTGGGTTCCAGTTTCGTAATTTTTTAATATTTGGGCCAAATGATGGTGACTCTTTAAGCTGCTGATAAACTTGATTTCTGAGTTTCACTTTGATCTTGTCTTTTTGTCCCTCAAAGTCTTGCTCAAGCGAAGTTAAAAATGTCTCTGTCTCAAATATTCTAAACATCTACAAAGACACCTTTTCGCAGTTTCGCATCCTTGGAGCCTTTTCTCATGGATTCTACCAATTTTTGATTTCCAAGAATTTCATCCATCTCTATTTGATCAACAAAAAGATCCTCTTCTAATTTCTGTCGAGCCAGATAATTTATGAGATTAGATATAGGCCGTTTCACGGCCTCTGCTGCTTTTGCAAAAAGAATATATTCTTCTTCAGTAAGTCTTATGGTTACTGTTTTTGACATTGGGTCACCTCCTATTTTGTGTTCATTTGTATTCAAAATAATTCTAAAAACATACAAAAGCAACAAGAAATTTCAGCAGGAGAATTATCCTTAAATAGGAGCTACGTTCCATTGCTCCCAAAACCCCATTTCCCTGCAATTCTGCTAAGGGGCTTGGAAAATACTAAATTACCGTTTATAATGTTTTCATATTTTAAAAGAGGAGGATTTGAGTATGAAGACATCGACTTTGGTTCGGAATGGAGTATCGCCAGAACTGGTGGGCTTGATTTCACGTTTGGTTGA
>JAHIVT010000024.1 GCA_018816555.1 Pseudomonadota bacterium
CAGGGCCTCCTTGACCACTTCCCGGGGATGGACCGTGGCGGAATTCACCGAGCCCCGGAACATCTCCACCCAGGCCAGCACCCGGTGCTTGCTGTCCAGAAACAGACAGGCGAACATCTCGCACTCGTTGCCGCTGAGTTTGGCGGAAATCGCCAATTTGGCCATATCCGGCGATCTGATGAACACACCTCGCCTGAGCTGATGGCTGTTGAGCCGCCGGGCCTCGATGAGTACCGCGTCTTTGGGAGCGGGGAGATAAGACCCGCTCTGGTCTTGGATAAAAAGCATGTCGTGCCTCCTTGGTTGAAAAAGAAAAGGGGCACGACACCCCGAGGGGCGTGGTGCCCCCGTGGGGAAAAAGGTTGTTTGTCCTCGAATTGATTACTCAACTTCATGTCTCTGGGTGAGCAGGGCCGCACCGGCAATGTAGTCTTCCGGCAAGCCTCCTGCCTGATGCAGCAGTACGGTGGCAAAAATGTTGACGCGGTGCGGCTTGAACTTGCCTTCCTCGTCAATCCACATGATGCGGCCGTCCAGAAGGAAAACCGCCTGCAGCAGAGAGCAGCTCAAAAACGAGTGCATTTCATCCAGGGTGAACCTTGCCCCCTTGGCGGAGACCTCGGTCCTTTTTCCATCGGGTGTTATGAGTATTGCCATGTCTGACTCCTTAAATGAAAAGGGGCACGACACCCCGAGGGGCATGGTGCCCCTGTGGGGAAAGGGTATGCTGGTTATGCCGCGTCCCGTACCTCGGCCAGCACGAAATGGCTGACATTGGCCGGCCGGTAGATCCGGATCGGTTTGTTGTTGATCTGGCCACGGCCCTGACGGTCGTAGCTGCCGATCCTGCGGCCGTTCCAGTACACATCCCCGAAACGGAGCATGAACCTGTTGCCGGCCACATAGGCCACGGCGTTTTCGCCACGGACATAGACCCGGCCGCGGATGATCAGTTCATGACTGATCTGTGCGGTCAAGCCCTCTTCCGTGGTCATGGTTGTGGTGGTTGTTATGGTGGTTTGTTCATCGGTGCTGATGCCCTGCTCGTCATCGATGGCCAGCATGGTGGTCAGCTCCCGCTGCCGGTAGCTGTTCCAGGCCGCGTTGACATCGGTCGCCGTCTTGCGGCCGGTCAATGCCTTGGCCAGCTCAAATACCATGCTGTTTTCCGATTCGGACAGCGCCGCCAGACCCTGGTCGGATAACTCCCCTTCCACGGCCAGCGATGTCTCCATCTTCTGGGCCATGAGGGCCAGAGCCCTGTCCTGCATGGTTTCGCTATAGGCCATGAAAAAGACCCGCACCGGCAGATGCTGACCGATCCGCCAGGAACGGCGGCTGGCCTGCCGCAGGGTGAACACCGAATAGCCGCACTGAAAGAAGATGATGGTCGGAAAATCCAGCAAATCCAGCCCAGTTTTCACCAGGTTGGGATTGCAGAGCAGGCAGTCGTATTGACCTGTATCCAGGTTTTTGCGCAGCCACTCCTCCCGGTTTTCCGGCCTGACCGCATGCCCGCGCAGCACCAGCGGGGAAAAGCCATGTGCTTTCAGCTTCTCCTGCAGGGTGGGGAGCAGGTCGCGGCTGCCGGTATGTTCCAGAAAAACGGCAGCCTTGCGGCCCTCTTTGCGTTCGGCTGCCAGGATTTCCAGCAACCGCTTTTCCTTGGGCAGCAGATCGATATCAAGTGCCGGCGCCGAGGCAATGACCTCCTCGACCCCGTTGCGTTCAAGAGTCACCTGTTCGGGATAGCGGCAGCCGTCCGGATAGGCGAGCAGGCTCTGCAGCATCTTGCCGAGCAGACGCATATCGCCACGGGCCAATGCCTTCCTGGTCGCCTCGGTCAGGGTGTCCGCCAGTTGGTTGTAATGTTCACGGAGCTCAGCATGCATCGGCGTCGAGACGATGATCTCGTCATAGTCCGGCAGGGCCTCGCTCACATCGGTCAGCCGCACAAAGGCGGATCGTTCGAGCAGCAGGTCCGGCAGCAGCAGGGGCGAGATGCCCGGCGCTTCCTTGACGCGAGCCCGTCCCGATCTGCGGCCGATGCTGGCCTGGTTGAAGTCCCCGTCAAAGTCGTCGGCAGAGTATGTCCGCTGGACAACCCCGTACCGTTCGGCAAAACCCAGGGTGCGGCCGTACTCGAAACCGCCTTGCACCATCTGCCGTGGAAACATGCGCCAGAGCAGAAAAAAGAGATCCTTCGAGTAGCCGCCCATCAGGGTGCCGGTCAGGGCCAGGACCTTTTTCGAGC
Source organism: Pseudomonadota bacterium (assembly GCA_018816555.1). GTDB lineage: Bacteria > Desulfobacterota > Desulfobulbia > Desulfobulbales > SURF-16 > SURF-16. The sequence goes on from JAHIVT010000024.1 coordinate 2,255, forward strand.
GGGCGATGAGACAAGACATCGCCTGGCCCTGGGCCGTGCCGCCGCCTTTGAGTTCGTGCACCTCGTCAAGGATCACCAGATCAAAAAAACCTGCCGGCAGATACCGCTTGATGAACTCGGCCTTGGCAAACCGCCGGTGCCGGGTGCCATCCGCCGACCACATCCTGGCCTGGCAATGTTCGCAGACCGGGGCCTGGTCGGTGCTCCGGTAGAGAACCGGGTGGCCGCAGTCCGGGCAGCATTCCGCGCCGAGCCGGGTGATGGTGCCGATTTTTCGTTGATAGTGGAGCTTGGCCCGCTCCTTGCCCAGAACCCACACCTCGGTGCCTGTCGGCTGAGTGGTTTCGAGCTTGCTGGCCAGCAGTATTCCCAGGTCGCGATCGTTGAGGTTGACGCAGGTGCAGGCCGGCAGGGTCACTTCCGCCTCCCTGATCCATTTCCTGACCAGATGGCCCGGACACTGAATCAGTATCCGTTTGGCCGGTTTCACATCGAGAGAGGCGATGGCCAGACTCATCAGAGTCTTGCCGGTGCCCATCTCGCCGACCAGAAAAGCGCCGCGGTGGTCTTCCTTGTAAAGGGCCCTGGCTATCGGCAGAATGCCGCGCCTGGTCTGGGCCTCGAACGGCGGCCGCGTGAGGCGGGCAAGCCGCTTGCGGGCCTTTGCGTCCCAGTCGTCTTCAGCCTTGGGCCGGTAAACCGGGTTCATGTTTTTGATCACCTGGGATTTCAGTACCTCGCCCCATTGATCGAGAAATTGCGCTAAGGCGATTTGTTGGGTCATCGTTTGTCCTCCTTGGCAGGGAAGGCAAACGAGCCCCGCCAGGGGAATCGTGTTGCTTCCCCTGGTGGGTTGATTGGTATGCTTATGTGAGATGTTGTTGTCTGATCCCTTCCAGGACCTGTTCCTCGAAATTTTCTTCCTCCCAGCTGATCAGCCACGCCTCCTGGAGTTGACTGTTGCCGAAGGAAAAGAGCTTCTCCGGATGCAGGATCTCGTCCCACAGCCAGTCCCGCCACGCGGGTTTCAACGGCATGGTGGTGCCATTGTCCAGCCGCAGAAAGGCCCGCTCCTTGACAATGGCCAGATCCGGGCCGAAGACGACCGCGGACATGGCCGCCTCGGAAGATGAGTCAGTCCTGCCCGGAAAGTGCTCGGCGCTGATCATGATTTTGTTGACGATATCGCCGATCTTCTTGGCGCGGATAGCATGGACGGCGCCGTTTGACCGGCAGAGTTCGAACACTGCATTGCCGGCGTCGGCAACCCGGCACAGGCCACCGCTGATAAAATGGGCCGAGGCCGCCTGGACGTGAGCCGGGCTGCCGATCAGGCTGAAAAGGAATGATTGGGCTGTATCACCGGCAAGTCGCGCGATAAGCGCATCGCAATAGGTGATAAAGCCGTTGCTTTGGACTGTGAGATAGTCTTTCATCGTGTCTCTCCTTATGATGACAAGGGGAGACACCCCAGGCGGGGAAGACTCCCCCGCATGGGTAATGTTTGAAAAAATTGTAATCGGTTATTGAATGGTCATCATTTCCGCCCGCATCATGTCAATGGCTTTGACCGTGGGCAGATACTGGTCCCGTGTCGTTATAATGGCCTCGCCCTTGGCGTTTTCACTGACGCTCTGCACCTTTTCGTTTTTGCGCACCACACCCTTGATGACCAGACGCCTGCCGTCCATCTCGATCTCGCCGTTCATGTACCCGCCGGCCAGCATGAGAGCCAGATGGCCGTTTTTGAGCGGGGCCAGGGGGCGGATCGAGTTGCACCGTCCGGGCACCAGGTCATTGCCGAGGAGATCTTTCAGCAGGCCCGATTTGCGGACCAGCGGAATGACCTCAAGCGGGTCGATGCGCGTTGATTTGAAGGTGAGCATGGGGCTTTTCGGGGTTGGGATGATTACTTGCGCCGAACAGGCCGCAAGCTGGGGCATGCTTTTGAGGAACTCTTCCGGTTCCCAGCTGCTGAGCCGAGCCAGACTGCGTTCGGTTTCGGCGGACTGTCCTTTGTGGACAAGTGACCGCTTGCGGCCCAGAACCACGCATTGTTTGAAGACCTGAAACTCTTCTGCCGGGAAGGCAAACACCTGCAGCATCTCGAAATGCCGCGCCAGAACAGCGGCACAGTATTTCAAGACCGTGTACGGGATAACCAGCACGAGCCAGCCGTCCCGCTGCAGGGTTTCCTGGTAGCGCTTCAGAAAACGCGCTTCCAGACGTTCCGCCTTGCTGTCCGGAGCCATTTCATAATCATAGGGAGGATTCAGAAAGAGCAGACCGAAGGAGGCCATGGATATCCGCATCTCCACCAGGGCGTCGCCCCAGAGCAGCCGGGATATTCTGGTCCGTGCCTCGATGGCCCGCTGATGGTCGAGTTCGACCCCGTAAGTTATGGCGTTGGTCCCCGCTGCCAGCTTTGCCAGGGTTTTCCCCTCGCCGCAGCATGGGTCGAGTAGTCTGGCATCCTTATCGATATCGAGCAATTGTTTAAGCTGGCCGCACACACTCTCCGGTGTGGGATAAAAGCCGGCCTTTGCCTGTGAACCAAGTCTTGCCATGGTTATGCACCTCTTTTTCTGATTGTGGTGACCGGTTTCTGCCAATTAGGGCAGATGCTCTCCAAGACTTCCACTGCCTCATTTCTTCCTCTATCAGGGAGGAGCAGCAGATTTTTGAGGGCCTCAAAAAGCAGAGGGGCGGCCTGGATGAGGCGGATGTTACTTCTGTCCCGCCGCTCCACGATCAGATCGCGCCGGTCGCCCTCTTCGTCCGAGATGTCGTAGCCATCAGGTCCCCATGTTTGTTGCTCGTGGCGGACCTCTTTAACGATGTAAGCGCCTTCCGTGTCCGGGTGAGACTCCACCGTCCAGGGTCCGGGGGTGATTTCGAATGCGATATTTTCATTTAACTGGTCATTTTTCATAGCGGTTTCCTTGCGAAAAGCCGGGGAAACCGCCCCTGCCGGGAAATGGTTTCCCCGGTGGGATTATGGTTTATATAGTAAATCTGTGTTTGATCAGTGTCGGTCAGAACGGCACGTCATCGGAAAATGGCGGTTCCTGGCCCTCTTTCGGCGGGGCCGGAACACTATCCGTCTTGTCGCCGCCGCCGAGCATTTTCATCTCACGGGCGATGATTTCCGTGGTGAACCTGGTATTGCCATCCGCGTCTTCCCATTTTCTGGTCTGCAGGCGGCCTTCGAGATACACCCTGGACCCCTTGGCAAGATACTCGCCGCAGATTTCCGCCAGGCGGCCGAAGGCCACAACCCGGTGCCATTCCGTGGCTTCCTGCTGATTGCCCTCCGAATCTCTCCACCGTTCAGTGGTCGCAACCCTGAAGTTGGCAACAGCCATCTGGTTTTTGGTATAACGGGTTTCCACATCAGCGCCTAAATTGCCGATCAGCATGGTCTTGTTCAACATGGTATTTCTCCTGTAATTTGTGCCAGGGATGTATTCCCCACTATTGGGGAGTGTTTTCTCCCCGGCAGGGTGAATGGTCGTGAAAAGAAGGATTATGCCGCCTTCTTGATTTCCAGAAAGGAATAGGCGCTAGTCTCCTGAAAGTCTGTCAGGGATTGGCCATACTCTTTGAGAAAATCGACAAGCCGGTCCGTGTCCAGTGTCTTTCTGGTGCGGGTTGCCTTCTGCAGCAATCTGCCATGGGCCTTGATCGGTCCGCGGGCTGAAACAATAGCCAGGAGATCCCTTTTACGAATGTCGATGTCCGTCTCCAGATTCTTCTGTTGCTTCTGCAACTCGGTAAGGATCTCGACGCTCTCGGTGAGTTCCCGGACTTCTTCAGCCTCGAATTTCGGGCAATCGGCCACAAAGGGGCAATAGCCGCACAAGGGGCTGACTTCCATGGCCGGGATTGCTGACGAGTCTGTCATGACATGCTGGTAATCGTTCCAGATGGTGCACGCCCGCTCGAGCAAACCTGCAAAAATGGTTGCCTGAGGCGTGTAGCCGTTGAACAGCGCCATGCCTGACGATCCGAAGTTGACCGCGAGTATTGCGCCTTTTTCCACGGTGTAGTCAGGATTGGCCGCGGCCAGCAGTCCCATCTGCAGGTAGAGCTGGGTTTCCCAGGAGCCATATGGTTCCGTCGGGATGGTTTCCGGTGATTTCACTTCCAGAACGGCCATGGTTTTCCTGACCTTGGAAGTAAAGACGAAATCGATGTGGGCCGTGACCGGGACATCACCTGCATAATGGACTTCCACCTGCCGCTCGAAATTGGTGAATCCGGCGGCGGTGAATGCTGCGGCGACAATTTCCTCAGCCATGTGGCCGCGCCGGAAACGAAGCAAAGTCACCAAATCGGCTTGCGGGGGATTGATTTTTGAAAGGATTGTTTTGCGTGGGCACGCCCCGATCTCGGATACGCCGAGATAGGTGGCACGGTCGCCAAGCGTTTCCACGGTGTGCTGAATGGCCAACTGCTGAAGAGCGGCCTGCAGGGTGATCATGAACTGGTCTGACATGGTATCCTCCTTGTGATGATTGATGGGGAGGATACACGGATTCCCGCCAGGGGAATGGTGTTCACTCCCTCTGGTCATTGGGTGGTTGTTTCAGGCGGTTGAAACAGCTAGAGCCGTTCGAACCGTTTGATCGCTAGAACGTTGAAACGCTTGATCGGTTTCAAAACCTACGCAGCTTTCATCCAGGTTTTCTCAGTTTTATCCCACTGGAAACCGGCGGCCTTGAGCAGTTCCTTCTTGTCGAACAGCCTGTCGCCGATGGCGACGATGACACCTTGACGGTCTTCAAAGGTGACGCCGGCAATCTTGGGCATGGCCGTGGCTGGTTTACCGCTCGTTTCAGCCGGTTTTTCGGCTGGTTGGCTTTTGTTGCCGGCTTGGGTATTGCCGGGATTCTTCTGATAGACTTTGATCAGCAGACCCTTGTAGGAGTCGCTGCCGATTGACAGAAGCGACATACATTTTTGAATGGCATCTGTAATCGAGCCCTTCTGGGCATCGCCGACATTGCCTTTGACAATCTGCATCTGGCCTTTCTGCGATCCTTTGCAGAACCATTCGCCGTCGACCTTGAGATAGAGTTTCACCTCGGCAACCGCCTGGCTGTCGAAGATCTCCTCCCTGGTCAGTTCGTACCGCCAGTTTTCCGGGCCAAGAAACTCGTTGACGCTGTCAAAGACATACTGAGGCCGGTAGCCGTATTTCACCTGGCCGATGACCTTGCCATCTTTGCCGGTCATTTTGATTTCCTGGACCGCCTCGATGCCGAAAGACCGTAATCTTTCGTTGATCAGATCGATCTTTTCCTTGAGTGTTGCTGCCATTGTTGTTTCCTCCTTTTTGCTGTGGAAGGGAAACAACAATGCGCCCTTGCGGGAGCAGAAAGTTGTTTCGCTCCCGATTGATGGGGTAGATGGATTTACAATGAAAAATAGAGAAACGCCTGACGAACATTGAAGTTCACATCGGCCGTGTAAATACAATACTGCTAGGGATTAAACCTGGGACAACAGCGTTTATAAGAATAGGGGGAAAAGAATAAAAGAAAAGATGAAGCAGCCACGCGAGAAAATATGGAGGATCAGGTTCGCATCCGCGATTAAACCTGTACGCACCAATATCTGCGAGGCCGTGGTACCTGGAATTCAAGAACACAGAAAATGTGTTCAGCTAAACCCTTGAAAGGGATATCTCATTGTGAAATGAGCCGGAATAATGACCTTATTCTTATACGTTACGGTGGAAAAGGCAAGGGGAAAATTCCAAGGTTGCAAATCTGACTGTTGGAAATCTGGCAAGTCTATGGTCGGCTTTCCAAAACCATCGCCAATGTACTACCACAGTCATCCCCACACCTTCGAGCACGACCATGAGCATACCCACCATGGCGACGGTTCCGCCCATGCCGATAAGCATGAACTGAATGGTTCCACCCCGCATCAACATGACCATGCGGACCATGACAAAGAAGCCCAAGATCACAAAGCACTCGTGAACCATTCCACTCACCCTGTTATCGGCTCTAATTAAGAGTTCGGAGAGTAACATGGGGTTGGAAGAAGAACTGAGAATCAAGACCTGTGTTGGTCGGCCTCATAGTAGAACGTCAGATTTTTTGCAAAAGTTCGGAAGAGATAACCCAAAGAATATTACGCCCCCGCAAAACAGGTAGACCCAGGAAAAACTAGAATTATGCCCCCTGATAATAATATTTTAGGAGGATCGATCAAATGAACAAAATGGCGCCATGCTCACAGAGCCTGCCGCAAGGTCGAATCAAAAGCTGAGGCGGAAATGAAAGGCTGGACTCGATGCGCTGAGCCTGGCGGCACCAACTCCAGCACCGCCCTCAGATCTTCATCTGTAAGCAGCGGCCGGACATGGGTGGTGCGAAAGTGATGAGGAACACCGCTGCCGGCAATAAGGGCGATAGCGCTGCTGATATTCTCGGCAGCGCCGGCCTTGCCGGCCAGGAGCTCATAGCGCGCCAGGGGGGCCTTGATATCCATGGCGATAAAATCAACCAGCTGCCCCTCAATAAGATCGTGGATTACCTGGGGACGGCTGCCGTTGGTATCAAGCTTGACGGCAAAGCCCATCTCCTTGAGGTGCCGGCAGAACCCTGGAAGGGCCTCTTGCAGGGTGGGCTCACCGCCGCTGACTACAACACCGCCCAATAAGCCCTGGCGCGTCTCCAGAAAGGCAAAAAAATCGCGACTGCTCAACAGCTCCGCCGCAGGCCGCTGGCCAAGGAGCGTGCCGTTATGACAGAAAGGGCAGCGGAAATTACAGCCCTGGCTGAAAACAATGGCAGCTGGCCGACCGGGAAAATCACTGGCGGTAAAGGGTTCAAAACCTCCAAGACGCATACTCCCCCCTTACACAGTAAACCTGCTGCGCAGGACAAACTCGGCTTTCTTGCCCTCGTTCCACTGGCTGACCGGCCGCAGGTAGCCCACCACCCGCGAATATATCTCGGTTGACCTCTGGCAGTGAGGACAGATTTCCGGCTCACCCTGGAGATATCCATGCTCTGGGCAGATGGCAAAGGAGGGGGAGACGGTGAAATAGGGCAGTCTATAGCGGGAACAAACCGTGCGGACAAAGGCCTTGACCGCGCCAGGATCCGGTGCCGCTTCGCCGAGATAGGCATGGAGCACCGTGCCGCCGGTGTAACGGGCCTGCAGGTCGTCCTGCAGATCAAGGACCTCAAATACATCCCTGGAATAATTAACCGGCAGCTGGGTTGAGTTTGAGTAGATTGGGGTCGCCTTCGCATCCGGGCAGACAAGACAGGTCCTCATCTCGGGAAAACGCTTGCCATCCAGGAGAGCCAGGCGGAAACCGGTGCCTTCGGCCGGGGTGGCCTCCAGATTATACAGATGGCCGCTCTCTTCCTGAAACTCAGCAAGACGAAGGCGCATATGGTCAAGGACCTTGGCGGCAAAACTGCGCCCGGCCTCGGTGCCGATATCTATCCCCAGAAGGTTGAGACAGGCCTCGTTGGTGCCGATCAGACCGATGGTTGAGAAATGGTTGTCCCAGAAACGGCCAAACCGCTCCCTGACCTTCCGCAGATAGAAACGGGTGTAGGGATAGAGGCCTTTGTCAGTGAGATTCTCCAGAACCTTGCGTTTAGTTTCCAGGCTGGCCCGGGAAAGCTCCATCAGGGCATCAAGACGCTGGAAAAAATCGGCCTCGCCAGCGGCCTGAAAACCAAGGGCCGCCATATTGATGGTCACCACACCGATGGAGCCGGTGAGGGGGTTGGCGCCAAAGAGACCGCCCCCCCTTTTTTCCAGCTGCCTGGTGTCAAGACGCAAACGGCAGCACATGGAGCGGGCATCATCCGGGCTCATATCGGAATTAACGAAATTGGCGAAATAGGGGATGCCGTAACGGGCTGTCACCTCCCAGAGCTTGGCAAGGCCCTCGGTATCCCAGTCGAAATCAGCGGTGATATTATAGGTGGGGATGGGAAAGGTAAAGACACGACCCTTGGCATCGCCCTCACTCAGTACCTCCAGGAAGGCAACATTGAAAATATCCATCTCTGCCTGATAATCGCCGTACACCTGGCCCTGCTCCTCGCCACCTATGAGTACCGGCTGATCGCGATAGGCCGCCGGCGCCTGCAGATCCATGGTCAGGTTGGTAAAAGGGGTCTGGAAACCAACCCTGGTGGGAACGTTGAGGTTGAAGATAAACTCTTGGAGGGCCTGCTTAACCTCCCGAAAGTTGAGGTTGTCATATCTGATGTAGGGGGCCAGCAGGGTATCAAAGCTGGAAAAGGCCTGAGCCCCGGCCGCCTCACCCTGCAGGGTGTAAAAAAAATTGACTACCTGGCCCAGGGCACTTCTGAAATGACGGGCCGGGGCTGATTCCGCCTTGCCAGGCGCACCTGTGAAACCGGTGCGCAGGAGGTCCTGGAGATCCCAACCCACACAATAGACAGAGAGCAAACCCAGGTCGTGGATGTGGAGGTCGCCCTCCTCATGAGCCCGGCGCACCTCAGGACTGTAAATCTTGTTAAGCCAGTACGTCTTGCTCACAGAGCTTGCGATGTAGTTATTGAGGCCCTGGAGGGAGTAGGCCATATTGGAGTTTTCCTGAACCTGCCAGTCCAGGCGCTGGAGATAGTTGTCAATCATATCGACATCGGCCTTGGCCACCATGGCCCGAATGCGGGCATGCTGATCGCGGTAGATGATATAGGCCTTAGCCGTCTTCTTATAGGGAGAGGAGAGCAGCACCTCCTCCACCAGGTCCTGGATATCCTCTACGTTGGGGGGCTCAGGCCCAAAGAGATTCTGGGCCAGGGTCAAGACACGAATCGTGAGGCGCCGGGCCTCAGGCTCCTCAAATTCGCCGCTGGCCCTGCCAGCCTTCAGGATGGCCTTGCTGATCTTCGTGGCCTCAAAGGGTACCAGGCGTTGATCACGTTTTTTTATAGAGGCAAACAGGGCTTCAGAGACGACTACAGATGACTGGGGCATCACTCTCTCCTTTCCACGCGGGGATGTGAGTTATAAAAGTGGGTGGCCCATGGAATTTTCAACCATGGCATCGGCAGGTCTTCGGACTCCCAGGCACTGACCAAAATCCTACTGACCACGGCTTCCCAGTCATTGACCAGTGCCTGATGTGGCGTTCGTTCCTGATTACCGCTGCGGGACAGTTCCGGACTTGCACCGGATTCCCTCTTGCCTCACCCCCCGGAAAACCCAGGCGGCGAACCGACAAAAACACTATATGTGGTATGGCAACAAAAAGTCAATACAAAATACGGTCACTGTTGACCATTCCGTTGGCTGATAATGGGAAAAGAAAATGGGAATTCCCTTTTGCAGTTGTCATGGCGCTTCTGAAAAGCAGGGAATCGACATAGTCGAGCGTCTCAGAAAACGGAAGTTATAGCACGTTAGAGTTGACGTATGGCTTGCTTGGATGGCAGGTTCTCATCTGGCGATGTGCCAACCACCTGAAATATAAGAGATATATTTCCCATAGCGGGCCCCGCGATCCGTTTTCTGAGACTACCATAAGCTGAAATGTTGAAGGTTGCCTCCCTGTTTCCGCCCCCGCCGCAACAATCACACTTTTTTTATTTTCGTGCTACATAATCCTTGAAAAATATTCCCGCCTATTATAGTGTTACTGTTCTATTTTTCGTGTTACCCATAACAACTCGTTTATTTGGAATATTTTCGTTTTCGCTTTTCTGTTCCGCCCGATCGTGCAGCGATTTCTCACAAGCGACGTAATTGAGAACATGAGGAAGGCCGGCACATTGACTGGCTGCAGGAGATGCCTGCCCGGCACAGCAACAGGCTGGTGGTGGTCAAGACAGACGGCCGACGCCGAGCGGCTCAGCCGGGCAACGGAAAAGGATTTCTGATGGCGGTCATTACCTGGGAATCGTCATTCTTGAACGGTAAAACCACTACAGGAGATTTGAATCATGGAATGGCTTCAGGCTGCCGTCGACTACGGCATCATTGGCTTGCTCATCGTGCTCTCGGCTGTTGCCGTGGCCGTGGGCATCGAGCGGTACCGGTATCTGAAGGAATGCGACGCCGGGGCATTCAAGAACAAGAAAGATCTGGAGCTGGCGCTCACCAGGAAGATGCACTTCATCGCCACCATCGGCAGCAACGCCCCCTATATCGGGCTGCTTGGCACCGTGCTCGGCATCATGCAAACCTTTTATGTCATGGGCCGGGACGGCATGATGGACACCGGCAAGATCATGACTGGACTGGCGCTGGCGTTGAAAGCAACCGCCGTGGGGCTCCTTGTCGCCATCCCGGCCATCACCATGTACAACCTCCTCATGCGCAAGGCCAGGGAAATCATGCTGGAGTGGGAGAGCCGTCATGGAGGATAAGACCTTCGACACCATCAACGTTATCCCCTTTATCGACATCATGCTGGTGCTGCTGGTCATCGTGCTCACCACCTCGACCTTCATCGCCCGGGGCGTGATCCCGGTGGATCTGCCCCGGGCCGGCGCCGGGGAAACCGAGACCATCAAGAGTCAGACCATAGACATCGATCGGAACGGCAGGATTTTTTTTAACGCCAAAGAGGTGGAAATCGCCGGATTGGTCTTCAGCCTGGCTGAGCTGCCCAGGGAGATGCCGATCCTGGTCCGCGCCGACCGGACACTGCCGCTTCAAGGCTTTGTCGAGGTGATGGAGGCGATCAAGAACGCCGGATTCCGGCGGGTCAGTCTGCAGACCGAGGAACGGCCATGACCAGACAGGCCGAGGCCAATCTCATCTCCCTTCTGCTCCATGGGATTTTCATGGCGTCAGTTTTCGCCATGCCCCATCCGAGGATGGCGGAGAAGCCAGCCCTGGAACTCGATTTCTGCTTTGCGGCGGCGCCGCCCGCGGTTTCAGCACCTGCTGAACCGATGGCGGCCCTAACCTCCACGCCTGCAGAAAAGCCGCTCCCCCGGCCAACGCCGCCGCCGGTAGTGGAAAAACCAAAACCGGTCAAGCCTCCGGCCCGGTCATTGGTAAAAAGGACCATAGTCACCCAGCCGGATCTTCCCGAGGAAAAGCCACTGGTGCATGACAAACTGCAGACTGTGGCCCCTCTTCTCGCCGCGAAGGGACCGGCGGACGAAGAGGCGCCTCCGGCAAGCGCAGCAGCAGCGGCCCCGGGGCCGCCGACACCACCCGCCGACGCCAAAGCAGCCGGCCCTCCCGGCCCAACGGCCATTCAGGCAGCGCCAGCCCCCCTGCGCGATGTCCCCTTTGGACAAGACTCGGGCCCGGCGTTCGCCAAACGCGTTCCCCCAGAATACCCGCGGCAGGCGAGGCGCATGGGACGGCAGGGCAAGGTGGTGCTCCGCCTCACCATCGACGAGCGGGGAAGTCTCGCCGAAGCGAATATTGTGGAGAGCGGCGGCCCGGCGTTCGACGAGGCCTCGCTCAACGCGGTCCGGGCATCGAGCTATCGCCCGGCCATGGTGCATGATACCCCGGTTGCCAGCTCCGCCCTCCTCACCATCCAGTTTCAACTGGTTGCGAACAAGGATGAGGGATGATGGCTGCGCTGAATATCAAGACATGGCATGGCCAGATTTTTAATCGTTTGAGTATTTAAACATTACATCGCCAAAAAAAGGAGAGAAAGGAAATGAAACTGAGGAGAAAGGAAAGATGGCTGCTGGCCGGGCTGGCCGCCACCGGGGTGGTCATGCCGCTGACCGTGCAGGCGGGTGATGATGTGGTGCTCGACACCATCACGGTCAAGGGCGAGGCGATTTCTGCGGCAAGTGAGCCCATCACCGTCAATGTCATCGACGCAACGGCCATTGACGAACTCAAACTGCTGCGTCCGGAACAGTTACTGGAACTTGTGCCGGGCATCGAGATCCACAATTACAACCAGGGTGGCGTTGCCAATGAATTTGAGATGCGTGGTTACAGTAACTGCGGCCATGGCGGAGATGCCGCCATCGCCATCGACGGTATACCTCTCAATGAAGGACAATCCCACGCCGATGGCTATGCGGACATGAATGTCATTATTCCGCTTGAAATTGACCATGTCGATGTTTTTAAAGGCCCCTCTTCCCCATTGTTCGGCAATTTCGCCAGGGGCGGGGCCATCTCCTTCAACACAAGAAAAAGCGGAGAATACAATATATTCCAGGCCATCGGCGGCTCCTATGACACCTATGATCTCCAGTCCGTTTTCGGCCATGCCATAACCGACACCATCCATAATAACACCGCTCTGCAGTTTGCCACAACCGACGGCTACCAGGATAACTCATCGTGGCAGCGTGGCAATTTCAGCACCCGTTTCGGCTGGCAGACCACGCCCAGGCTCGACACCGCCGTTTCCATGCGGGTGCACCGCTCCGAGTGGGATGCGCCGGGCTATATCCCCGAATACCAGTTCGACGACGAGGACGCCTCCCGCCACCAGGCGATCAATGCCGAGGATGACGGCGGCGACAAGACCTTCACCACCCAGCGGCTCGACCTGGGCTATGATCTGACCAGCACCAGCCGTCTGCTTGCCTGGACCTATGCGACACAGCAGGATTTCACCCGTTTTCAAAAGATGGGTATTGCCGCGGGAGGCCAAAAGGAAAAACATAATGACCGTTCTGTTTATGGTGCCGGGACGAGCTATAATTATGAAGGGGAATACGCTGGCAGGGATGTGAACGGCGTTGCCGGCATCGAGTATTTTCATGAAGATACTGACACACTTGACTATAATACCGCAAACCGGGTCCGTACTTCGCAGATTACTGATCGTAATTTCGTTATCGATACCTTGTCTCTTTTCGGCCAGGCCGATTATGCCCTTCATCCTCTTTTCAAACCCTGGCTTGGTTTTCGTTACGACACTTTCGGTGGTGACTATACCAACAATGACCCTGGCTCCACGCCTTTCTCCAATGGGATGAACGATTATTCGCATCTGAGTCCCAAAGTCGGTTTCCACAGCGAACTGCTCAAGACCCTGGACTTCCGGGCAAGCTTTACCCAGGGCTTTGCCCTTCCGGCAGACGCGGACAAATACAATAGCGCCATCGGCAGTGAGCCCCAGACCATCAACCAATATGAAGCAGGCCTCAACTTTGCGCCCTCCAGGATGTTTACCGGTGACCTGGCGGTCTTCCGCATTGATAATCTGGATGAAATCCAGGAGACTTGGTCTGGTTCCGGCCTTTATGAGGCACTTGGCGAAACCCGGCGTGAAGGTCTGGAGCTCTCCGGGGTGCTCAGGCCATGGGTTGATGGCTTTGAGGTGTTCGGTGATCTTACGGTCACCGATACGGAAGTCATAAAGAATAACGACCCCACACTGGTGGGGAAAGAGGTTAAAGGAGTGCCGGATTACACCTCCAACCTGGGAGTACGTTATCTGGCCGCATCCGGTGTCAACACCCAGATTAAATGGCAACATGTGGGCAGTTACTATACCGAAAGTACAAACCTCCACAGCTATGATGGTTACGATGTGACCGATTTCAGCATCAGCTATGGCGACAAGACAAAAAATGGCACAAAATGGCGGGCTGGGCTGGATATCGACAACCTTTTTGACGAACACTACAGCGAGGCCGTCATATTCTATAGCAGTCTGAGCCCCACGAATCTCTATGCAGTAAGCCCGCCCCGGACATACTGGCTGCGGCTGACCCTGGAGATGTAGGTGAGTTTTATGTATAACATTCGCTATCTCACCGGCGCGGTTCTCTGTCTGCTGCTGCTTGCCGCCCCTGGCTGCGGCCGGCAGCAGCAGGAATCCCGCTCCATGCCCCCGGCGCTCACCCTGGCCGTGGGCGGGGAAAACCCGGAAGGTTATGACCCCACCCTGGGCTGGGGCAGTTACGGCAACCCCCTGTTCCACAGCACCCTGCTCAGGCGCGATGCGGACCTCAACATCGTGCCCGATCTGGCAACGGAGTGGAAATTGGCGGAGAACCGGCTGACCTGGACCGTCACCATCCGGCCGGATGTGGTCTTTTCCGACGGCTCGCCGCTTACCGCCCGGGATGTGGCCTATACCTTCAATACGGCCGCCGCGGCCGGCGGCGTGCTCGACCTCGCCAATCTCGGCAGGGCGGAGGCGGTGGACGACATCACGGTACAGCTCCACCTCAAGCAGCCAGACATCACCTTTATCAATTATCTCATCACCCTTGGCATTGTGCCGGAAAAACTGCACGGCCAGGGCTACGGCCGAGGTCCTGTCGGCTCCGGGCCATACCGGCTGGTACGCTGGGATGAGGGCCAGCAGATGATTGTCGAGGCCAACCCCTATTACTACGGGCGGCAGCCGGCCATCAAACGGCTCATCTTTCTCTTTAGCGGCGAGGATGCGGCGCTGGCAGCAGCCAAAGCGGGAAGGGTCGATGTGCTGGCCGTTCCCTCAAGCCTGGCCGCCCAGGCGATCCCCGGCATGAAGCTGCATGTGGTGAAAAGCGTGGACAACCGGGGTTTGATGTTCCCCTGCGTGCCGGATACCGGCGTTAAAACCCCGCGCGGGCTGGCCGTGGGCAACGACGTCACCGCCGATGTGGCCATCCGCCGGGCGGTCAACTTCGCCATCAACCGGCAGGCCCTGGTGGATGGCGTACTGGAAGGATTCGGCCGGCCTGCTTTCGGGGCGGTGGATGATCTGCCCTGGGACAACCCGACGATCCGCTTCAGGGACAATGATGCTGAAAAGGCCGGGGCCATTCTGGCCGAGGCCGGCTGGCTGGATCGTGATGGTGACGGGGTGCGGGAAAAAGACGGCGTCAAGGCTGAGTTCACCATTGTCTACAATGCCACGGACAGTCTGCGCCAGGGGCTGTCCTTGGCCGTGGCCGACATGCTGCGCCCGGTGGGCATCCGGGCCGTACCCAGGGGGGAGAACTGGGATCGCATCAAAAACGAGCTGGTGCACAGCAATGTGGTGGTCTTCGGCTTCGGCGGCCACAGCCCGCTGGAGATGTACAAGCTCTATCACAGTCCGGGAGCCGAGCCGTCCTACTGGAACGGCGGTTTTTACACCAATGCCGTGGTGGACCGCTATCTTGAGCAGGCCAGGGCGGCCGCCTCCTTTGCCGACTCCATCCCGCTGTGGCAGAAGGCCCAGTGGGACGGGCGGACGGGATTGAGCATGGCAGGCGATGCCCCGTGGGCCTGGCTGGTCAACCTGGACCACACCTATTTCATCAACCAGTGCCTGGATGTGGGCAGATCGCAGATGGAACCCCACGGCCACGGCTGGCCCATCACCGCCAATATCAACGAATGGCAGTGGACCTGCAACTGATATGCCCCTGCAGCTGACGAAATTCCTGTTCGCCAAGACCCTCCGGCTTGTCCTGCTCGTTGCAGCGGTGGCAACCCTCTCCTTTGTACTGGTGAGCCGCTCACCCATTGACCCGGTGGACGCTTACGTGGGGGCGGCGGTCATGAAGATTTCGCCGGAGCAGCGGCAGATGATCATTGCCCGCTGGGGCCTTGACCGACCACCCCTGGAACGCTTCGGCAGATGGGCCGCGCA
This sequence comes from Pseudomonadota bacterium, assembly GCA_018816555.1. Lineage (GTDB taxonomy): Bacteria > Desulfobacterota > Desulfobulbia > Desulfobulbales > SURF-16 > SURF-16. Next base: position 17,787 of record JAHIVT010000024.1, read on the forward strand.
ACTGGCCAAGGGGGATTTCGGCGTTTCCACCATTTTTAACGAACCGGTCACTGCCGTCATCGCCAAGCGCTTTGTCACCTCGTTGTGGCTCATGGTCCTGGCCTGGTGTTTTTCCGGCCTGCTCGGCTTTGCCCTGGGGCTCATCGCCGGGGCCTGGGAGGAGAGCCCGGCGGACCGGCTGATCAGGCTCTATGCCTATACCATGGCCTCCACGCCCACCTTCTGGGTCGGCATGATCCTGCTGATGCTCTTCTCCGTTTACTTGGGCTGGACGCCGGTCTGCTGTGCCTGGCCCCCTGGATTGAGCGCCGAACAGGCAACACTCTGGCAACGGCTGCATCATCTGCTGCTGCCGGCCGTAACCTTGTCCCTGATCGGCATCGCCCAGATCACTCTTCATACCCGTGAAAAGACTATCGAGGCCATGCGGAGTGATTACGCCGTTTTTGCCCGGGCCCAGGGGGAATCACCCGGCGGGATCGTCTGCCGGCGCGCCCTGCGCAATGTGGCATTGCCCGCCGTTACCCTGCAGTTCGCCTCCCTGGGGGAACTATTCGGCGGCGCCGTGCTGGCAGAGCAGGTCTTCGCCTATCCGGGACTGGGGCGAACCACCGTCGAGGCAGGTATTCGGGGCGACATCCCCCTTCTTCTGGGAATTGTCCTCTTCAGCACGATATTTGTCTTTACCGGCAATTTCGTGGCCGATCTCATCTATTATCTGGTGGATCCGCGACTCAGGAAAACAGCAGGGGGCTTCTCATGATGACCAATTTTTTGGTTCTTGACCTCAGAACACGCACCATGATGGTCATCTTCGGCTGTCTCCTTCTCTTCTCCGGAATTTTTCTCGGCGCCTGGCTGTATGGCGAGCAGGGTCAGACGACCAATCTGCCTCTGCGGAAACTGCCCCCTGGCTGGGATCGGCCATTCGGGACAGACTGGCTGGGCAGGGACATGTTCGCCAGAACCCTTAAGGGGCTCCGCATCAGCCTGGAGATCGGCCTGGCAGCCGCTACCTGCTCCGCGAGCATCGCCCTGGTCTTCGGTCTGGCGGCCGCCACCATGGGCAGGCTCGTTGACGTTGTGGTAACCTGGTTATGCGATGTGGGAATGGCCACCCCGCATCTGGTTCTGCTTATCCTGATATCCTTTGCCTGCGGCGGCGGGGCCAAAGGGGTTATCATCGCTGTTGCCGCCTCGCATTGGCCTGCTCTCACTCGGGTTATCCGGGCCGAGGTTATGCAGCTCCGAACCTCCGATTACATTAAGCTCTCCCGCCGGCTGGGCAGAAGTTCCGCCTGGATTGCGCGGCACCATCTGCTGCCCCATGTGGCGCCGCAGTTCCTGGTGGGGCTGCTGCTCCTTTTCCCTCATGCCATCCTGCATGCGGCCGGACTGACATTCCTTGGTTTCGGCATGTCGCCGCATACGCCGGAAATAGGAACACTGCTGGCGGAATCCATGCGTTATCTCTCAACGGGAATGTGGTGGCTGGCCGTGGCTCCGGGGCTGACGCTTGTCCTTTCGGTCATGGCATTTGACGTCCTCGGGAATAATGTCAGGGCGCTGCTGGACCCAAAAACCCTGCGCGAATAGGAAAGCTCCATGCTTGATATACAAAATCTTTCCATACGGTTCACCCGTTACACCTTCGGTCTCAAGAAAAAAGAGGTCTGTATCGTCCGGAGTCTCGATCTGTCGGTCTCAACTGGACAAGTCATGGCTGTGATCGGCCAATCGGGGGCCGGGAAGAGTCTGCTGGCTCACGCCCTGCTGGGTATCCTGCCTCGCAACGCCCGGATCGAAGGGAGAGTATTTTTCAAAGGGCAGCCGTTGACTCCTGAACGGCAGTCAGCCATAAGGGGGCGGGAGATTGCTCTGATTCCCCAATCGGTCACCTATCTGAACCCGCTTCTGCGGGTAGGGGTACAGGTAGCCCGGGCTGCGCGGCTGAGCGGCATCAACCAAAAGGATGTGCCGGCCACTGTCAGCCGTGCTTTTGCCCGCTACCTTCTCCAGAAAAAGGTTGCGGCCTGGTTTCCATTTCAGCTCTCAGGGGGCATGGCCCGCCGGGTGCTCACCGCCACCGCCACAGTGGGCATGGCGGACTTGATCCTGGCGGACGAACCCACCAGTGGTCTTGATCCGATCACAGCCAGGGAGGCCCTCGGCCATCTGCGCGAACTGGCAAACACCGGCAAGGCCGTACTGCTGATCACCCACGATATTGAAACAGCCCTGCAAGTCGCCGATATGGTAACGGTATTCTGTGCCGGTACCACCGTGGAAGTGGCCAGAGCGGATGATTTCAAAGGCCTTGGCCATCTTCGCCACCCCTATACCAGGGCTCTCTGGGCTGCCCTGCCTACCAACAGTTTTATCGGCACCATGAAGCCCATCGAAAGGACATCCGATACTGGCGGCTGTCCTTTCCGTCTCTGCTGTAATGACCAGGATGCCGTCTGCGGCCAAAGCGTCCCCGAATTGAAGCAGGCAGGCGAAGGATGGGTAAGGTGTCACCATGCTTGAGGCCAGAAACCTCGCGTACAGATATGGAAAGCAGCATTCCTGGCTATTTAATGATCTTGATCTGCGGATAACTCCGGGGGAGATTGTCGGCCTTTCCGGCCCAAGCGGCCGGGGAAAATCCACCCTGGCAAAGCTGCTGGCCGGCTATCTGCCCCCCGGTAGAGGAAGCGTGATGGTAGACGGACGGCCCCTGCCCGAATCGGGCCATTGCCCGGTCCAGCTCCTTTTTCAACACCCGGAACTGGCCGTCAACCCCCGCTGGAAGGCGGGGGATATTCTGGCAGAGGCCGGGCCGCCGGATGCCGCGCTGCTGCGGGACCTCGGCATTGAACCATCGTGGCTTGCCCGTTACCCCCACGAACTTTCCGGCGGCGAACTGCAGCGTATCTGTCTGGTGCGCGCACTCGCGCCGCGCACCCGCTATCTTCTCTGCGATGAGATGACCTCCATGCTCGACGCCCTCACCCAGGCAAGCATCTGGCGGACTGTGCTGGATATAGCCCGGAGCCGGGAGCTTGGCCTGCTCGTCATCAGCCACGACCAGGCGCTGCTGGGCAAATTATGCCATCGGACGGTTTGTTATTTCCAAAGCGATCATCGTTCATCTGCTTGTTTCCCCGCCGCAAAACCATCATTTGTACGCAAAGCGTTTCCCGTCAGGCGCGATTCTCCTGCAGCCAGGACAGATACGTGGGCACCCCCTCCTCCACCGGCATGAATGCCGCAGTATAACCGGCCTCGCGCAGTCTGCTGATATCTGCTTGGGTAAAGCTCTGGTAGCTGCCTTTCAGATGCTCGGGAAAGGGAATGTAGTCGATTTCCCCGCGGCCGTGATAGGCGATGACCGCCTGCGCCACTTGATTAAAGCTTTGGGCCAGGCCGGTGCCCACGTTGAAGATGCCTGACACGCCTGGATTATCAAGCAGCCACAATTTCACCGCCACGGTATCGTCAACATGGACGAAATCGCGCCGTTGTTCACCATCGCCGTAGCCGTCCGAGCCCTGGAACAGCCTGAGCCTGCCGCCCGCAAGCAACTGGTTGTGGAAGTGGAAGGCCACGCTGGCCATGGCGCCCTTATGCTGTTCGCGCGGGCCGTAGACATTGAAATAGCGGAGTCCAGCCACCTGGCTGGTCAGTGAAGCCCAGCAGCGGCGTACGTACTGGTCGAACTGGAATTTGGAAAAGGCATACATGTTGATAGGGTGTTCATACTGCCGCTCCTCCTTGAACACCGGCCCCATGCCATACACCGAGGCGGAGGAGGCATAGATGAACGGCACGGCACGGGCCTGGCACCAGTGCAGCAGTTCCTTGGAGTATTCGTAGTTGTTGGCCATGATGAACTCGCCGTCCCACTCGGTGGTGGCCGAACAGGCGCCCTCATGCACCAGGGCCTCGACCTTTGCCCCCGGCTGCCAGCCGGTTCGCAGCCGGGCAAGGAAGTCGTGCCGGTCCAGGTAGTCCGCGATGTCGCAGCCGGCCAGGTTCCTGAACTTTTGCCCTTGCTTGAGATCATCCACCACCAGAATATCGGTGATGCCGCGCCGGTTCAGCGCCTTGACCATGTTGCTGCCGATAAAGCCGGCGCCACCGGTAATAATGTACATGAATAGTCCTTACTGTGTGTCCGAAAGCCCGCAGGCGATAGCGCAGGATATGCCGCGAGTCCCTCAACAGTCGGACAAGGGAAGGGGCTGGTCATATGCAGCCTTCACACCACGAATCAATCGTGGTGATGGTGGTGATGATGACGGCTGGCATCCGGACCGCCGATGGCGCTCAGGGCTTGCTCCAGAATGCCATCAGTGGTCGCCATACTGCCAATCGCCTGATCGAGCAGCTCAGCCAGATCAGGATGCCCTTCCTCTCTGACTTGCGCGGCCCAATTGCGGAACTCTTCACTGTGCTGGTGATTGTGATCTACCCAATGCGGCAACAGCACCCTCAGTTTTTCGATGCTTGTTTTCTTTTCCATGAAATGAAATCCTTCCTTTTTCAGTTTGTCTGCCGCCTTCCGCAAGCGGTTCATTCCCTGTCCGCATGAACATGATTTCCGTGTTCGTACGGCCTGTCGATGCACGGTTCATGCTTGGGTCTATGAGTGGTGCCGTTGCAGTGATGGCAATGCTGTAATAATCCGGAACTTGCCCGTCTTCCCCTTGTTTATCTGTCGAGCACTGCCCGTTTTCCATCCAGATGCGAAACAACAGCCTTGGCGAGCTTCCGGTGATCTTCCTCCAACACCCAGTTGGCGCCATAATCAACCCTGCATTTATCCAAAAGGTATTCAATCATCGGCTTGGACCCTCTGACCGGCAGATTGGGGAAAAAAGTGGTAATGCCGCTTGCCACCATGCACTGCCCGGTAGCGACGATCTTCTCGCTGGTCCAGGAAGCCGAGGCCACGACCAGGGGCAGATCCGCGAAGTCATTCCCCAACCCCTCTTCGATCAAAGACGAGGCGATGGTCAGCAGGCGGTTGCTTTCCGTGCATTGCCCCAGCGACAAAACCGGATTGATCCCGAGTTCGCGGCAGGCGGCTGTCAGTAATGAGCCAGCCTTGGCCCACACGTCGTCTCCCTGCATCATTCCAGCCCGGGCCAGGGATTCAGAGACGCAGCCGCCGGCCATGACCAGAATATCGTGTGAAAGCAGTGCCTCGGCCAGGTCGAGATGTCCGTCGCCATGGACTCGATAATTATCGCAACCGATCAGAAAAACGATACCGCGCACGGCACCTGTTTTTATCTGCCGGGCAAGCCCCCTTGCGTCAATGGAGTCATGCCGGCGCATGGTTGTCTTCACGGCCTCGACCGCCTCGTCCATTTCTTTCTTCGCCCTTTTGGCAAAGGCGGCAATGCCCATCATAAGGATGGCCCTGGCGTTTTCCAGCCCCCCGGGACCTGTCAGTTCGAAATGCTCCGCCCCGGCCATTTTTATGGAATTACCGACGGAAACGATTCGTGTGTGAAATAACCGGGCAGCCTTGCAGGCGGCAGGCATGACGCACGAACCACCGACCACCAGGACATCGACGGCGCCGCTCTGCACCATGCTTTCCTGTTCGCCGATGGCGCCGGAGATCAGATTGATTCCTCGGGCCCGTGAATTTCCCAGGGAGGATTTGACGCCGGGGTCGTCAAGCCCGTTAAGCAGCGCCTCCAAGGCCAGGGGACTCTGGCTGTAGATCAGGATGTTGATCTTGTCGTTTCGCAGGCACCCCTCCCTGGCGCTCGCCGGGGGCGGGGCGGGAAACATGATATCATTAAGCAGGCCGAAGACTCGGGAAGCGCCCCAGCCGTCGGCCAGTGCGCAACGGCTGGTCTGGCGGAGGATATTAACGTACTCCTGATCAACTCCCATATGGGTCCGGTGCATAAGTTCCACCACTTCCCGGTCAAGCCCCCGGGGGCTTACGCCCAATTCGCGCCAGATCCGGCGACGTTTTTCCGGGACAAACTTCAACAGCGCCAGCTCATCTTCTTGGTTACCGAACTCGGCCAGCAGTCTTTCACCCACAGCCTGGACCAGCTCATTTTTGTCCAGCCCCACGTGATCCAGTTCAAAAAGCCGGGCCAGTTCAACAAGCCGCGGCTGGTCATGAATCATGAAGGGTGATTCTCCCCGGACCGTTGCCCTTAACGCCCGGACCATCTCTCTGGCCTCCTCCACCTGCCTGGAAACACCGGCGCCAACGATTCTGGCGAAATTTCTGGCCGCTACCGTGTCGGCAGTGGCCCCGCAGACCCCGATTAAATCCTGCACACCATCAATGATCTGGCATGGGCCCATGTTACAGTTGCGGCAACAGGTCCCACCTGAACCGAACAAACACATGGACATTTCGCGGTCACTGATTCTGTCCACGGCATTACTAAATGTGGGTGGGGACTGCCCATGGGAGGACTTCCTTGTCTTATTCATTGAATTGTTCATTCTTGATTCCTGTTGCATTTCCGTTAATGATACATGAACCAGGCGGGTTCCAGACCGGAACAGGTTTGACAGCATATTTGTCCTTCAATGTCCCAGGCATTCTGGACGAAAGACGATTTCCCGCATCGACAGCACCGGATAGTACTGTTATTCTCCGCAGTTTGCAGAAGAGGGCGGCAACGTATCTGGCGGATCTTGCAGAAGCTGTCCACCGGGCGTTTGAGAATCGACTCGACCAGCAGGTCAAGCCCGGTTCGATATATTTCCACCACCGCAGGTTTATCCATGGCAAGATGCGGCTCCAGAGATCGCAACCCCTGCGACAGAACAATATGCTTTCGGATCAGGGTAAAATGAAGCGCCGTGCCGGTAACGGCGTGATAGAAGAGAAAATCCCATGGCCGCGGTGTTTCCGTCACGGTGACCTGACCGTAACAGCCATGTTCACGGGACAGATAGGACAGGGCAAAGGCGGCATCACCTTCCGCGGCCACTGCTATTCTCACTTCCTGCAGACCGTCGAAGAATTCATGCACATACTTGCCTATCTGCCAGCCGATGGCGAGATCAGGGCTCAGATGCCCCATTCTCTGGGTCAAACCGTATAATTCAATTGGTACCAGCATAGCTTGTCTCCTCTGTTCAACTTGCTTTTCAAAAACAGCTCAATGGTCTCGGGGTACATGAGTATCCGGAATTGAAAAATTTAACACTTGATAACAAAATCAATCTGTTGTGGAGGTGTCTGTAGAATCATCTTTGCTGATCTGTCGAGATCTTTTCCGCTAACCATTTTTCTTCCACACAGGGCCGCCAAGGCACAGGCCGCCGTTTGCAGTTTGCTTCTCAATTTCTGGGGATCGTCTTCATTCGAACCGGAAAAAGCCGCAAGCCGTTCTTGAATGTGCCCGGGAACCTGTACAGCGGGGAGCAACTTATTTGCCGCAGGTAGCAGCCCATAAGGATTTTCGCCTAACCATGACATCGGCGCAGAGTGGTCCTGCCTGTTTCTGCAACATGAATCCTCCGCGGGACTTTCCGCTCTGTTGGCATACAGGCCAAAACAGTCGAGCTCCCGGCGGGTCAAACCATGAGCCTCGGAATCGACGGAAGCAATAAGAAGAAATGAGGTTGGCCATTCATCCCCTTCAACATGCACCAGTCGTTCGCGGAAAGCGGCGAAGATCTTTTCCCGAAGATCTGCTCCAAGACGATTGATTTGCGGCACATAAAGTACGCCTTGGTCAACTGCTGCAAGCAAGTTAGGACAAAAATCAGGACAAACCCGCGCATGAACCGATTCTTCATGATCACCATAACGATTTTCTGCTCGGCAATCAGCCGGAACGGTTACCAGTGGGCGAGGCTTTATTAAAAAATGACGACCACCAGCGCGATGGCCGGCGCCTCCTGTAAAACCACCCCGCCCTGGACGGCAACACCTCTTTTCAATCAAAGGGGGTAGCAGAGCTGCCAGACATTTGACCGCAGCTTCATTTGCCGTCTCTTCATGGCCGAAAAGAAGGACTCCGCCGATTTTTGGATCAACGGCGCATACCAGTAGGGCAAGGATTGCATTCTCGTCTGCCGAAAGACAATGTTCTGAGATGATGCTTATTGGTCCAGTGTTACTTTTCATAATTTATTCTGCTTATAATGTTACGATTATTTAAAAAGTAACACATAATAAAAATTAAAAATTCCTGCAATATAAAAGTGTTGTTCGAAAATGGTTAGCCACCCTCACATTTTTTATATGCCATCCCATTTAAAAAAAAGGCATAGAATGAGGCTGTTACAGTGCGGTCTGGCAAGGTCGCACTGCAAGGAGTACTATTGACATGAATTTTTTTTCATATTAAATGTCTTTCATAACTTACTGAGGAAGGATAAAAAATGCTGACAGGAAGAAACGGTAAATCGTGCCCGGAATTATTAAAGGCCCTTGCGGATCAAACCAGGCTTGCGGTGCTCCTGCAACTTATGCATGGGCCGCAATATGTGCAGGAATTGAATGCAGCGTTGGGGGTGGAGCAAACCTTGTTTTCCCACCATTTAAAGATCTTACGTCGGATGGGGCTCGTGATCGCGGAGCGATCCGGCAAGGGGGTCCTCTATCAACTGGCGCCCGGCGTAGCCTCTGAAAAGGGCGATGCCATCAACCTGGGTTGTTGTGAACTGAAATTTTAACTGGAGATCAAATGCAATATACACATGAATTTTTCGGGGAATTGATCGGCACCTTTATTCTGGTCTTTTTCGGTTGCGGCTCGGTTGCGGTAACGGTGCTTTTCTCTGCCCACGCCGGTCTTTTTCAGGTTGCGGCGGTTTGGGGTATGGGGGTGATGCTGGCCATTTACGCCACCCGTCATCTTTCCTGCGCGCATCTCAATCCAGCGGTGAGTGTGGCCATGGTGCTTGGTCGCAGGATGTCGGCCCGCAGGCTGCCGGTTTATGTCGGCGCTCAGTTCATTGGGGCCTTTCTGGCTGCCGCACTACTTTACGCCTTGTTTTCCGGCTCAATCCTTGCCTACGAAGCCGTGCATGGCATTGTTCGGGGAACCCCGGAATCGGTGCAAACCGCCATGATGTTCGGGGAATTTTATCCGAATCCCGGCGCCGGCAGCGTGGCGGTGGTCTCGTTTTGGAACGCCTTTGGCGCCGAGGCGGCCGGCACCTTTCTATTGGTGATCATGATTTTTGCCCTGACAGAGGGCTGCAATGTCGGCCGCCCCGATGACGCTCTGGCGCCGCTCTTTATCGGGATTACCGTGGCCGCGATAATCTGCGTGGTGGCGCCGCTTACCCAGGCAGGCCTTAACCCGGCCCGGGACCTTGGTCCCCGGCTCTTTGCCTGGCTTGCCGGCTGGGATCGCGCCGCCCTTCCGGATGACCAGTATGGCTTCATTACCATTTACGTGCTGGCTCCGCTGGTGGGCGGCTCCGCCGCGTCACTGCTTTTTGTCCGGTTTCTTGAACCGATGTTGTCCAAAAAAAATAATTGTTCATGTTGTGATTGAACATTGAAAACAGAAGGAGAAGACATGTCCACTGACACCTTTACAATAAAACAACTCCAGGAATATTACGGAAAGATCCTCATGGGAAACAAGGATCTTCAGGCAAATGCCTGTTGTTGCACTGATGGGAATCAGACCCCGGCCATAAGGGCCGCGCTTGCCGAGGTTAACCCCGAGATCTGCGACAGGTTTTATGGCTGTGGCTCACCCCTGCCGCCGTTGCTGGACGGTAGCACCATCCTCGATCTGGGCTGCGGCTTCGGCCGGGACACCTTTCTTGCCGCCCGGCTTGTCGGTCCTGCCGGGTATGTGATCGGGGTGGATATGACCGAAGAACAGCTTGAGGTTGCCCGCTGCAATATTGATTCCCAGATGAAGACGTTTGGGTTTGCCAAACCAAACATTGATTTCAGGCAGGGGTATATCGAAGACCTCAAGGCCCTGGATATTGCCGACGGCTCCATTGACGTGGTGATCTCCAACTGCGTCATCAACCTATCGCCGGATAAAAAAAATGTTTTTTCAGAAATTTTCCGGGTCTTGAAACCGGGCGGGGAACTGTTCTTTACCGATGTCTTTGCCGGTCGCCGGGTCCCCGTCCGGTTTCAGGCCGATCCTGTCTTGCATGGAGAATGCCTGGCCGGCGCCATGTACCGGGAGGATTTCCGCAGGCTCCTGCGAGATTTGGGCTGCCTCGACTTTCGCCAGACCTGCAGCCGCAGGATAAACCTCAATAACCCGGAAATCGAAATGAAAATCGGCATGGTGGATTTTTATTCCGTTACGATCCGGGCCTTTAAACTCAAAAGCCTGGAAGACATCTGTGAAGACTATGGCCAGACAGCAACCTACCACGGCACCATAGCCGACTTTTCCCATTTCTTTGACCTGGACGACCACCATCGCCTCATCACCGGCAAACCCATGCTGGTCTGCGGCAACACCGCCTCAATGCTTGCGGAGACCCGCTACGCGTTTCACTTCACCATAACCGGAGATCGCTCCACCCATTTCGGCGCTTTTGACTGCGCTCCCGCCGCCAGCAAGAACGAAAATGAGGAAGACCGCGGTGGGGCTTGTTGCTGACCAGAAGAGAACAAGCTGCACGCCTATTTTTGAGATTAATCCCGGATTTTTGATTTCCCTGGAGAATGAATTATTTCCCCCTTGATGCGCGGAGGTCTTCCAAGGAAACGGCAATTCGCTGGAATCTCTCGCAATAGTCAAAATATATATGGTATCTCCGGTGCTTTGGTTTCTTCCACAGAAGCCTGTTTGAGAACTGGGATGGAGTCCTTGTTTTTCTTTTCCAGCTCAAAAACGCCTCTTACCCTGACCCAGGTGTTGTCGGGAAATTCCGACTGGTCCGATTCCAGAATTATCAGCGCAAGAGGGATGGCGTCAGCCGCGCAACAGTTAATCATAAAACGAAACACAACCATTGCCTTCTCCCCGAAGTCTTTTTGAACCTTCCTGTTTTTGGTAAACATTCCGATTACGGAAATTATCCTGCCTTTGTATTTTTTGGGGTTCATGTAAATATCGAGCATCGATACCTCTTCCTGTGGGGCTGCCGGTGCGGAGAGGACTTTCTCTTCCGCTCCCGTATCGACATCGGCTCCCATGGTAGTTGACTGCTCCAAGCCAGGAGCCTCACCGGTGCCCGGTGAAACAGCGGTCGGTGTGTTCATGGCTACTGAAGGCAAGCCGAGGGAACGATTCTGGAAGGCATTGGAATCAAGTCCTTGTTTTCCGGAGTTGAGCATATAGGCGAGGGGCAGGATGAGAATACAGCCGCGGACCATCTCCAGCATACCAAGCGGGCGTGACTTCGCAACAAGACTGCCGCTGAGCAGAAAACACGCCAGGGTTACTATGCCAAGGCCAAGCAGGATGCCGAATTCAGACCGCAGGAAAATAGTGTACCGTTGATGAAGAAGAAGGAAAACAAGGGCAATAATCCAAAGCAGGAACACGACGGTTCGCCACCACTCTTGCCGTATCGTAAAAAAGGAGTTCATGGCAGGGCACCTCCCATTACCAATTCCAGTAAGAGCGCCACGGCAAGGACCGCTACCAGGATAAATACCGATAGCACCGCGATGGTCCGTTTGCGGAAGAGGCTTTGATACATGAGCAGGAGCTTCAGGTCGAACATGGGTCCGGTCAGCAAAAAGGCCATCTGGGCCGGTAACGGCATCAGGCCCCGGAATGAAGCGGCGATAAAGGCGTCGGCCTCGGAACAAAGATTCAAGAGAATGGCGAGCGCCATCATGAGTATTGAGGGGAGACCGAAGTATCCGGCAAAGCCTAAAAAAAATTTTCGGTCAATGTATGTCTGGGCCAAGGCCGCGATGAAAGCGCCGATGACCAGAAAATGGCCCACTGACAAAAAATCGTTAGCCGCATGGCGGCAAGCGGCGGCAAGTTTTCCTCCCAGGGCTGCGTCCTCATGGTCATGGCCGCAGCCACAGGAAAATCCGTCGTTCTTCTCATGAAAAAAGGGAAGAGGGATAGCCTCCGCAAGGTTCGGGAACCGGACATCCCCCTCCGGCGGAGCGAGGAGGGATTGGCTGCAGTGACAAGAGGGGGTTTCCGACGGGCGCAAGTCGGCTCTGAAAGCCTGGTCGGCATGGAACAACCGGCTCATACCCAGACCGACGACCACGGCAATCAGATATCCCCCCCCTAAACGCAACAGCACAATCAGGCCGTCGAATTTATAGGCCAGCGCCGTGGAGGCAACCACGATTGGATTGACAATGGGACCGCCAAGGAGATAGGCGATGGCCGCCCCCGCCGGCAACCCCTTTCGGGTCAAGCGTCTTACCACCGGCACCACGGCGCACTCGCAGACCGGAAAGACAAGCCCCAGTCCGGCGGCGATAAAAACCGACAGCCAGGGACGCTTTTTCGGCAACAGGGCGGTCATCCGTTCACGGCTGATAAAGATTTCCACCAGCCCTCCGACCATGGAACCGAAGAGCATAAAGGGCAAGGCCTCGAGGATGATGCTGGTAAAGATGAGTGAAAGTGACTGGATACTCTGTTGACTGTGAGCTGCAAGCAGAAGGGTTCCGGCAACAATCAGGAAGGACAGTTCCAGCAGCATACCAAAACGTGGAATGCCGGTCTTCCGTGCGGTGCCCATATTTTTTGTTGCGGTTAAACTCATGAAAAATGATCCTTTGAGAAAATATTGGCGATGAGGCTTACGACAAACCAGCAGAAGGAGAAAAGTATAACCGTGGCGCCGGTGGCGGTGCGGGCCCACGGCTGGGCCGAGACCAGGAGACCCGCCACGGCGGAGGTGACGCTGACCAAGAGAGCCCACCAGAACATGCCGCCGGCCGTGCGGGTCAGATTTCTTGCAGTTGCGGCCGGTACGATCAGCAGCGCGGTTACCAGCAGCACACCGACAGCCCATACCGAGAAGATCACCACCAGTGACAGGAGCGCCGCGTAAGTATACTGGTAGGCGGCGACCCGCAACCGGTGCGCCTTGGCCAGGATCGGCGAGATGCCGATATAGAGCATGCGGTTGAACCCCCAGGCCTGAAATATCATAATGGCGACAAAGAGGAGAAGGAGCCAGCGGATTTCTCCGTCGCCGATGGTGAGGATATCACCATAGAGAAATCGCTGCATGTCTCTGGCAAGACTCGCGTCCCTGCTTACCACCGCCAAACCAAAGGCGATGAGGGCGGAGAAGAAGACACCGATCACCGTATCGGAAGAGAGCGCGCTTCGCCGCTGTACGGCAATGATGCCAAGGCCGATCAGGAGGCCAAAGGCCGGCATGGTGAGCCGGGGATTGAGCGAGGTGAGCATGCCGATGGCTACGCCGGTGAAGGCCGAGTGACTAATGGCGTCGGCAAAGAAGGCCATCCGGAAATTAACCACCTGTACCCCCATGGCGGCGGCCATGGGGGCCAGAAGCACCAGTCCTATCAGGGCTTGCTGCATGAAGCGGGCCTCCAGGCAGTCGCAAGGAATGAGCAGGGGAACAAGGTCATAGAGAACGGTCAGATCAATCACGACGCACCTCCCGGCAACAGCTGGCCGAACAATACGTGTCTCCGTCCGGCATGGCACGGGCATTCACTAACCCCATATGAAGCCCGAAAGTTGCCGTCAGGGTCTCGCCGGTCAGCACCTTGCGCGGCGGGCCTTCGGCCACCACCCGGCGGTTGAGGCAAATGACATGGGTGGCATGATGGGTGACCGTTGCCAGGTCATGGCTCACCATGAGCTGAGTAAACCCCCGGTCCCTGCGCAACCCGTCGAGCAATTCACAGAAGATCTGTTCGCCCTGGAAATCAACCCCGGCAGTGGGCTCATCCAGGACGAGCAGATCCGGTTCCTCCTGCAGGGCAAGGGCCAGGAGAACCCGCTGAATTTCGCCGCCGGAGAGCGCCCCCAGGAGGCGCGGTTCCAACTTATCGGCTTGCACAGCTGCCAGGAGTTCGCGCGCTCGCCCTCTACCGCCGCGGCAACCGAACCAGAATGGCAGGCGTTGCCGACCCATGAGCATGAATTCCATCACTGTGAGCGGCATGCCGCGGTCAAAGGCAAATCGCTGCGGTACATAGCCGATTCTGGGCCTTCCACCCCCATTCCCGAACCGGATTTTCCCACTGTAGGGAAACATTCCCAACAGTGCCAGGATCAGGGTTGTCTTGCCTGCCCCGTTTGGGCCGACAATGTTGGTCCAACTGCCACGAGGCACTGAAGCGTTGACCCGTTCGAGGATAGGGACGCCGCGGGCGGCCACCGTCACCTCTTCGAAGTGGACGGTGGTCTTCGATACATACGGACTGTCTTTCTGGTTCATTTGCTTCCCAGGCTCTTTGCAAGGATCTGCAGATTATGCAGCATCACCGTCTCATAATAGTCAAGGGAAGCATTCTCCGGGCCGTTGGCCACCGGGTCCAGGGTGGCGGTGACAATCCCGGCCTCTCTGGCGATGGTCTGCCCGACCTTGGCGGGGTATTGCGGTTCGGTGAAGACCGCACCAGCCTTTTTCCCCCTGATGGTTTTAACAATCGTGAGTATTTCGGCGGCCGAGGGAGCTTGTCCGCCGTGTTCTTGGACCACGGCCACTACTTCCAGCCCCATATCCCTGGCCAGATAATCAAAGACGCCGTGCTGGGTGACAATACGGTTATTTTTCAGTCTCTTGCCGAGGGCCGAAAACTCATCGGCCAGCGCATTCATCTTCGCTGCGTAGACTTTAGCGTTGGCAAGGTAGGTCCCGGCACCTGCAGGATCAAGTTGGGACAGTTCGTCCGCAATGTTCAAGGCCAGCAGTCCGACCATGCGGGGGCTGGCAAACAGATGGGGATTCGCTCCGCTGTGCTCATGATCGTGATCATGGCCATTTCCCCCATGGCCGGTGTCGTGGTGTTCGTCTTCGTGTTCATCATCCTCAGCATACAGCAGGATTTCCTTGATGCCGACGGAACTGTCGATCACCTTGATGCGAGGATTGGCCTTTTCAACCGGCGCGCCCAGGTATTCTTCCATGCCGAGGCCATTGACGATCATCACATCGGCTTTGGCAAGCTTCTGCATATCCTGGGGGGTGAGGGCATAATCATGCGGACAGCCGAGCGCCGCCGGGATCATAAGCTGGACAGTAATGCCGCTGTGACCGGCGACAATATTACGGGTGATTTGAAATATGGGGTAAGTACTGCAGATAATGGTTTGCTTTTCGCTTGCCTGCGCCGAAATGGCCGAAAAAATGAAAGCCATAAAGAGAAAAATAAGTCTCCTTAAGTTCATCGTAAGCCTCCTTACTTGGGAATATTGTGAAGATAACTCACTATAATTGCCTCAAAATCGGGAGCAACTCCAGATCTTGGCCGCACTGCTCTGGATGAAGAGATCGTGCTCTAAAAAGATTATGGAATTGCTGAAAATGGCGACGGAGGGTTAAACGGAGGGCGGAGCACGCGCCTGGATGGAATGTTGAAAGTGCGAAATGAAGTTGTCGTCAAGGGAGGAAAGAAGAACTCGGTCAGCTGCGAGGGGCAATATCAAGGATGGTGGCGCCGGAAGGCTGAAGGGGGTGCCAAGAACCCGCAGGCTCTGACAGATGGGACAATGGTGGGCATCGTGCTCCTTGCCGCTGAAAGGTTGGACATCGGAGAAACCGTGTTCATGACAGCATGTCTGGTGACCAGAAGTGGTTGTCTCATGACCGGTATAAAGATCATGATCATGCCTGCTGTCAGCAAGATGAACCTCCTCCAGCCACGGGCTCAGTATCAGCAGCAGCACCGCCAAGGCATTCAGCACGGACCCTACGCTGAACCATCGCTGATTTATAACATTTCTTTGATGAACCATAGCATCGCAAAATAGGCAAACATGGGTGTAATGTCAAGGCGTGAATGAGCAAACCGCTTTCACATTGGCACCACTACCGGCACTCCACTGCAATCATGAATAACGGCTCCGCATGATAGCAGCATTTTTTCTATCAGAGCGGAACATTGAATCTGTCAAAAGTCATCCCCATGGAAAAGAATCTATAGACTGAGCTCAACGGTATTTTTATTCTGGGTACTTGGATGACAGAGATATGCAAAAAATCATAGCCTCGTTTACCGGGGAATATGCCCTCACCAGGGTCGAGGTCATGGCGGAGATCGAGGCCGTCTTTGCTGCCCGGCTCTCCCAATGGTATCAGCTGCCGGTGCTGGTATTTTTTCGTGATGATCTGCGGCTGGAGGCCGTGGCGTACAACCAAACAGGCGGGGTGGTCATGCAGCGCCTCGTCGAGATGTCGGAGATCAAAGGCCGGGGGACGCTCAAGAGACAGCTAGAGACGAATCTGGCCAAGGCCGCGGTGCTCAAGCAGGCCGCCCGCTATAAACACTTTGAGAAAGAGCTGCTGTGGGGCGAGATAACCGCCTGCGATGCCGAGCAGAATCTCTATGTCGAAACCGAGGTCATTGCCGGCGAACGGGTGACGGCAATCTGCCCGCTTAACCGGATCGGGCTGCATGAGCGGCACTCAGGCAAATTCGCCATGGGCCGGAGACGGGCCTTTCATCTGCGCCGGGTGGAGCCGGTCATGCTGAACGGCACCCCACGTCTCAAGGTGATGGTGGACCGGGTGTCCAAGACCCTGGTTGAAACCCTGCTCCGCAGTCAGCTTGGGCCTGATGCGGAGAGGATCAAGCTCCGCTGCCTCAAGCGCTATGTAGGACATAAGAGTATTGTCTTCAGTACCGGCCGACTGCCGAGGTCAGCAATTATCGCCGTTGACCGGGAACTGAAAGAGCGGGTCCAGGTAGAAATTGTCAAGTCCCTGCCCGGCGACGAATGATCAAACGCAAAGCAAAAGAACCCTGGACCCATATCGGCACCGGAGTCCATCTCGATCATCCCCATGCCGTTCTGGATCTGGGCTTTCCCGATTCATACAGGAAAGGCCATTTCTGGTGTTTCGGCACCACCCGGGTGGGCAAGACCAGGGTCATGGAGCACATCATCGAACAGGATATCCGCAAGGGTTATTCCGTGGTGGCCATCGACCCCAAGGGCGATATCGATTTGTTTTCAAAAATCACCCAGCTCGCCATCGATACCGGCCGCCACCACGATTTGATGCTGGTTACTCCCATCTTCCCGCAGTACAGCGCCATCCTTGATCCCCTCTCCTCGTACTACATGCCGGAAGAGCTGGTGGCCCATATCACCGCCGGGGTGGCGGTGGGCCGGGAGCCGTATTTCTTCGGGGTGGCCTATGAGGTGAGCCTGGTCGTGGTCCAGGCCCTGATCATGCTGGCCGAGGTGGCCGGCACGACGCCATCATTTAATCTCAATGACATCAAGAACCATATCAGCCATCAGGACCTGGAAAAGCTCAAGGAAAAAATCGACTATATCAACACCCCGGAGGCGGAGCAGCTTTCCCGGGATATCCAGAAAATTCTCTCCACCCCGGCGGATTATTACTCCAAGGTGGCAAGCTCGCTCCGGGTGGCGCTCACTGAATTGACATCGGGCAATGTCGGCAGGATCATCGGCAAGGCGGATGAAAACCGCTTCATCAAGCGCCTGGAGCAGGGCAAGGGCATCATCCTGGTGGTGCAGCTTGGATCGCTGCTCACCAAACGGGCCGCCTACACCGCGGGCAAGGTCATCATCTCCATGATTCAGGCCTTTGTCGGCCGGGTCTATTCCAGCGGCAGAAACGTCACCCCTGCGCTGGTCCTGCACATCGACGAGGCCCAGTCGGTGCTCTACCAAGGCATCGAGGATCTGTTCGCCAAGGCCGGCGGGGCCGGGGTCTTCATCCATGGCTACTGCCAGTCCATCAGCCAACTCTATGCCGAGGTGGGCGATGACCGGGCCAACACCATCCTCGACAACTGCAACACCAAGCTCTTCATGCGGGTGCCGGACGCCACCACGGCCAGCTATGTCTCCGAGCATCTGGGCGAGGAGCGCCGTTTCTCGCCGATCATCTCACTCGGCGGCGGCCTGTCGATCCGGGAGACCGAAGAGGTCAGGATCAAACACACCGAGGTGTTGAACATGGCGCCCCGTGAACTGTTCCTGAACACCTATTCCGGCACCTACAGGGGAAAGACCGCCACCGTAAGCGAAGGAGGGCTCAAGGTGCGGTTCCCGGATCTGGCCGTGGAGAAGATGGCCGGGACGTATCCGGGCGCCGGTGGTCGTTGATGCATGGGCTGGAGCACTGGCTGGAGGCGATCACCTGGAGCCGCCTGCTGATCGGGGTGGCGGGATTGCTGGCGTTGGTTGCGATTGTCGTGTTGGCCGGTGGCAGGAAAAAGGAACCAGTGGTACGGGAGATCTCCCTGCGCGATCTGTCGGCCTTGTGGACCAAGGAGGGCGCCAAGACAATCCATATCTCGGAACTTGCTCCCCTGTGGCGGGATGACCAGCTCATCGCCAGGCAGGAGGAATCCCTTGATCTTCGCCATCCACGGGCTGCAGCCTTCATGGAAAATATCAGGCAGTGGGCCTGGTTTGCGAAATTCCCCCTGCATAAGGCGGTGTGCGGCCGGATTCTGCAGATGCTTGACCGGGAAGGTCATTGCCCGTCAGTGGTCAATATGAGCGGCGATGTGGAGGGGAGCTGGGATGAAAACACCTACCGGATCCTGGCCAAAACGACCCTGCTTGACCACTCCCTGAACGTGGCCGAACAGGTGGTGCAACTGCTCTCGGCCAGCGAGGCCTGGCATGTGATCCCCGACACCATGGTGGCTGCCCTGGCCCATGACCTGGGGAAACTCGAATCCATGCGCGGCTATCTCTATTCCCTGGGCGAGCATCCCCTGGCCGCGGGCCGACCTTTGGCCGGCATAGCCGGCTTCAAGGATCTGGCCAAAAAGGAGGAAATCCTGCGGGCCATCAAACTGCACCACAAGATGCCCGAGGGATTGCTCGGCAAAACGCTCAAAAAAGCGGACCAGCTCGCCCGACAAAAAGAGCTTGAAGAAGTTGTTGCCCAGCAGGAGAGCGTCACGGAATCAATCCCGCAAAAAAGTCCTGAGGCATTGGCCCTGCGGCAAGATGCGGAAAATGATAAAGCGGCGGCCTCTTCCGCACCGGAACCAGCCCGGCAGGACACAACGGATAAAGCAGCAGCCGCCTGGCAGGCCCAGGCGGATATTTTTGGGGAGAATGGAGTTGCCGGACAGGGAAAGGATGCCCCCGAAGTTCCAATACTGCTGGATATCTCGGCCTGGTTCGATGCCGCCAGCTTTCTGGCTGAGCTGAAACCTTTTATCAATAAGATGTTCGGCCGCCGGTTTCTGGCCTTTTCCATGGCGGACGGCACTGTCTATTTTCAGGTCAAGGTTCTTGAGGAAGTGGCCAGAAAGCAGGCGGAGCGGGCCGGATGCATGGAAATCGCCACCATGGCCCAGAACGATCCGACCATGCGGCAGGTGCTGTTCACCATTGTCCATCACCTGAGAAGTGAACATGACGTCATCGCCAGAGGCCTGATCAAGGACAATTTCTTTGGTGGATATTTTACCGTCACCAAAAAAATCGGCAAGAGCGTCAAGGGCTATTACACCCCGTTTCATGCCGAGGCCTTCGGTTCCATTGCCGAGATGGAAAAGGCCAAGCCCGCCATGCTGCGAGATATCCAGAAAGTCCAACCGTATCTGAACGATGAGGGGAAAGAATAGCCGCTTTTCAATACAAAAATATTCTGCCCATGCAGCCCCTTGCTCTGGTATGCTGTAATTTGTTGCCCGATCAAGCTTTATTCATCCCGGAAAATAGTCTCAATTATCATGTGTGGACGCTTTGCCCTGCCGACTTTTGAAGGACTGGCCAGCCATTTCAGGCTGCAGAGCGCACCCGCGCTTGCCCCGCGCTATAACATCACGCCAGGCACGGACATTGCCGTGGTACGGCTTATTTCCGACGCCCATGACCGGGAGTTGGTCCTGCTCAGGTGGGGCCTCGTGCCTTACTGGGCCAAGGACAAGAAAATCGGTTGTAAGCTGGTTAACGCCAGGGCGGAAAGCGTAGCCGACAAGCCCGCCTTTCGGGACGCCTTCCGGCAGCGACGCTGCCTGATCCCGGCCCTTGGGTTTTACGAGTGGCTGGCCAAGGCCAGGCAGCCCTATTTCGTCCGGCTTAAAGAATCCGGCATCCTGGCCTTTGCCGGGCTCTGGGACCGCTGGCGCGGAGAGAATAACGAGACCATCGAGTCCTGCGCCATCATCACCACCGGGGCCAACCTGATGGTGGGCAGGATTCACGACCGGATGCCGGCCATCATCGAGCCTGCCCACTACGACCGATGGCTTGACCAGAAGAGTGACCGGGCGAGTCTGCCGGCCTTGCTCAAACCCTTTCCCGACAGTAAAATGGTGGTCTACCCGGTAGGGATGGGAGTTAATAACCCGAAAAACGACAGCCCGGATTGCCTGGCCGGGATAAAGGATAACTAAACATGAGCGTAAAGACTGACGCGACGATAGCGGCAGTATTCGGCTTTGAACGGAAAGCCAAAATGGTCCGCCCGCTTTTTCTCTGCGGGGTGTCGGCCGGCTTTCCCTCCCCGGCCGATGACTACATCGACCGGCTGCTTGACTTAAACGAGCTGCTGATTAAAAATCCGCCGGCCACCTATTTTGTCAAGGTGGCCGGAGACTCCATGACCGGCGCAGGCATCAATGACGGCGACACCCTGATCGTTGACCGCTCGCTTGAGGCGACGAACGGCAAAATTGTCATTGCCGCCGTGCAGGGCGAGCTGACTGTCAAGCGCCTGGTGAAAACTAATGGCGCCTGCCGGCTGGTGGCGGAAAACGCCGACTATGCGCCCCTGGAAATTACCGAAGAGAGCCAGTGCGAGATCTGGGGAGTGGTGACCAGTGTCATCCATCAATTTGAAAAGTAGCCGGGTATACGCCCTGATTGACTGCAACAATTTTTTCGGTGCGACCTGAAAGTCGCTTGAATTTCTGTTTTACTGAATGATGTAGTTCTGATGAAACCGGTTGTTCCATCAGCCGTTCCCTACCCAGACATGCAGAGCCGGTAACAGCTCTGTGTGAAGCTCTGGGGACAATGTAGCCGCCGAATAATTCGGTATGCGAACCCGCGAGGGACCGCAAAATCTGCCAGCACAGAGGCGGAGAGGAGCTAGGGACGAACGGGGTAGGATCAACATATGTGAACCTCTATTAAACGTCGTGATTGTTGACAAGCCAAATGTGCTGACAGGCTTGGACCAAAACGGTAAGCGGTGAGGTATGGTTCTTCGAAAATGGACCATCGTGGACGGTGTGCCGCCGGCGAAGAGGAGGGGTCCGATCCGTTCAGAGATTCAAGCGGAACAGGGTAAACCCGAAGTGTTGCCAGAAATGGCAGGTGGACCGCAAGGAACACCGTTGGCGCTGCGGGCAGAGGAACAAGGAAAAAGCGAAGGCCGTTCTGTAATGGGGCGGATAGGGGTTGAAACATCACCTTACGCGAAAGCGGGCAGACTTCCTTATGGTCTCTCTTCACAAGAGAGTTGGTAGAACCATCTAAACGGAGGGAAAGCAAATGGACGCTGAAACATGGGCGTGTGCATCTTCCGGCGTGACGTGGGACGGCATTAGTTGGGCCGATGTTCAACGTCAGGTAAGACGGCTGCAAGCGCGTATTGTGAAGGCAACACAGGCTTGCAGGCATAACAAGGTGAAAGCCTTGCAATGGCTGCTGACCCACTCGTTCAGCGGCAAAGCATTAGCCGTCAAGCGGGTGACTGAAAATAAAGGCAAGAACACCCCCGGTGTGGACAAGGTCACATGGAAAACACCGGTGGCAAAGATCAACGCGATAGCATCGATGAAGCGGCGGGGATACTCGACGCTTCCGCTTCGGAGAGTGTTAATTCCGAAGAAGAATGGCAAGACAAGGCCGCTCGGCATCCCAGTAATGAAGTGCCGCGCCATGCAAGCGTTACATCTGCTGGCGTTGGAACCCGTTGCGGAAACCACCGCAGACCTGAATTCTTATGGATTCAGGCCGGAACGCTCAACTGCCGATGCGGGGGAAAAATGCTTCAATTCTCTCGCGAGAAAGGTAAGTGCGGAATGGGTGCTCGAAGCCGACATCCAAGGCTGTTTCGATAATATCAGTCACGACTGGATGATCGCCAACATCCCTACGGACAAGGCGATTCTAAAGAAATGGCTCAAGGCGGGATTCGTGTATCAAAACGAACTCTTCCCCACAGAAGCGGGTACCCCGCAAGGGGGA
>JAHIVT010000183.1 GCA_018816555.1 Pseudomonadota bacterium
CAGCGAGGCAGGCGTCATGATCAACAGCGACCAGAAACCGATGCTGCGCTTTCTCATGGTGTTGACCATCGCCTCGATGCTGGGTCTGCAGACCTGGATGATCCTGTTCAACAACTTTGCCGTTGAGGTGGCCGGAGTCTCCGGCCAGCAGGTTGGCGCCATCCAGTCCGTGCGGGAAATCCCCGGCTTTCTTGCCCTGCTTGCCGTGTACATCATGCTCATCATCCCGGAACACCGCCTGTCAGCTCTGTCAATCGTCCTGCTCGGGGCAGGCACCGCGGCGGCCGGATTTTACCCGAGCTATGTCGGCCTGCTTGCCACCACCCTGATCATGAGTTTCGGCTTTCATTATTATGAAACCACCAATCAGTCCCTGACCCTGCAGTATTTTGACAAAACCACCTCCCCTGTGGTCTTCGGCCGACTCAGAAGCCTGGCCGCGGCCGCCAATATAGCGGCCGGGCTGGTGATTTTTCTACTGGGCGCCATCCTGGGATACAAGGCCATGTATCTCTGCATGGGAGGCGCGGTGGCCGTGGCCGGCCTCTGGGCGCTTTTTCAGGACCCGACGGACCGGAGTCTGGTGCCCCAGCATCGTAAAATGATCTTTCGCAGGCGTTACGGGCTGTACTATTTTCTCACCTTCATGGCCGGCGCCCGCCGCCAGATCTTTATCGCCTTTTCCGTCTTCCTGCTGGTAAAAATCTTCAACTTCTCCGTGCGGGAGGTAACGATTCTCTTTGTGGTCAACAACGTGGTCAACTACTTTCTCAGTCCGCTCATCGGCAAGGCCATCCTGCGCTTCGGCGAACGCCGGGTGCTGACCGTGGAGTATGCCGGACTGATCC
Organism: Pseudomonadota bacterium; assembly: GCA_018816555.1. Lineage (GTDB taxonomy): Bacteria > Desulfobacterota > Desulfobulbia > Desulfobulbales > SURF-16 > SURF-16. Next base: position 849 of record JAHIVT010000183.1, read on the forward strand.
TGATCTTTCTCACCTATGCCTTTACCAGCTCAAAAATAATCGTCACGGTGATGTACATCCTGGACCATGTGCTGTTTAATTTCGCCATCGCCATCCGCACCTATTTCCAGAAGGTGGCGGACCCCAAGGATATCGCGCCGAGCATGGCAATGGGCTTTACCATCAACCATATCGCGGCGGTGGTCATGCCGGTGCTGGGCGGTCTGGTATGGATGATCGACTATCGCATTCCCTTTGTGGCGGGCGCTTTTTTCAGCCTTATCTCCCTCTTTGCCGTACAGAAGATCCCCTTGTTTATATCTGAAGCCAAGCAGTGATCTTATTTTCCCTGCCCGCCCTTACCCATCCCCGTATTTTTTTTTGCTTTCCACTGCATTATTCCCCACTTAAAAAAAAATATTATTTGCTTTCCAGTAATCAAAATGTTAGATTATTAGCATTCTTGTGCAGTATCTGTTTGTAGTTATAAAATTACGAAAAAGTGAACCGCGCAATCTCATACAGAGCATGTGCGGTTTTTTTTTAATACAAACTTACTGCCAGCCGTTTTATCCGTCGATAATCCGGCAATATTATCTTAGGGTTCCCGCATGGGAACAAGTTCAGAAGGAGTAGTAAAATGGCAGAAGGTACAGTTAAATGGTTTAATGCTGCAAAGGGTTTCGGCTTTATCGCACAGGACGGAGGCAAAGACGTTTTCGTTCATCATTCCGCAATCAAAGCAGAAGGTTACAAAACCCTTGACGAGGGTGCACGGGTCAAATTCGACGTTGTCGAAGGCCCCAAAGGCCCTGCGGCTGAGAATGTCCGCCAGATCTAAAACCTGAAGTTTATTGTACGCAAAGCCCCGCTTGATGCGGGGCTTTTTTTTTCTAATTGTCACCCTTTTCAGCCAAACTGCAAAGAACCGAAACGCAAACGGCTGAAATTGACCGGTAATCATTTTTTACCTGAAAGACGCAAACCACAAGGGTTGTCCCCTGTGGTTTTTTATTTGCATAGAGGACATTCATACCCATGATACAAGCAGCAAACATTGCCCTTTCCTACGGCAAAAGAGTCATCTTCAAGGACGTCAACATCAAGTTCACCCCCGGCAACTGTTACGGCCTCATCGGCGCAAACGGCACCGGCAAATCCACCTTCCTCAGGATTCTGGCCGGACAGAAGGAACCGGACAAGGGGGATGTTATTGTTGCCCCAGGTGAAAGAATCGCCGTGCTGAGCCAGGACCAGTTCGCCTTTGACGAGGAAACCGTCTTCAACACCGTTATCATGGGCCATGTAAGACTTTATGAAGTAATGGCGGAAAGAGAGGCGATCTACGCCAAAGCGGAATTCACCGAAGAAGACGGTCTCCGCTCCGGTGAGCTGGAGGTCGAGTTCGGCGAGATGAACGGCTATGAAGCGGAAGCGGAAGCTGCCGTGCTGCTCAGCGGCCTGGGTATTGACGAGGAGCTCCGCCAGAAGAAGATGAAGGAACTCGAGGGCGGCGACAAGGTACGGGTGCTGCTGGCCCAGGCGTTGTTCGGCAACCCGGACATCCTGCTGCTGGACGAGCCGACCAACCATCTTGACCTGAAATCCATTGCCTGGCTTGAAGACTTTCTCTTCAAATTCCAGAATACGGTTATCATCGTCTCCCATGACCGCCATTTCCTGAACCAGGTCTGCACCCATGTGGCGGATATCGATTTCGGCAAGATCCAGGTCTATGTGGGTAACTATGATTTCTGGTACCAGGCGAGCCAACTCAACCTGAGGCAGAAACAGGATCAGAACAAAAAGGTGACGGCCAAGGCCAATGAGTTGAAGGAATTCATCCAGCGCTTTTCCTCCAATGCCTCCAAAGCCAAACAGGCCACCTCCCGCAAGAAACTGCTTGATAAGCTCACCATCGAAGACATGCCGGTTTCCTCCCGCAAGTATCCCTTCATCGTTTTCAAGGCGGATCGTCCCTGTGGTGAAGTCATCCTGGAGATCAAGGGGCTCGGCAAAGAGATTGAGGGCACTCCCGTTCTAAACAATTTCAGCCTGACGGTGAACAAGGGGGACAAGATCGCCTTTGTCGGCGGCAACACCCTGGCCAAGACCACCCTGTTTCAGATACTGGCCGGAGAAATCGAGCCGGACAGCGGCAGTTTCCGCTGGGGTGTCACCATCAGCTCCTCCTATTTTCCCAAGGAGAACAGTTCATACTTTGACAACAATATGAATCTGGTCGAATGGCTGCGCCAGTTTGCGCCGGCCAATGAAGGGGAGAGTTTTGCCAGGGGTTTCTTGGGCAAGATGCTTTTTTCCGGCGAAGAGGCCATGAAAAAGACCAGTGTGCTGTCCGGCGGGGAGCGGGTACGCTGCATGCTGTCCAGACTGATGCTCAGCGGCGCCAACGTTCTCATGCTGGACGAACCCACCAATCATCTGGATCTCGAGTCAATCACCGCCTTAAACGACGGCCTCATCGCTTATCCGGAGGTGGTCCTTTTCACCTCCCACGACCACCAGTTTGTTGCCACCGTTTCCAACCGCATTGTGGAAATCACACCGGCAGGGATTATCGACAGGATGATGCCGTTTGACGAATACCTGATCAATGAGGATGTGGCTCGGTTGCGGGCCGAGCTGTACCATGGCGACACGGGCCTTAAACTGTAAAAGCCTGTTAAACGGCCAACAGGCTGTCACGCCACGAATGCGGCGAAAATCCCTTCCGGGAGATATGAGGAAACAGGACAGCGGCGTTACGGAGCGCCGACCTCACAGGTGTTGCAAAGCACCTGGCCCGCTTCGGTTGTGTGCCCGACGGCTGTGGTCCGCCGGGGGGAAAATCTTTCCCCCACCAGCTCCAGCCTGCGGGGCTGACTCCAGTCAACCTGGGCCGGGCAATGACATTGAATCTCCACCGGGCAGGAGGCAGCCATCCAGCAGGGGACGATCTGCAGTAGTTTCTTGAGACCGGGAATGCTTAATTTTTGGGTGTGGATCATTGACCGCAGGCACTCCATCCACATGATGTCCTTTTGGGAAAACTTCCAGCGCGAACCCTGGCGGACCGGCCTGATCAACCCTTCAGCCTGATATTTCCGCAGGGTCTGCGGATGCACGTTCAGCAGTTTTGCCGCCTCTCTCAGGGAATAGATCGGCAGCTCGGATGCGGAAGGTTTTGTTTTCAATTTGTTGATGTCCACGATTACTCCTTGGTATCCGACTGGTTTGGCTGATATCTGAGGCATAGCCCGATCTCCTTGCAATAAGATTGATTCCATGAACCCGCAGGCAATGGCTCGTTGCCAGGCAGTTTCCTCAAGATAAATCCTCTTCCCTGCGCAAGGTCCGCAACAGCGGCCTCACCTTGATGTCATAAAGGGTATGCAGTAACGCGCAACCAATCCACAAAACGAGAAACACTACTCTTTCCATGGCCTCCTCCCTGCCGGGCATGCTGTGCCGGCTCAACCGTGATGATTTTTTTGCAACCGCTGCGGAATGGCGGTTCCGCAGAGATTTTTTTCTGCTCTGTGCCTTCCTGATTCATCACCTGACAGATCAGGATTTTTTCATTTATGCATGTCTGTAATGTTGCAGAAAAGTATCAATTCAAATCTCTCATTTATCTTTATTCCATAGCACTCATTGTGCCACGACGTGGCATGGTGGCTTTTTTTAAAAAAAATCTAATGATACCGGGCAATTAGTTTTGACCAGAGGAAATGACCCACCGGCTGATTTCGGCTGAAATGGGTGAAATCACCATTTTCATACGGGCATTTGCCCCATTTTGGTGATATCGTTTACCAGCGGCAGGAAAGGGGAAAGTGAGGAAAGAGCTTTAGGGAATTTTCTGAGCAGGGCGTTTCTGATTTATACATATGGCCCTGGCACTTTTAATGATTATCGTATAGCCTAGAAACTAATACTCATTCTTAACTGAGGACGCGCATATGAAATCCATCATAATGATTTATACTCTCATTCTCTCGTCGTTTTTTTTGCTCCACCTCGCAGCCCAGTCCGTGCAGGCGGCTGAACAAGGCAGTGGCAAAACAGCCAAGGCGACATTCGCCGGCGGCTGTTTCTGGTGTATGGAAAAGCCTTTTGAAGGCCTGGAGGGGGTTGAAGCGGTCATCTCCGGCTATACCGCGGGCACCAGCAAGGACCCGAATTACGAAAATTACGTGGCAGGCGGCCATATTGAGGTGGTGGAAGTTATCTATGATCCGGCCAAAATCTCCTATGAAAAGCTGCTGGATGTCTTCTGGCACCAGATTGACCCCACCGACCCTGACGGCCAGTTCGTTGACCGCGGCCACGCTTATACCACCGCCATTTTCTACCATGACCAGCAGCAGAAAGAAGCGGCGGAAAAATCAAAGGCGGCCCTGGCGGCAAGCACTATTTTCAAGAAACCCATCGTCACCCCGATACTCTCGGCCACAACTTTTTACCCGGCTGAAGAGTATCACCAGGATTATTACCGGAAAAACCCCGTGCGTTATAAATTCTACCGCTATGGTGCGGGACGGGATCAGTTTCTTGATAAGGTCTGGGGTAAGGATCGGGAATAATGGCCTTTAAACAGCTTCCCGGCAACCAGGGAATGATCTATGTTCCGGACGGCAAAAAGGGTAAAAAAAAGAACCCCTGCCCGGACTGCTTTTCCTGCCAGTGGTGCGGCAATGAACGCTGCCGCACCTGCCGGGCCCATACCTGCTGCAAGAGTAAAAAACGAAAGTACACACCTGCTGCCCCAGGGGAGACCAGCCCTGTGCCGCAAGATAACCATGATAAAGCAACCGAATCAGGGGTTTCTTCCCTGTAACCAGATCATATAAACACTTGAGGTAAGCAGATGCCGGATTTGACATTCGCCCAGACCGTGCAGCACAACTGCCATATTTCCGATGCCAGGGACAACGGCATCTATTCCATCTGCACCCTGGTCCTGAAGCTGCGCAATCTCTATAAATGGGAACACGGCATCGAACCGTGGGAGGAACCCGAATCAGCTGATCTGCTTGACTGGATCGAGGCCCGGGAAAATTTCTGGCAGACCCTGGGCCAGGAGACCTATGACAATCTGCCCCTGGACAGTCGCGCCATCGGCCCCTGGGAGACAGCCGAGGTCAACAGCCTGCTTGCCGGCACCAGCCTTGTCTACGGCTCGGGATACGGCCGCTCCATGAAGGCCATCTTTTTCCTGGCGGAAAAAATGAGGGAAGAAAGCGCCGAGGGATGCCCGGTCATGATCCTGGGCAGGGAAAAGGCCAGAGAACTGTCCAGCCCCTTTGCCATGCTGCAGGACGGCATCATCTCCATCCGCCGCGAACCGCTGCGCTTTTTCTTCTGGGACCATATCCAGGACATCCGCGCCTCGGGCCGGTCCCCCATGCACCACGCCCTTGATCACTACGGACTGCTCACCCACGGCAGGCTCAACCAGCAGGCCTGCCGGGACAGGCTCGACACCATCGTGGATGCGGAAATACCCATGTTCATCTACCATGAGGTGGGGGAAAGAAAGCAGAGCACCCTGGACAGCGGCACACTGCAGAAGATCATCGGCAGCTTCCCGGATTCCGCCTTTGAATTCGTGGGCCGCACCATCAAAGATATCCTGGCCGATACCCATCCCCAGGGCATGATCAATTTCATCATCAAAGAGAAAAGAGAGGCGTCCCTGGGCTTTTATGTCGGATTTCTCGACGGTCTGCGCAAGGTGCTCTTTCCGGAGATCCATGAGGCCTTTCAGCAGTTCGTGCTTAATGGGGACTGGCAGCTGATTGACCAGGCCCGCAGCCTTTGCCGGGACAGGAACCGGCGTTTTGCGGAAAAGATAAAGGAGATCGCCCGGCTTATTGACCGGGAACCACTGGAACTGGTCAAGCAACGTTTCAACCGGGAAATCATGGAACCACTGGGGCTTGATGTGCCGGAACAGAATAACTGAAGCGCATCAACGTATTCGGCAGGGCGTGAATCAGGACCGTGGGCCACTCCCCTGCAAACCATGATAAACGTGCACCATCCACACCGTGGCGACTATGGGCATGAAAAGATTGATCACCGGCACCAGGGCCAGCAGGGTGATGACAAAACCGCCCCCATATACCGCCTTGCGGTGGCTGCGCACGAGACTGTCAGCCTGGGGCTTGCCGAGATGGTAGCCTGCGGCGGCGATAAAGAACTCCCGCCCCAGCAGATAGCTGTTTAAGATCACCGAGGCGATAAAGCCGATGCCGAAGAAGTACAGCGGCAGAATAAGCAGGTTCAGAAAAAGGGCCCACAAGGTGAATCTGATGTCATGGCCCACATCGGCCCAGAAACGGGGCTCGCCGCTCCGCATCTCATCAGGATAGGAGGCCTTCTCCACCCGGTGGATGATGGTTTCCTGAAAGATGCCGGCCACCAGCACAATCAGGACCGGCAGCATGAACCAGCCGCCGATGCCGCTAACAATACCCACCGCCCAGTTGACCAGGGTATCGAGCCAGCCGGTCTGCAGATTGACCAGTCGGTCGGTGAACCAGGTGATGCCGGCCGCGGTGAAAAACACCACTATTGCGGCCAGAGCGGCGCAGATAAACATCAGCGCCAGCAGATCGCCTTTTTTAATTGATGAGATGGTTTTGGCAAAGGGATACATGATAAGCCTATCAAGAACGCAGATGAAGAAAACAGATGGCCGGAATACCCGGAGGAAAAAAAATCAAATCCCGCGCTTCTTCTGGTTATGGTCGGTGCGGAAGGGTAAAGGCGACTTGGCGCCTTCCAGCATATTGCGCAGCAACCGCAGTTCTTCCTTTGCCTCGCGCAACTTCTCACTGATGGCATCCTGCTGATTAAAAGGCGCATCCGCCAGCTGCTTTTCCAGCTGGTGCACCATCGTCTGGGCGCGATAGAGATCCACGGCAAGTAGTTTGATCGACATGACAGCATTGTCCTCCTGCCCTTCAACTGAATGTTTTTCTTCTTATAATGCAACAAAAAAATTTCTGAAAGGATAGAGGACGGGCTGGCATGCTCCCTCTGTTGATTAACTATCCAGCACCTTGCGGATGAGTCTCACCATATGCTGTATGGAAATGGGCTTGAAAGCGAATTCTTTAATGCCAACCAATCTGGCCTCAGCTTCTGAAGTGGTCGAACTGTAACCGGTACAGAGAATAATGGGGAGGTCAGGACGGATCTTGAGCATCCGCCTGGCAAGTTCGGTTCCTGTCATGCGCGGCATTGTATGGTCAGTGATGACCAGATCAAATTTTTCAGGTTGATTAGAAAAAGTCTCAAGGGCCTCGAGACTGTTTTTTCTTACTGTGACGGCATAACCGAGTTTTTCAAGTAATTCCTTGGCTATGTCGGCGATCAGTGCCTCGTCATCAACAAAAAGGATCTGCTCATGACCTGCGGGGAAGCCGTCGAGTATTTCTTCTTTGTCCGGCATGTCCTGGGTGATCACCGGCAAGAACACCTTGAAAGTTGTCCCTTTGCCCGGTTCGCTTGCACAGGAGATAAAGCCACCGTAATTTTTCACGATGCCATGGATGATGGCTAATCCCATTCCAGTGCCTTTGCCAACCTCCTTGGTGGTGAAATAAGGATCAAAAATCCTGTCTTTTATCTCCGGATCGATGCCTGCCCCGCTGTCATGCACGGCTAACAGCACAAAAGTTCCGGCCTTGACTCCGGGTTCATTGGCCAGCATTTCCGTATCAAGCTTAACCTCATGCAAGGATATATCCAGCCTTCCGCCATTTTCCTCCATGGCATGGAAGGCATTGGTGCACAGGTTCATCAATATCTGATGAATCTGGGTGGGATCAGCCAGGATCACCCCGGTTCCCGGGTCAATATGCTCATGAATCTCAATGGTGGCCGGAATTGAGGACCTGAGCAGTTTGACCCCTTCCTTGATGATGCTTGCCGGCCGAAGATGGATCGGATCGATGTTTGCCTGGCGGCTGAAGGCAAGGATCTGTTTGACCAGATCCCGTGCCCTGAACCCGGCCTTGAGAACTTTACCAAGGTTTTCGGAAACTTTAGAATCTGGTGGAACGTCTTCTCGCGCCATCTCGCTGAAACCGATGATGGCGCTTAAAATATTGTTAAAATCGTGGGCGATTCCACCGGCCAGGGTGCCGATGGCCTCCATCTTCAGGGCCTGTCTGAGCTGCGCTTCCATCCTTGCCTTTTCTTCTTCCGCTTTTTTCCGTTCGGTAATATCCAGCCCTGAAAAAAGGATGCCTCTGATCAGCCCCTGATCATCAGTGAGAAGGGTATTATGGAAGGCGATGATCCGTTCACTGCCATCACCGGAGATTACGGAATTTTCATAATACTCCACCGATTCCGTTTCACCCGCCAACAACTTATTAAATACTTCCCCGACTTCATTTCCTTTTTTTAGCGGCACGTAATGGTCGAACCAGTTTTTACCGATCACCTTATCTGCCGTTACACCTAAAATCTGACACCCCTTTTGATTCATTAATATGATTTCGCCTTTGGTGTTGAGAACACCCATCATCACGCCGGCAATATCAAAATATTTCTGGGCTTTTTCCTTTTCTTCCTTTAATTCTTTTGTCCGCGCGGCAACCCGCAGTTCCAGTTCGTCATGGGCTTTCTGCAGGGCCTTTTCCGCTTCGATGCGGATGGCGATGTTTTTGTTTAATTGCCGGCTGAACTGCACCACGGAGTAATAACGCCAGCCGGCCATGGTGACGATGACTAGGAGCAACAGACCTGACATGGTGTAAAAGGTCTTCTGCAGAGTCCAGAAAGGCTCGGGTCTGCCATACCACTTGGCATAATCAGCCAGGTAATCCCCTGACCGGATATAAGCTTGAATGCCCTGATTTATTTTTTTGAGCAGGCCGCTATCCGCCTGACGGAGCAAAAATCCCCTCTTCAATTCCATCAGGGGCAAGCCAACGACCTTGATCTTATCCGCCACCCCGGCGTCCCGCGCCTTCTTCCAGAGCACAGGCTCAGGGAAGATAAAGGCATCCACATCACCGGTGAGAAGCTGGATTACGGCCGAGTCGATATTCGGAAAAGGCACCAGCTTGATATCACTTCGTCCCTTGAGCTTGGTCTCAGCCGCACTTTTTTCTATGACAGCAACCCGTTGACCGCCAAGAGAGGCGATGCCGGTAATTGTAAAATTCTTTGAGCGGACAAAACAGGAGACAGGAATTGTCTCAATTTCATCTGAAAAAACAAACTCCGCCGAACGAGTCTCACTGATGCCGATGCCCGGGATCAGATCTGCTTTTCCGGTACGGACCGCCTCCATGGCCGCGGCCCAGTTTTCCACTACCAGATAATGAACCTGCAATCCCGTTTTTTCGGCAACCCTGGTTAGGATATCAATGGCAAAACCTGCTGGTTTTCCTGCATTATCAAGGACATAGAGAGGAGGGAAATCGCTGAGAACCGCTGCGGTTACTTCATTTGTGCCGGAATGCTTTTCCTCCCCATACACCCCCGAAAGAGAGAGGCAAAGGGAAAAAAGAATGCCCAGCAAGAAGACTGAGTACTGATAATATAAGTTATGACTTCGACACGTCATACATTTTGCCTGACACATAGACAGAATAGCATTCTCATCCCCTTCATATCGTTGCGCCATAAATAAATGAAAATATCACAGAAGATGCCGGAGAAACAAAGTATCCCTTCCCGCAACCTCCAATTAGTTGATTTTATGGAAACCGCAACGCACTGTCAACATATGACTTTAAAACAATCGAAAAAGCGACTACATAACGCGCAAAAGCAGCATGCACCCTCTCCATTATCTCCTCCTCTGCCACCCGAGAAATTCCCTATTCATTACCCATTGATCACTGAAACCAGAAGCACAGCAGCACGGATCGAAACAAGGCTTGCAGGGAAGCTGTGTATATGCGGGGGGAATGATAATGGTTGTCGCGGGTGTTTATGGAATGCGGCCATGTGCCCTGCTATGCTAGCGCGGGAAAAGCAGGACCGCCAGACATCAAAGTGACATTAAAATGTCAGGCAAACAAAGAATAGTATTAAGGACTTTCTCTATAAGGAAAATAGTTTTTTGCTTAGGAAAAAACGAGGGAACATCAGCCACCAACCCACTTGACCACTCCCTTCCCCCTTCCACAGCTTGCCGCACATCTGCCTGCCACATAGTGGTGCGGCAATTCACCACGTTCCCAAATGGAATTTAAGCTGTTAATGTAATACTTATACAGCATCAAGAACATGTCAGTCACCATCATGAAAAGCTGCCAATGACAAATATATAAATTTACATTTTTTAATAATATTCACTTAAGGAGATCAAAATGAAGAATTGGAAAAATCTGATGATGTTGGGTCGGAGTATACTGGCTGGTCTGATGCTGGTTATGGCAACAGAAGGCTTGATGATGGCTGCGGCTGATGGTGCTGCAGCAAGTGCGGATGCGGCCACCGGCGTAAAGGGGAAGGAGAAAGCCTCCAATGTAACGACTGTGTCATTGCAGGAAACGAGCAGCAAACCTGATCACCTGATGCTGCTTCTGCAGAAATTGGAAGATGCCCCCTGTGATGGTTCCATGTGATGTGATGGGGTAACGAGGCGCGATATATCCTGTTTTCTTGTAACAGGAGAGGAATATCATTAAAAACATTTGCAAAAGCGATGTGTTGACCAAAGGCAGGATCAGCGATCCTGCCTTTTTTATGGTGCGGCACGCACTTGTCGGGTTGAGCAGGCTGATGTGAAGGGCTGCCTCCACATAACACCAAATTGTTTTCAAGCCGGACAGTTACTGCCGGACCAGCTCCACCCGCCGGTTCTGAGCCCGTCCCAGTTCCGTGGCGTTGTCGGCCACAGGTTTTGATTCCCCGAAACCCGTGGTGGCGAGCCTGGCCGCATCCACGCCGCCATCCACCAGGTAGGCTTTGACCGCTTCGGCCCGCTGCTGGGAGAGGGTCTGATTCCGGTCCTCGGAGCCGACGGCATCAGTATGCCCCTCGATGGTCAACTGCCAACCGGGTTCGCTGCGCAGCATCCCCAGCACCTCGTCCAGAACGGGTTTTGATTCGGGACGGATGACTGCGGAGTTGAAATCAAAAAGAATGCCGTACAGCCTGGCCCGCTTTTCAGAGCTGAGTTGCCTGCGCAGCTCTCCCCCCACCGAACCGGCCCAGTGAGGACAGCTCCCCACATCCCCGGCAATCTTTTTACCGTCCCAGTTGCCGGCAGGCTCTCCCTGACCGGCACCCTGGCGCCACCAGAAACCCCGGAACGATTTTCCGTCAGGGGCAAAAACCATCACCGCCGGTCCCCGGTTATCCTCCCCCTCCTCCTGCCAGGTGATCTTCATGACGCGGCCCTCGATAGCCCCGTTCAACAGGCCCTCATTGTACTCATAGCAACCGCCCAGGGCGGTTCCCTGCTGGCGGACATGAAAAAGCGAGTAGCTGGTTTCGTAAGTACCGGAAATGTTTGCCGGCGTTATCATGGCAGGCCTTTCACCGACCCCCCTGAAGGAAAAAAGCTCGGTCCATTCCGGGCTGCCCTGGTTGTTTTTGATGGTGAGCCGCACCCAGCGACCCGGCACCTTGGCCGCGGCGAGAAAGCTCTGCTGGTCGGTTTTGTCGGCCAGCGAGGCCTGGAGCACAGGCGCAAATCCGTCACTTGCCGAAGTGTCCGATACCTCCACCAGAATATCCTTGGCGCCGGCGTTCTCCGCGTCCACCGAGGTGTTGTCGAATTCGAACCGCTCCAGGGTTGTTGCTCCCACCAGTTCAAAAACAAAGACATTGTTTTGGATCTTGCCGGATTCACAGGCCCAGCCCGACTGGGGGCTGTCATCGAGAAGATTCTCAGGGTTCCATCCGCCATAGTTGGGCGGAACCGACACCGGCAGAGTCCCTTCCTGCAGGGAAAGCATATTGACAGGCTCCGCTTGGGCATGTGGCGCGACAGAGAACATCAAAACAAGAAGAAACAGGCTGCAGCAGATTTTTTGAAAGTTGTTCATCATATTTTCCTCCTCCTTTTTCGACACTCTATCATTCTCTGCTCAAGCATGTATAGAGGGGGAAGAAAATTTTTCCGCAGGCAATCCGGCCGGACTCGTAACAACTGAAAATTGACCACGGAGAGCACAGAGCACACAGAGCTAACGGATTGTAATGAAAAATATCCTCAGTGATCTTTGTGTGCTCTGTGGTGAAAAAAGGGTTCTGCAAAGAGTTCATCAGGATTTGTCTTCCCCGCAACAGACCTGTGCTGACGAGGAGGACTTGCCTGACTGTCAAGCAAACTTTTTGGGCAGGGAAATGTAAAAGCTCACCCCGGGAGTTGGGTCGGACTCAACCCACACCCTGCCCCGGTGTTTTTCGACGATTTCCCGGATAATGGCCAGCCCAAGCCCGGTTCCATCGATTCCCCTGGCATTTTCATGGCGGCCAAACACCTCGAAAATTTTTCCCGTGTCCTCTTTTTTAATGCCCACTCCGTCATCAAAAAAGGAAATCAGATGATGATCGCCTTCATCCCGGTAAGCCACGGCGATTGTACTCAGATTCTCGCCCCCGTACTTGACGGCATTATCCGCCAAGTTGCGGAAAACCCGAATCATGGACATGCGGTCCATGATCATGGGCGGCAAAGAATCCGGCTCGGCCCAGGAAATGCCGTGCAGACTCAGCAGCGGGGCGAATTCGTCCCGCACCGTGTGGAGAATGTCCAGGAGATCAACCGGCTCGAAATGAAAAACAGACTCCTTTGCCTTGATATAGGCATTGATTTCCTCCACAAGGGCGGACATCTGTTCAGCGCTTTTCAGAATCTGCTCGCAGAATTTTTTCCCTTTGGCGTCAAGTTGATCAGCATAGCGCTTATGCAGAAGACGGATAAGCCCCAGAATGCCAACCATTGGGCTTTTGAGATCATGGGACACGGCATAGGCGAACAGCTTGATCTTCTCCGCATTGTCCCGCAGCTGCTGTTCCATCTTTTTGCGCTCGGCGATATCCAGCGAATATTCGAGCATCTGGATCACATTGCCTTCCCGGTCGAAGATAGGGTAACCGTGCACCTCGACGTTACGGGGATTGCCCTGCCGGTCGTAATGGACATGTTCAAGGGTGACCGGTTTTCTCGTTTCCTTGACTATCTGCAGCGGGCAGCCATGCTCGATGCCGTCACAGGGGGCATCCCGATGATGGGTGAGGGCGTAACAGGTGATCCCGGGGGTCAGCTCACCTTTGATGGCAGCCGAGTTGGCCATCTTGATACTGTAATCATTGGCGTCAAGCACATAAAAGGGGTGGGTGAGGGATTCGAGCACATGGTTGAGAAACTCATTCTGCTGTTGGATCTGCTCTTCGTCCTTCCGGTGTTCCAGCATCTCCTGTTTGAGATTTTCGTTTGCCCTGGAAAGTTGCTCACTTCTTTCCCGCACCCTCGCCTCAATCTCAGCCCGGGCCTGGGCCAGCTCCTCTTCCGCCCGCTCCGCCCGGGCCCTGGCCTCCTGCAGTTTCCGGCCCAGCACCTGACTTTCCGCCCGCAGGGCCAGCAGTTCACTGCCCGAGGACAATTGGGGCCTTTCTTTGTCCCTGGGCGGTAATTTCCCCGGCAACGGGCCATCCTCCGGATATAATCCAACCTTCTGCTTTGTTTTCATCATTTGCCTCCGGCTAACCGCCATCTCCGCAAGTGGGAACAACCAAACATGAAAGTCTCGCGGAGGAGCGGGCCATGCCCGCGATCTTTGGTGGCGAAAACCCCGTTATCGCGGGCATGGCCCGCTCCTACTGCAGAATAACACGACCTGGCGGCCCAGACTTTCTTACAAACGCCTTATTTTTACGCCTGGTAAAGGGACACTGAGTCTGATACGGCTCGTACCCTACTCCACAAATGTTTCCCGCACCGAAGCAGTTTTTTTATTAATTTTTTTTGGAAAAGATTCTTAATACTAAGACAGCTGGAGGAAATGGAAAGTTTCTGGATCACGCAGAGATTTTACCGAAATACTGTTTGCAGTTTTTTGATCATGAACAAAAATTTTCATCTCAAACTTGAGTGAGCTGGTGAAATTCCTGCAAAGATGAGCGATGAGCACCGGAATAGCCGGCGCTCATCACTTTTGTAAACTATTTTTTGAAATGATGATGAATTCCTACGGGCAGCCCAATCGCCCGAAATTGGCGGCGAATTCCTCTGTGGTCATGCTGCTGCTATGCGCATCGACAAAAAGAAAGAGATCCCATCCGTCCACATCGCCGTCGTGATCGAAGTCGCCGGGACAGCCGAAGCCGACCAGAAAGATATCCGAGCCGCCTGCACTGATCAGCGTCCCACCGCCGAAATTCACGGAACCGGCAAAGTCTCCGGCGGCAAGCACGTCGTCTGCAGGACTTGCTGCCACAACGGTTCCCTGCTGATCGTCAGCATCGCCGAAGGCCTGGCTGAGAAGGTGGGCGCCATGGGGATCGAATTCGGCGAGGAAGATGTCCCGTAATCCTGAACTGGCCAGCGGGCCACCGCCAAAATCAACCAACCCTTCAAAAAAACCGGTAGCGACGATACTCCCGCTACAATTTACGGCAACGCTTGCGCCGCTCTGATCCGCGGCATCTCCGAACGCCATGCTCCACAGATGATTGCCCAAGGCATCAAAGCGTGCCAGAAACATGTCCTGGCCGCCGTTGCTGGTCAAAAGGCCGCCGCCGAAATCCATTGATCCGGCAAAAGATCCGGTTACCACCACATCGCCTGCGTCATCGACGGCGATGGCCTGTCCCGCCTGGTCAAACTTGCGGCCAAAGCCCTGCGACCAGCGATGCATGCCGTAAGTGCTGAAACTTGCCAGAAACATATCCTGATCGCCGTTGCTGGAAAGTGTGCCGCCGCCGAAATCCATCGCCCCTGCAAAAGTTCCCGTGATCAGAATGTTGCTGGCGCCATCAACGGCCACATGGCGGCCGATCTGATCCGCGCCGTCGCCGAAACACATGCTCCAATGGTGACTGCCGTCAGCCCCGAAGCGAACCAGAAAGATGTCCCGGCCTCCGGCGGACGATAAACTGCCGCCGCCGAAATCGGCGGAGCCACTCAACTCGCCGGTCACAATGATGTTACCTGCGCTGTCGATAGCCACGGCATTTCCGACCTGGTCCGCGCCATCGCCGAAGGCCATGCTCCACAAATGCGACCCTGCTGCGGAAAATCGAGCCAGGAAAATATCCTGCCCCCCGGCGCTGGTGAAAAGGCCGCCGCCGAAATCGGTTTTCCCGGCAAACGAGCCGGTCAGAACAATCTGGCCGTTGCTGTCAACAACTAACCCATACCCGGTCTGGTCATATTTATCGCCAAAGCGTCTGCTCCAGAGGTGATTGCCGGCGCGATCAAATTTTGCCAGAAAAATGTCCCGCCCCCCGGCACTTGCCAAAGGGCCGCCGCCGAAATCCACCACTCCGACAAAAAAACCGATGATGATGACATTCCCGTCATGATCCGTTGCCATGCTGTAGCAGGTCTGGTCCGCTACATCACCGAATCTTTTGCTCCACTGGTGTTCCAGTCCGCTGGCCGATGAGGGTGGCAGAAGCAAAAGGATGATGGCGGAAAATATGGTTGCCAGGTGCATCAGATTTTGCCGGTTCATTGGATTTCCCCCTCAAGGTATGAAGAAGACATTCGAGACAGATAGTTACCCGAGTCTGCTTCATGGAGTAAAGCGTCTCTCGAATTCTGCGGGGACATTTACGACCTCTGCGTAATTGTGAAGAGAATAAAACTAACGGCTACAACCAACGAAATTTATAATTTTATGGACGTCCGCTTTCCCCTCAGAGTGAATTCGAAGGTGCCGGGCAGGAACTGTTTGAAAAACATCACCGGGAAGAGCTGACCTGGGACAGAGGAATAAGGTTTGTATTTTGCCACTGTAATTCCTTGTGCTGAAGTTAGGCGGTCTTACTCCTTTGGTCTGTTGTAAACTTACAATAAAACAGCCAGAAATGCCCGTGTTTTAACAATCTTTTTACCTTTTTCTACAGGCTCAACGTTTGAACTCAGCGGCTGGCCACCAAAAGTTGCCGCGTCAGCGCCGCCGCGCTTCTACCAGTCCGCTGAAGTAATTTGATATGTAATTTATGATTTAACTTTTTTAACCACATCAGATGCGGTGTCTGTGACTGTTTTCAATAAATCAGCTAGATCTTTCGTGGGTAATATTTTTTCCTTGGTACGTGAAAGAATTGGAGATTTATAAACTCCTGCAACTGAGTTCATAATCATTTCATCTTTTTTGTCTTGGCTTGCAACTAAATCTGAATAAGCTTTAATAGTAAGAGCTACAGCTGATTTAAACGCGTATTCTTCCTTAAAATGCCGTTCTTTTCCGTATTGGTGAATTGTGAAGTATAGCATGACAAACAGAGGTAAACTTTTTAGTGAACGTAACGCAAAAACTCGCCAACCATCTGCTGCCGCATCCCCATTTACAGGCAGTAAGCCGAAAATATCTGAAAAAATGGCGTATATTCCAATAATTGTGATTAATGTCATGACAGGAACAGCAAATTTCCAAAATTGCACGGAGGGCTTAAGCTCTTTTTTTCTTTGTTGGAAAGTTTCAAACAGAGAAGCTCCAACCTCCCTTCCTATTAGATCAGTTAAGTATTTATTTCTTTCATCAAAAAAGCCTTTTTTCCCTTCTACCTCATTAATGTAACCCTCAAACTGTGTTTGCTTCTTTCCAAATTCTTTTATATAGTTTTCGACCACAGAAATTAACTCGGAAATAATTTTTTTGGATTCCTGAATTTTATTTTCATTCTCGTCGAACGATTCTTTTAACGATTCTAATTTCTCGTTTCCACTTTCAAAAATGGCTAGAATTTTTTCATTAGTTGATATCGACTTGTTCAGCAGTTCAGATATTTGGGAAGATTCTTGGTTTGAAACTGCTAAGTTGTTTGCAATTTGGGTAAGCTCTTTTTCTTTTTGATTTTTTAGAGCTGTCAGCTCTTCAATTTGCCCTTGGACGGTCTTTTTCAAATCGTCAAATACAGATATATTTTTATCGAGTTGAACTGCCAACAAATTGAGTTTTTCTTCTAATGCAGCTACCTGCAACCCTCTCAGATTGTGTACTTTTGCCTTAGACTTGTCCCAAAAACCTTGGCTATTTGATAGTAAACAAGCCGATTCAAAAGCTGGATAGATTGTGGAAAGTTTCCAGCCGTAATATTTGCTACAAATTGGGATAAATCATTGTGGAGTTGACCATTCCCAAACTCATTCTGGAAATTGTATTGAAATGGCAGGAAAATGCCGTTTCCCTCTTCAATTTCTGCTTTAAATTGCTTTATCATTCGATTGCAACAAGTTAGAAAACTCGTTGCGTTCATTTGGCCTATATTGACATTACGAAGATCTTGGCCAGGATGTCTTTGCGCAATGAGGGATTTTAAATCAAAGTTAAGGTAGGTATCTGTCTGCGCGATTACTTGATTAATCTGCTGCTGGTTCATTGCGTTATCCTTTCAATGCATACGCCTGGTATAAGCTGACGCCGAGCGCAGCGAGGGAATTTGGCCGGAGGCCAAACGTTCAGCTTGATACCATTGTTAGCTGCTTTTATAACCGTATATATTCGGAAATAGTTTCTCTATTTGTTTCACTTTCAAACCAATTTCGATGCTGTGGTGGAATTTCACTTGACGACATGGGGCGAAATGTAACTAATTTCCTATTTCGTTTTCCAAAAAACATATTTGCCCAGACAAGTGCTTTTCTTGCTGGGTCTTTATGTGGTTTTTTTAGAATTTTTTCTAACTCCCCATTGAATAGTTTAAATGCAACAGGTTTTTTTTGATAGATAGGGTTGTTTATGGAATTTACAACTGCCTCCTTCATTCCAGCAACTTCATATTGACACCCAAGTCCTCTATCTGAAATGTACTGGCAATACCTCCGGATATTCCAAACCAATTCATCAAGTTTATGCATGGCGTCCGGTGTATTCCAAGAACTATTTGTTAAGTATCTATTAAACCCACCTAATTCAGCCAGATACTCCATATAATGTTGCGACCATTCAGGTAGTTCAAATCTCAAATAATCGATTTTTGATACCTCATGTTTTAGTGCAGAAAGATTATGACCAAATTCTTTTCTTTTTGAAGAGTTTTCTGGAATATAATATCTTGCACTTTTGCTGTTATAAAGAAGTATCGATTTTAAATATTTTTCTACAGCTTGCTGAGCAGACCACAAAAATTGTTGCCTTAACTGCATTCGATAATTCATTCGTGCTGAAATGTAATCAAAATCTGCTTGCCTACGAAATACATCTGTAGCAAAAGTATTTAAAATGACTTGTAGATCCATAATTTATGTTCACCAGCTAACCACTGATTATCAGGTCAATTTGCCCTGATAAGTTGATAATTCCCGACAAATCGGGCATAATTCCCTTGCCACATTATCACTTTCTTCGATACCAGCAAGAGCTAAAATGATAGTATAAAATACCCCGGTGTTACCCGTGGTTGATTTATATTGAGCCATAGAACCATTTTCCCTTCTTTTCCTATCTGTGCGGCGCTCACCCCACATTTTATCAAAATGAATCACGGTTCAGAAAAGCAAAACTCTCAATGATAAAATTTGCAAGAAAAAACTGCTACGGGATGGCAGGGAAAACAAAAAAGCTCATCTCCCAAAAGCAAACTTAGGTGATGAGCTTTTAATTTTAGACGGGGTGCCGGTTATGTCACCCCGGAAATGAACTAAGGGAGATGGAAATTACAATTTTACCGTTTATTATTATCGTCATGCCCGAATGGTTTTATCGGGCATCCAGCAAAGATCCTGGATTCCCGCTCAACAGCATTGCGGGAATGACGGCGCTTTAAGACTCGATAACCGGCATATTTAGAATTGCCGAGTCCCTAACTGTAATAAAAAATATTTCTCTGTGATCTCTGTGTGCTCTGTGGTGAAAAAAACCTTTTGGCGAGTTCATCACGCCTTGACATTGATATTGCCGCCCTTGCCGGTCATTTTGGCAACGTCATCCTTATCGGGTTCCGTCGAGCTTGTCGTGGCAAGGGGCTGCTGGCCACCTCCTCCGGCTGATTTCTGCAGCAGATCAACAACCGCAGCAGGTGTCTTCATGGCCTGCTGCATGGCATATAGGGCTGCTCCGCCACTGCTTCCGTTTATTTCCATGGGTATTACCTCCCTGATTTTATTGCCTTACGCATTGTTTGTCGGTTATGAAATGATATAATTGATAAGCCATATGATTAAGAATTGTTCCCAATAAAAAAACAAATAATCATTACTGAAAATGATATCATTCGGGATGTTGCTTTGTAAAGCGACATTTCGTTGAGGAGGCAAAAAATGGCGCAGCCGATCTATCTGGATTACAACGGCACCACCCCCCATGCCCCTGAGGTGATCGAGGCCATGCGGCCTTTTCTTGAGCAGGAATTCGGCAATCCGTCCAGTTCCCACTGGTACGGCATCGCCCCGAAACAGGCGGTGGAGAAGGCCCGCCGGCATATGGCCGGCCTGCTGAACTGCGAGCCTGAGGAGATCGTCTTTACCAGCGGCGGCACCGAGTCCAATAACCACGCCATCAAGGGCATTGCCCGGGCCAAACGGGACAGGGGCAACCACATCATCACCAGCAATATCGAGCATCCGGCCGTACTCGAAGTCTGCCGATCCCTGGAGGAAGACGGGGTGGAGACCACTTTGCTGCCGGTGGACCGTGACGGGCTGGTTGATCCGGCGGAGGTGGATAAGGCCATCCGGCCGGAAACCATTTTGGTTTCCATCATGCACAGCAATAACGAGGTGGGCACCCTGCAGCCCATTGCCGAGATCAGCGCCATTGCCAACCGGCACGGCATCACCATGCACACAGATGCCGCCCAGTCCGTGGGCAAGGTGGGGGTGGATGTGCGGGCCCTGGGGGTTGATCTGCTGTCCGTTGCCGGCCACAAGCTCTATGCCCCCAAGGGAGTAGGCGCACTTTACATCCGCCAGGGAGTGCTGCCGGCCAAATTCTGCCACGGCGCGGGCCAGGAACGGGGATGGCGGGCAGGCACGGAAAATGTGCTGGAGATTGTCGGACTCGGTAAGGCCTGTGAAATTGCGAAGCGGGATCTTGACGACCATATCAGCCACATGCGGAATATGCGCGACCGGCTGCATAAGGGACTGCTGGAGGCTTTAGGCGATGGCGTGGCCCTGAACGGCCACCCGGAGAAGAGGCTGCCCAATACCCTGAGCCTGGGCTTCCGGGGCCTGGAAGCCAACCGCATCCTGGAGGAAATCGGCCTGGAAATCGCGGCCTCGCCCGGGGCGGCCTGCCACTCCGACCTGGTTGAGATCTCCCATGTGCTGCAGGCCATGGGCATTGACCGGGAGTGGGGCATGGGCACCCTGCGCTTCAGCGTCGGCCGCATGACCACCGTTGCCGAGATCGACCGGACGCTCACCGTGGTCACCGCGGCAATCAGAAAACTCAGGGGTTGAAATACGGTTAAAGAAATGCCCACATTGGGAGGGGACTGATTTTATTTTTCCTTTGCTAAATCCGGGGACAGAATGATTTTCGCCAAAACCGCGAAAAAAATTCAGTCCCCTCAGTCTGGAGGAAAAATTAAATCTGTCTCCCGGCCTTAGTAATCACTGCCCCAAAAATCAGCGCAGCTTTTTCAGCAGGATATTAATCTCCTCCAGGCCAACATGGTCCGGATTATACTCCTCGCCGTACCATTCCAGGATTTCGGCATTCTCCGCGTCTTCCGGATTTTTGAGTGCGGCAAGAAACTCCTCATAGCCCGGAATACCGCCCACATCCTCCGGCGGACAGGCCCGCTCGCCGGCCAGCAGGATGGGATGCTTGAGAATGGTCTCCTTGGCGGCAATCACCTTTTCCACCTTGATCTCATGCTGCCATGAATCGCCGAAATCATATTCATAGATGAATTTTTTCTTGATCTTGGTCTTCAGATCGCCCAACTTGGTTTTGCGTTCGTCAAACACCTTTATCCCCTCCCAGTCCTCTTCCGCGGAGGGCTGGCCGTATAACTCCTTGCCGATGATGAACTGGTGCATGTGGCAATCATCCCATCCCATGGAAAGCTGGATAACAGTGTGGAGCTTGGCAAGGGAAAAGGAGCCGGGCACCTGCAGCCGCCGCCAGACAACAGGATCGGTCCCCAGCAGGGAGATCTTCAGTTGGTAGACATCAGGCAGGATTTTCTTTGTTTTTTTATTTTTCTGCGGGAAATCAACTTTGATTATTTTCCCCATAATGATCACCTTTCAGGACAATGGTAAGTTACGAGCTAAAGGCACAATATAATCCCTACCCTCTGAAAGTCGGAGAAAAAACAGGGGCTCTTGGGTATTTTTTTATCAATGCGGGGCGGAGCGGGCGGTGGAGAGCTACTTGCCTGCCGCCTTGAAACTACCGGACGGTCCCTCATAGGCAATGAGATTGGCCGTGAGGGAGCCGATAACGATTTTCGCCTTGATTTTCACCGGGATACGGGAAGGGTCATCGGTAAGCCAGACAAGGGGGTCGCCAACCTTCTGGTACAGGCCCTTAAAGGTCAGATGGGGTTTGACTTCAAGGGTGTCCCTCCGGCCCAGGATTGTTTCCAGCGGCTCCCTGGCCTCCAGGCTCAGCGCCACCCGGTGGCGTTTTTTGTCGGCAAAGGCGGGAACCACCGTTTGCTCGCCCATGGCAAAGGGCATGACCCGCATAAAAAGAAAGGCGCTGAATTCGTTGTGCACCGGTCCGTCCACCATAAAGACTTCCGGGGCATCATCGTTTTTGGTGTAGGTGATGCGGCCGTGCTCCTGGTCGTATACCGTGATCTTGGTATTCCGGCGGCGGCCCTCCTTCTGCAGCATCTCATGACGCAGGGGCAGCCGGGAGCCACCCCTGACCGTGGTGGTGAAGCTATCCTCCACCGGATAGAGAACCGCCAGCAGCCCGGCCGACTTGACCCTTACCTCAATGAGAAATGTATCGTCCGCCCCCTCCTGCCTGACCACCTGCATCAAAAGCTCGCCGGCCTCGATTCCCATCCAGGTCACCGAATAGCGCAGGGACTCCCCACCCCCATAGGCGGTCTGCAGCAGTTTTGCATCCGGTGTTGCATCAACCGGGGAAACATTCCCGCCCGCAACAGCTGGGCCGGATGTTGCGGCCAGGCCCGGCCCTGCTGCCAGCAGGGCGGCCAGGAAAAAAATTGCCGGCAGCAGGATAAAATTTTTCATGACTTGTGGTGCAGTTTGACCGGCTGGGCGCTCTTGGCCCGCATCTTGATATTCAGCATCTCTACGCTGACGGAAAAGGCCATGGCAAAATAGATATAGCCTTTGGGGATGTGCAGGCCGAAGCCCTCACCCATGAGGGTGAAACCCACCAGGATGAGAAAACTCAAGGCCAGCATCTTGATGGTCGGATGATTTTCGACATAGTCGCCGATGGCCCCTGCGGCAAACATCATCACCAACACGGAGATGACGATGGCCAGGATCATGATGGGCAGATGCTGGGCCAGGCCCACGGCGGTGATGACCGAATCCAGGGAAAAGATGATGTCGATAATGGCAATCTGGATAAGTACTCCGGCAAAGCCGGCGGCCCGGCTCTGGCGCTCTTTCTCTTCAACCCCCTCCAGGTTGTTGTGAATCTCATGGGTGCTTTTGGCAAGCAGGAAGAGCCCGCCGCCCAGGAGAATGATATCCCGGCCGGATATGGTTTTCGCCAGCACCGTAAACAGCGGCTCGGTCAGGCCCATGACCCAGGTCAGGGACAGCAGCAGACCGATGCGGGTCAACATGGCCATGAGAAGCCCCAGGGTCCTGCCCTTTTGGCGCTGTTCTTCCGGCAGTCGGCCGGCAATAATGGTGAGAAAAATAATATTGTCTATGCCAAGGACGATTTCCAGTGCCGTCAACGTGGCAAGGGCAATCCAGGCCTGGGGGTCGGATATCCAGTTCATGTCGGTTTTGAGTTCAGGTTGAGGGTTATCAGTGCAGAAAATCAATACAGGCAACATAAGACAATTTATAAAAAATTGTTTTGATACTATAACACAGTTGCCATATTACACGACAGGGTGTTCATAACGAAAGCCTTTCACATGGGTCTGCCAGGCTTTCAGGGGCAGCCGATGAAATCAAATAGAGGTCAAGGTTGGCCACTGCCTGGGTTCAGGCCAGAGAAAAGACACTCTCTGTACTTCATGATCTCTTTTGCGCCGGCTTGACCCAAGTCAAGGATATGTTCCTGCCGATCAACTATGATAGACACAGACACCAATGCAAATCAAGGAGTTGCGTGCGGCAGATGCGTACCATTTTTCCATAACACGCCAAACCAGGCAGGAGGCAGAATATGAAAAAAATCGAATTAGACCAGACAGGTATATTTGAGGAAAAAGGCATCAAAAAATTTCTGGTGCACGATTCCGCCTACTTTAAAATCATCAACTTCAACATCAAGGCGGGCCAGACCTTCCCGGTCCACGCCCACAAGATCGAAGGCCAGCTCTCCATCCTGGTGCTGTCCGGCTCGGGTGAATTTCTGGGTCAGGACAATGCGGCCATGCCGGCCAAACCCGGCGACATCCTCATCTCCGACATCAGCGAGCCCCACGGCGCCCGGGCCATCACCGACATGCGGATTCTCGTCACCATTGCCCCGCCCATCTGATCTCTTTTGGTTGCAGGCTATTTGACCCCACGGTAAAAGGCCATTTTTTCGGCATAGGGCGCAAAGATCTTCGTCACCTCGACTCTCTCCTGCTCGGATAGGGGCGGCATGGCACCGGCAGCCGCCAGAGTCTGCACCTCAGCCGGGGTTGAACAGCCGACAATGGCCACGGTGACATCAAAGGAGAGGGCGTAGCGGAGGAGAATCTCCGGGGTGATACCGAATTTGGGCAGGATGTAATGGGAGGCGCCCAGAATCTTCATGGCGATGACGGCGATCCCCTTTTTGCGGGCCGCCGGCAGGGTAAGGGTCAGAAATCCGCCCAGCAGTCCCTCCACCGGGTTGACCGGCAGCAGCACGGCATCCACCGGCCACTCCTGCACCGCTTTGGTCAGCACATGCGGGTCATGATGACCGGTGACTCCGATGTTGCGAACGAGTCCGCTTTTTTTCGCCTCGACAAAGGCCTCCAGCGCCCCGCCGGGCCGGGAGATGGCCAGCAGATCATCCTCTGTGCGCACATCATGGATCTGCCAGAGATCAAGATAGCCGGTCTGCAGCCTCTTCAGGGTATTTTCCAGGTCGGCCAGGGCCTCGGACCTGCTGCGGGATGCTGATTTGCTGGTCTGAAAGATCGATTCCCGTAGTGCAGGATCCTCTTTCCAGACCGATCCGTAATAGACCTCACTGTCCGAGTAGACTCTGGCTGAGTCGAAGTAGCTTATGCCTTGATCGACCGCCTGGCGGATGACGGACCGGGCCTCGTTTTCCCTGCCGTAGGTGCGCAGCACGCCTTCACCGCCCAGCCCGACCACCGTCACCTGCCGCTGCTGCCTGCCAAAGGAAACCGTCTTCATCTTTTCACCTCTCTACCCGGCCTTGAGCATACCCATTCTTCCCGATCGCCGTCCGGCAGGCGCCACTGCCCTTTTATTTGATAAAGGAGCAGCAGTAGTCCGCCAGCTCAGTCACCTTCAGCTTGAAGGAGGAATTGGCCGGCACGTCAAAGGATTCACCGCCCTTCACCTTTTTCCAGCGGGCCACACCGGGCAGCAGTACTTCCAGCTCACCGGCGAGTATCTCCATGATCTCCTTGTCGGCGGTGTTGAATTCGTATTCCCCGGGCAGCATGACCCCCAGGGTCTTCTTAGCGCCGTCCGGGAAAATGACGGTGCGGCTGGTGACGCTGCCGCCGAAATAGACATTTGCCTTCTTGACTATTGTGACATTGTTGAATTCAGTAATCATGTATCCTTCTCCATTAATAATTGTTTTTGCTTGAGAGATATTAGCATAATCTAGCTAGGTTATGCATCATCCAATCTACCTGTCAGCCTGTAAATCTGCAGCATGCGGATTGCACCAGTCCCTCTAACGTTCTGCGCAGAAAATTTCAAGCCCGTTTTCGGTGCGCGTCTACCATGGAAAAAAATATTCCCGCCCGACTGCCAACCCTGGACAAAGCACGATTAATCGGTTATATATTAGGATTCGAGCGGGCCGGGTTACCGGCCCGTTTTTTTTGATGCCCCGCAAAAAAATGGCTGGCTATCCCACTGTGGTTCTCCCGCCGAGTGATCATTGCCTGTTTGTCCTGTTGTAGGGATTTGTTAGCATCTTTTTGTTTTCACAGACTGCGGGGCTTCCCGTATTCACTATTCACCACAGGCGCGTTCATTACAGTCTGCCGGAAACGCGCTTTATTCATTGCAGATAATGGGTTGTAAAGTTGAGCAGTAAACTTCAGAAAGAAATCGAACGCCGCCGCACCTTCGGCATCATCAGCCATCCTGATGCCGGTAAGACCACCCTCACCGAAAAGCTGCTGCTGTTCGGCGGCGCCATCCAGATGGCCGGAGCGGTCAAGTCCCGCAAAACCGCCAACCATGCGGTGAGCGACTGGATGGCCATTGAACAGGAACGCGGTATTTCCGTCACCTCGTCGGTGATGAAATTTAATTACCGTGACTATGAGATCAATCTGCTGGACACCCCCGGCCATCAGGACTTTTCCGAAGACACCTACCGGGTGCTGACCGCGGTGGACAGCGCGCTGATGGTGATTGACAATGCCAAGGGCGTGGAGGCCCAGACCGAAAAGCTGATGGAGGTCTGCCGCATGCGCAACACCCCGGTCATCACCTTCATCAACAAGCTCGACCGTGAGGGCATGGACCCCCTGGACATCATGGCGGAGATCGAGGACAAACTGCAGATCGAGTGCACTCCCCTCTCCTGGCCCATCGGCATGGGCAAGACATTTAAAGGGGTGTACAACATGTACCGGGGCGAACTGCAGCTCTTCACCCCCAGCCAGGGAACCCGCCCCGAGGACACCATCGTTATCAAGGGCATCAATGATCCCCTGCTTGACAAGCTGCTGGGCCGACAGGCCGACAAGCTGCGCGAGGACATCGAACTGCTGGAAGGGGCGGCCAATCCCTTTGAGCATGAGGAATATCTGAAGGCAAGCCAGAGCCCGGTCTTTTTCGGCAGCGCCATCAACAATTTCGGCGTCAAGGAACTACTCGATGCCTTTGTCGAACTGGCGCCGGCCCCCGGTCCCCGGGCCACCCTCAGCCGCGACGTGGCGCCGGACGAGGAAACATTTTCCGGCTTCACCTTTAAAATCCAGGCCAACATGAACCCGGCCCACCGGGACCGCATCGCCTTTTTCCGCATCTGTTCCGGCAAATTCACCCGGGGCATGAAGGTACGGCACCACCGCATCGGCAAGGAGGTGTCACTGGCCAATGCCACCATCTTCATGGCCCAGGACCGCAGCAATGTGGAGGAGGCCTATCCGGGTGACATCATCGGCATCCACAACCACGGCACCATCAAGATCGGCGACACCTTTACCGACAAGGAGCCCCTCAAATTCACCGGCATCCCGAATTTCGCCCCGGAGCATTTCCGCCGGGTGCTGCTCAAGAACCCGCTGAAGATGAAACAGCTGAGCAAGGGGTTGGTCCAGCTGGCTGAAGAGGGGGCGGTGCAGCTCTTCCGTCCGCTGATGGGCAGCGATTATATCCTGGGAGCGGTGGGCGTGCTGCAGTTTGACGTGACCATGGCCCGGCTGAAGGCGGAATACGGCGTGGATGCGGTCTACGAAGGGGTGAATTACGCCACCGCCCGCTGGATAAGCTGCGCTGACCGCAAAAAACTTGACGAATTCACGCAGAAAAAACAGTCGAGTCTTGCCCTGGACGGCGAAGGCCATCTCGCCTTTCTGGCCCCCAGCGAATGGAATCTGTCCCGCACCATGGAGCTGTTCCCTGATATCGTTTTTCACAAAACCAGGGAATACAGCTGAGATACTGACTGGTCCGATTAGTCAGACCAATCAGACCAATCGGACCAATCAAACCGCCTCGGGATAAGGAAACTCAGGATGAGCCAGCAGCTTGTACATCCGCTGCTTCTGGCTGGTGTGGGCATCGTGGAAATTGATCAGCTTTTCGATCACATCCAGCACCTCCGCCTCGGTGGCCTTGCGTACAATGCGGCGGCCGACCTTGGGGTACGGCCCGCCCTTGCCGCCGGCATACACATCAAATCCGGCCCGGGTCGCCATCACCCCGATATCCGTGGTCAATACCCCGGAACAGGCCAGCGGGCAGGCCGACACAGCGATCTTCAACTTCGGCTTGGTAAGTGCCTTGTCCTTGAACCGGGCCAGGATTGCCGCTGAAAGCTTTTCACTATCAATGATTCCCAAATTGCAATGGGGTTTGCCCACGCAGACCCGCGGCAGTGGGAATTTCCCCGGACCCTTGAACTGCACCCCCAGGGGCGCTAACTCCGCCTTAATAACCTCGGCGTCCTCTTCGGCAACATTGATCAGCCGTAAATTCTGGGCTGTGGAGAGATAGACGCCAAGCCTGTACTTTTCAGCCAGTGCATATGCCTTGGCCATGACATCGAGGGGCAGACGCCCCGCCGGCAGCATGATTGTAATATTCATAATCTTTTCTCAAAATTGCTTTTAATGATCATTACTTTTCCATTAATACCAAAACAAATTTTATAGCTGAATTTTTCCGTCGTTTCAAAAAGAATTTTATAGCCCTTTCAGTCATCACCGGTTAAATAATGTGGCAAACAAAATTAACAGGAGACACAAAATGGGACACCACGCAAACAACCCTTACGGGTCCGGTGACAAGGCCGTCAGAGCCATTGACCGGAAAAGAGAGCAGGAGCGCAAAATCATGCTCTCTGCGGCATACAAATTTGCCGATGAACTGGCGATGAAACTAGTGCAGCGCCTGCTGGATCAGCATATCATCGAGACATCATCGGAAAGCGCCATCAGGGAAATTTTCGGCAATCTGTTGCGCAATATCACAGATATAGATGATTTTGATCTCCAGTATAAAATTGCCCCGCTGAGACAGCTCGCCGTCAACCCGAACTTCATCAGTCTTTATCTCACCCAGTACATCATCGAGGACCTGGTGAACCATCCCAAGATCGAGGATGTATTCGGCGATGATATCGATGTCTACAAAGCGGTTGATTCGGTACTGGACAAGATCCGCCCCTCTGACGTTTAAAGTTGTTGTCCCATTATGAGCCTGCAGCACCCCCTTCGCATGCCATGCCTGGTTTTTGCCAATGAACGAGGTGAAATCCAGGATTTCCCGGAACTTGAGATGGCCGGGCGCAGCGGCTCCTGGTATTTGCGACCAAAACTGACCGATCTCATTCCCCTGCCCGAGGGAAGTGAACTATTTGTCCTGCCGCAGCGAAATCCCATCGGTATTGAAAAAGATTCCGGCGATCCCGTGCTGCTTGACACAAACCCCTTTGATTCCCGCAACGGCATCCAGGCCGTGGCAGCCTTCATGGCCCCGGCACATACGGCGATTTTTTCCGCCGCCTTTGAAAAAAGATCTCCTGATATTGATCCCCTGCCCCTTTTTGCCTATACCGCGGTGGGATGGCTTGACGACCGCTTCTGGGTGTGCGCCTTTCGCAGCGATGAGGACATCCGCCAGGACAGCGCCGGGTTTCATCCCGGTCGCATCCGCACAATGACTGAAAAAAAATTAAAGGCCTTCCCGAACAACAGGCTCATCCAGCATCTGGGCAAATGCTGCCTCACCTACAGCTGCCCGGCGGCAAAAAACTTTTTTCTCGGCCGCTATGAAGCCCCGCTTCCCACCTCGCCGGGCTGCAACGCCCAATGCGTGGGATGCATTTCCCTGCAGGCCTCGGGCTGCTGCCCCTCCACCCAGGACCGCATCAAGTTCGTTCCCAGTCCGGCGGAGATCGCTGAAATCGCCGTCCCCCATCTTAACTCGGCACCCAGGCCGGTGGTCAGCTTCGGCCAGGGCTGCGAAGGAGAACCCCTGCTGCAGGCCGACACCATTGACAAGGCCATCCGTCTCATCCGCAAACAAACGGACAAGGGCACCATCAATCTCAACAGCAACTCCAGTCTGCCGGAGGCTGTGGCCCGGCTGGCGGATGCAGGTCTTGATTCCATCCGGGTGAGCATGAACAGTGCCAGAAAGGGTTGCCACACCCTCTACTACCGGCCCCAGGGCTTTGACTTCAAAAACGTGCTGGAATCGATCCTGGTCATGAAAAAGGCCGGTCGCTTCGTCTCCCTCAACTACTTCATCCTGCCGGGTTTCACCGATGATCCGGATGAATTTGCCGCCCTCTGCGACCTGGTCGACCTCTACCGACCCGATCTCATCCAGCTGCGCAACCTCAACATGGACCCTGACTGGTATTTCGAGGTGGTGCAGCATCCGGCCCGGGAAAAACCCATGGGCATGCGCAACTGGCTGGAGCAGCTCAAACAGCGTTTCCCGGAGCTGCGCTTCGGCTATTTCAATCCCCCCCTGCGATAAAAAAAGCCGGGACCGCACGCCCACGCGTGCCCCGGCTTGTTCATGTGACGAAGGTATGGTCAACGTCAGTCAGTTATCCGCTCAGAAGTAGCTTTTACTCATATCTTCAAGGCGCTGTTGGGTAAGGAACATCAGTCAAGGTCTCAAGAAAGGCCACAATAGCGTTAATATCATCCTCGCTCAATCCAAAATTACGGTTATACACATTCTCCGAAACCTCAGGGATATAACCGCTGTTGTTGTTCATAAAGGAAACCATTTCCTTCAGACTAGCGAAATAGCCGTTATGAGAATATGGCGCGGTCCTGGCAACGTTTCTCAGGGTGGGAACCTTAAATTTTCCGTTCTGGGCAGGATCACCGACAACAGGATCACCCACCGTTATTCCCAACCCTAAATCCGGCGGTGCATAATTACAGTTTAAAGTGGGATCTGCCTCACATATTGCCAGCAACTTGTCATTCTCCGGCAGGCCGGCATTGACATATTTATAATTGGTAAACAGGGCATCGGCTCCCCCATGGCGACCATAAGCATGGCAGGTTGTACAGTTCTGCATGAACAGTGTCTTGCCTTGTGCCGCTTTGCCTTTTAACTTTTGCGTGTCAAACACGGAGGTGAACCTGGTGACCTCGAAAGAACGCTCAAAGGCGGCGATGGCCCTGGCGATATTATCGTAGGCAACATCCACGTCAAGGTTCGGATCACTGAGATCCTCATTATAGACTTTAAAATAATCCGAAGAAATTGCTGGATCCTTCGCTAACGAAGCAATGATTGCATCCTTACTAGGCATGTTCATCTCCACCGGATTCAATGGTGGCCCCTGGGCCTGCTCTGCCAACGGATCATGCAGCGTGTGACCAGTAGCCCGCCCATCCCAGAACATGCCGCCTACATACTCACCTGATTGATCCAAGTGCAGCATCGGGCTGAAACCGGCGTAAGCCGCGCTCGGCGCATTTCTGCCTCCAGTTGATACACCGTCAGCACCAACCGAAACCATGCTATTTACAGGATCAAGCAAGTTGTCCGGATCGGCGAAACCGGAAAAGGGACTATGACAACTGGCACAGGACTGCGTCTCATTATAGGACATAAACGTGCTGTTGTAGATATCTTTTCCAAGCGTCTCCACATCCGTAAGCGTTGCGGCGGAAACAGAGCCTGCGCCGATAAACAGAGAAAAGACTGCTGCAGTTGCAAGAACTTTTTTCATTTTGAACTCCTTTTTCATTGTTGAAATTTTGTTGCCATTATTTGTCAGATAACAAATAATCATCATTACGATTCTCATCGTATTTAGATTTTCACAAAAGAAGCAATGTGGCATTTTGTCGCATGATGCTTTGTCGCAGGGAAACTGAGGAGAGATCAGCTTTATTGCTTTTTTGATAGCGCGAAACTATAGTGGTCATATTTAAAAACGAATTTCCTGCGCAAAATGTTCCATCCCCGACAAAAAAAAGGAGGAATCTGACAGATGCCCAAAAACAGCGAGATCATGTCCGGCTCCTCTCCGGCATCGCCAAGTAAAAGCCTCTATCTGGCCCGGGATATCCTGGGCGTCAGGCTTCGCTTCTCCCTGCGCCAGACCTATTGCGACGACACCGGCGACCTGCTGCGGTACCGGGAAATCTTTGATCTGGGGGACAGCCCCCAGC
The DNA here is from genome assembly GCA_018816555.1 of Pseudomonadota bacterium. GTDB lineage: Bacteria > Desulfobacterota > Desulfobulbia > Desulfobulbales > SURF-16 > SURF-16. The sequence goes on from JAHIVT010000183.1 coordinate 32,121, forward strand.
AATTCATCGTCTACCTGGGAGACCATGGCTACAGCGTGGACGATAAAGTGACAGACGCCATCGCGCCTTTTATTGACGGCGATGTTGAGGGGATGCTGGAAAAACTCCTGTGGCCCTTTGTCAGACCGGACATCCGCGCCAAACTTGAACAGTTCATGAACCGGGGCTCCTACAAACGCCTCTCGCCGGTAAGCGCGGCAGAAAAAGAGGCGATCGCCAACGAAATACATCTGTTTGACCGACGGAGACTCCACTACCTCTTCTACGGCGCGGTAGATCAGAGCGGCCTGTACCGGATGCCCGACAAGCTGTGCCGCAGCCTGCTCGGCAAATCGCGGGACGAGAAGGAACAGTATTTCGTTGCCAGCGAACAGGTTTTTTATGCGGACCAGGTGAAGGAGTACCTGTTCACCATTTTCAATCTGCAGCAGCATTTCAGCGAATCATTCGCCCGCATCATGCCCCAGGCCCTGAACCAGGACCAGCTTGACACCTTTTTTGTCGATGAACTCTGCCGCCTCAGCCGCGACACGACTTTCTGGCAGGGCATGGCGCCGGCAAAAGGTCTGCAGCCCTATCTGATCCGCTATCTGATTATGTTTTTTGATTATGATTTCAGTGCCAGCCAGGCCATCAATGACTATATCAGGCAGTTCATGAACAGCCACCGCCAGTTTCGTTTCCCAAAAAAGAAAAGCGGCATGACGACAGACAAGGCTGTTGAAATATTTGGCGAACCTGCCGAAAAACTCACCAAACTGAACAAAAAGGAACTCACCAAACTGTACCGCAAGAAGGCGAAAGTGCTCCATCCCGACACCGGGGGAGAACACAATGATTTTGTCAGACTGACAGAGGCCTTTGAACAGTTGCTCCGGCAACGTTGAGGACTTGCAAAAATCCAGAAATAAGGTAAAAAGCCATCTCCGGCGCAATGAACCGCAGAAATAATCTGCCGGTCAGATCAGGATAGATTTTCCGGGTTTCGCATAAAAAAAAGATTTGCTGCACGAGAGGACACTTCATGGAAAAAAAAGCAATTCGCCTTGCCGACTGTTTCAAACAGTACACCCTTGATCAGGACAAGGTGTGCACCCCCACGGAAACGGTCAACCGTTTCAAACAGCGATTAAAAGAACAGAACCTTGACGTGCTGAAAGAGGTGCAGCGTATTGACAACGGACGGCTGGACATCCCGGTCTATTTCAGTGTGTGCGGCAAAGACGCCCTGGAAATCATCGGCACCAAAAAACAGATGGGCAAGGGCAGCACCCCGGAACAGTCACAGGCCAGCGCCTGCATGGAATTGGGCGAGCGCTTCAGCTTTTTCAGTTTCATGAAAAATGCTGATAATTTTATCCATGACACCTATGCCAATCTGAAAAAA
>JAHIVT010000025.1 GCA_018816555.1 Pseudomonadota bacterium
GGAATCTGGGCGCCGGGAGAAACGATAGCATTGGCCAGGCAGGAGGTCGAGGCGGTTCGTTCAACCGAGGCATACCAGAAGAAATTAAACAGTGACCGCCAGCGCAGGGACAAGAAACAGGCTGAGTACGAGAAGCAATTCGGCCGTGAAGTCCGCGGCTTTCTCGCCTTTGCTCCAAGATACCGGGAGTTGGAGAAGGAGATGGCGGAGGCTGTCACCGTTCATGCGGTTCCCGTAGGCAGCGGTACAGTGGCGCGGACAGCCATGATTCCTGTCGAAGAGCGGGCGGCAAAAGCAGTAATCGCCTGGATGAGGCATCAAACCACCGCTTATGAGTCTATGAGGATTCCCAGGATAAAGGGTAAGAGACGGGAGATCAGAAGCATGCTGGCAAATCGATCAGTGGAGCTGCTGAAGACATATAGGGATGGGCTTGAGACCTCCCCTGGTTGCCCATTAAAGAAGGCCCTGAAAAAGTGATTGGTTTAGTGAAAATATTCAAGCGCCGCTTGTTAACTCAGTGAGTATGCCACAGGGACAGATATGGGAACATAAGGGACTCGGCAATTCTAAATATGCAGATTATCGAGTCTCAAAGCGCCGTCATTCCCGCAATGCTGTTGAGCGGGAATCCAGGATCTTTGCTGGATGCCCGATAAAACCATTCGGGCATGACGATAATAATAAACGGTAAAATTGTAATTTCCATCTCCCTGAGTTTATAGGTTGAGGTAAAATTATCTGCCCTTCAGATCCGAACTTCCATCTGTCAATTTTAAGCGCTTGCCTGTCATCCTCTGGCTGGTAAAAAAAAAACAATTTCTCGAAAACGGCTGAAAGTGCGAAAAGGGTCATATACAAATAGAAACAGGAAAGACGGTTTTCACGCCTTTCCTATTATTTAAGCAAATTGCCAAAATCATTCGGTTAAGGAATTGTTACTGTCAAATCACCATCCTCGCTAAAGGTATATTGTAACAGATTATGCCCCGTATCAATGGTCTGCACTCGGATGATGTAGGAACGTCCGCCGCGGGCATAGGTGTAATTTATGCCAGCAGTCAGATCCGCCTGAGGATGGATGGAAACGGTGCGTTGTCTGTCTCCCCAGTAGATATAGGCACGCACCAAATTGGCGGGTAAGGTCGGCGCCGTAAGTGTCACCGTCGAACCATTTATAACCGTGGCAAAATCACCAGTTGGAGCAGGTGGTTCTACCTCTCTGGCTTCCACAGTGAGCATATCGGTTTCTTTCTTGCCAGTGGTTGATTCCGTCATGGTAAGGCTGACGTCATAGTCGCCCACAGCATCATATAGATAGACCATTATGTTACTGCCATTGCCGCCAATGATGCCGCCAGTTCCACCAAAATCCCATTCATAACTGCAGGTGCGCGCCTCGTTCGTTCCGTTAACATTTTCATAGCACGCTGATCTTGTGGCATTAAAGGAAATGACGCGATCCGTATCCTGTGAGTAAAGACCTTCAAAAGAAGGGATGATAACTATTTCGTTATATCTTCCCCAGCTGACATTGTCGGAAAATCCCCAGTAGGCATGGCAGGAGTTGCTTGAGCAGGTGCCGCCATTGGGAGCATAGGTATAGATGAAGCTGAGTGGTTGCGGGCCGTCAGACGGACGTCCGGGGAATGTTGCCCCGGGGCCGGGGCCGACATTGATAACACCATTATAATGCGTTGGACCGACATTTACCCCGTCCGTGGTGGTTTCATAATGACAGGTCTGGCAATCGAACCCGAGTTGGGTATAGTGACGGTTGTGCCGGTCATTACTGCCGATGGCGGGCGGATAGCCGTGACATGAATTACAACTGGGCAGGAAAGCCATATCATGCCTGTGGCAGCCAGTACAGTTGAGGTCTGAGTTATGATCGGCACGGCTGCCGTCGGAGTGCCAGTATTTCGTCTGGGTATGGCACACCTGGCAGATGCCGTCAGGGGTGGAATCATCAAGGGTTCCGTCCTGGTCAAGATCGCCGGCCGACTGATCGTTGCGGGCAAAGGTTTCCGGGCCGGTGAAGATGACAGGCTTGTTGTTTACCGTATCACGGATCATCTGGCCGTACTGCAGGGCAAAGGTATTATCCGTGGCAGCGGTGAGATCCCCTTTTACCGTGATGCTTGAGGCATTTGCGCTGGTGACCTCAAAGGAATCACTGCCATCCGCATAGGTAACCCAGAGAATGAGTCCCCGGTCTGGTCCTGTCTTGGCATTCCAGTCCGCCGGAGCGGACCACAAGGGATCGACCACCGTGTAAGAATTCACGGTAAATGTCGTTGTGTTGCTGCCGGAATCATACGATGATGCACTGTAGCTCCCTCTCACCACGGAAGGGTCAGGGGCCACCCGGCGGATATCATGGTTGCGGTGGCAGTTCCAGCAGTCGCCGTGATGGGTCTGCACATAAGGGGCACTGGTTTTGTCATAGCCGGAACCTGACTGATTGTTGTGACAGCTTGTGCAATTGTCTTTCAGAAGGTTTTGCAACAGGGGCGTCTGACCGGTCCAGTCCGGCTCTCCATGGCAGTCTGCACAGGCGATATTGTTTGTCCGGTTATGCGGCATGGAGTTTTCATAATAGTACGCGTGGGCAATGGCCAAGGGACTGAGCAGGAAAACACCAGCTAATGCCATTATTTTCTTCATTATATTTTCCTCAAGATCATCTTCTTCAACAAATTTTCAATTATCATAATGAGCGTTTCCAATCACCTGGTCGTTTCTTACAGAAACGGCCTAGTAGTGCAGCACTACAACCTGGCCAGGTATGCTGGCACCAACAGAAGGAAAGCTCGTTTGATCCCAGTCTCCCCAGTAGCTGTCATACCAGTCGATCAGCACCGAGTAGGTTGTGGTTTTTACCGGGACAAGGATGTCATTCACACCACTCCAGCTACCGCCAGTAGCCGCACAACTCGTTTCTCCTATAACCTTGTAAGTTCCGTTCTGAATGGTCCAAACTGCCTCGGCATCGGGGTCACCTGGGCAGGGCGAGCCTGTGGTGTCGCTGTCACCCCAGACCAGGCGAAGTGTGACGTAGCCTGAAGTGACCGTGAAGTTGACAGATTGCACATTTTCAATATTTCCTGTCCAGTCCTCGGACCAGAATTGGAGCGTGTAGTTGGTTGTACCGGCCGGTGGGGCGAGGTTAATGGTGGTCCCTGTCAGTTCCGGGCCGCCATTGATTGTATAGTGTGTCGCCTTGACTCCATAAGTGCCGTTATCGGTTGCAGTTAATATTATTGATGCACTGCCGAAATAGGACGGTTGGGCGTTTGATGTCGTTACCGGCGGCGTGGTGTCCGCAGCAATGGTGAAACTTGCGGTGTGATGCGAAGTTTCGATGTTGCCGGCCTGGTCCACGGACCAGAACTCAAGGGTATGGCTGCCGGAGGTTGGGACGATCAGGGTCGAGCCCGCCTGGGCCGTTCCGCCGTCAAGGCGTGAGTAGGTGGTACCGATGCCGACCTTGCCGCTGTCGGTGATGGTATAGGCAATGTGCGCCTGGCCGATGTAGGAAGACTGCGCATCGGAGGTGGTCACCGGAGGGGTAGTGTCACCAGCGTTAAAGGTATTATGGCAGTTCACGCACCGGGAGGAGTCGGGGGTCCAGGTCGGACTGTGACATGGTGTGCAGTTATTCGTAGCATTCAAGACGGCCCAGTGCGAATCACTGGCATCCTCGTGATACGTTGTATGGCATCCGCCTTGCTGGCATCCGCCGTTCCATTGCGGTTGCAGGGTGTCATACGGGGTCGGATGGCAGAGGGAGCACTGATTGTCATGGATCTTCCGGAGATCGGTGTTGTGGCAGATAGAGCATGCCGCAGTGACCATCCTGTCGCCATAAGGAGGGCCAACACCGGGCTCGTGATCCTCCTCGTAGAAGACCAGGACATCGGCGCTGCCGGGAGTAGCGGTATGATTGGCATTGGCATGGATGGTGCCCAAGGCGCCGTGACAGTCAATACACTCTGCCTGGCCGCTGGCAATGGCGGCCACCACCACAGGTGTTGTGCTGGAGTGACAGGTTGTACAGGTATTCTTATGAATTCCGCTGACAATCTGCGGATCATCATGTTCATGGCAGCTTATACACTCTGCGGAGCCAGTGACTGTTGCATTGTGGTCATGGTCATGTTGACTGAAGTAATCAACCCCATGGCAGGTAACACATTCGGCAGGTCCGCCTGAGGCGATGGCCTGCACAACTTCCGGCTTGGCGCTTAAGTGGCAGGTCTCACAGTCGGCAAAATGAATCTGTCCGACAATATCCGGGTCGGTATGGCAGTTTTTGCATCCATCAGAGGCGAAAATGTTATGGTCATGGCCGACAAACTTGAACCCCTGGGCTGCGTCGTGGCAGAGGGTGCAGCGCGCCTGGGCATAGTGCGTTCTATTGGACCCGTCGTTCCGCCAGAACAGGGTACTTGTGTGACATGCCTGGCATATTCCGTTTGGGGGATTCGAAGCGCTGGCATCGACATAGCCCCCATAGGGATTGAAAAAGTTGACCGTCTGCCCGCCCAGGCTGTTTTCGATCCGGTTTTTGATAAACTGGCCGTACAACAGACCGAACTGCTTGTCGATCATGGTTGGGTCAACACTACCCATGACAGTAATGGTGGAGGCGTCAGCCGCCACGGTCTCAAAGGTCTGACCCTCGGGATTGAGGGCATCAGCTACAAAAATAAGGCCGCGTCCGGAACCGGTCTTTGCGCTCCAGGTGGCGGGGTCGGTCCATTTTTCCGTGGCGTTGTCCAGGGTATAACTGATCGTGGTATTTGCCCCGGCTTCGGCAATGGAATCTATGGTGCCGATTACCAGGTACATATCGGAGAGAAGAAAATCATTGCCGAGGTCGGCAACACTGTGAAGCTGTCTCTGAAAGTGAGGGTCGTGGCAGTCGACACATTCCGTCGTCCAAGTCGCTGTGCCGTTAAGGGACAGATCAGAATGCATCGCCTTGGTCGGGGCGCTTCCACCAGGCCCATGACATCGGAGGCAGATAAAATTCTTGACCGTATCATCAATTGTCACCTGCGGCGCTCCCCATGACGTGAAGTCAACCTGGGGAAACTCGTGGCAGTCTATACAGTCAACATCGTGTTGCGCATCATGTGGAGCGTGGATAAAGGATGCATACGCAGTTCCTGCTGCAAATAACAAACAGGAAAATACCGTCAGAAAGGACAGTTTCCTTTTTTTCATTTTGCAAAATCCTTGTTATGGTTTTACTTGTTATTGGGATTTCTCATTTTGTCATTTTATTTAATCCATCTCTTTGTAGGCCTAGCATCTAGTATGCCAAGAGATAACATGCTTATGGAGCGGTGATTTTGAGGGGGAAAAACATTATTAAACCAGTTGGTTGTTATGAATTTGCAGAAAAATTCCCAATAGCCGCTCCGGCATTTTGGTGAGCCATTTGACGCGACAATTGCAAACCGTTGGGGTATATGACGCAACGCCAGCCGTAATGATTTCAGAACAACGGGGGAAGAAAGATCAGTATGATTGGGAAGACAGGACCGGCCGAAGGCAAAGATCTACCCGGCTTTGCCTTGGTGGAGACCGCAGAGAAAATCCGCATTTCCCGGCCGGAAATGTTCCGCGGAAAAGGATGCGATTATTGCCGGGATGTCAATCCCTGCCCTGAACAGTTTCCGACAACGCCTTCCGGCTGGAGTCGTTTATAGCCGCCTGTCCTGGTTCCGTAGTATAAATTGCCTGAAATGATGAAGAAATTCCAGCGGCCTGGTAATAAAACTTGGCGTCACGTTTTCGTGTTGCTAATATAGAAAAACATCAAGCACTTTCGGCGGTCAGCCCGTTTATTGAGAGACTGCCTGCAACCTTTATACAGGAGAGAAAATATGAAAAGATTGTCC
>JAHIVT010000026.1 GCA_018816555.1 Pseudomonadota bacterium
CGGAACTCACATCGTTCGCTGAGGAAATAATAAAATGCTCAATTCTTTCATGAAGTCTTTCAAAACTGGATAGTGTTATGATTTTATTCGGCATAATTGTTTAGAAAATAATCTTTCAACAGCTTAACAACAGCTTAACAGCAGCTTAACAGCTCAACAGCTCAACAGCTAAAATACGGAGTTTTTTCTATGGCTATAGCAAATCTGAAATCATTGATCGGGAAGTTGAACACCACCTGTCGCAAGAGCCTTGAGTCGGCCGCGGGTCTCTGCCTGTCCCATACCCATTATGATGTGGAACTGGAACATTTCTTCATTAAGCTCCTTGATATCAACGATACGGATTTGCAGAAGATATTGAGGTATTTCGAGATCAACGAATCCCACCTGGTGGGTGATCTGACCAGGACCATCGAGGAGTTCAAACGGGGCAACTCCCGCACGCCGTCGCTTTCCCCCCGCATCCCGCAGATGATAAAAGAGGCGTGGCTGGTGGCCTCGGTTGATTTCGGAGCCGGCAGCATCCGCTCAGGCCACATTGTCCTCGCCCTGATGGCCAATGAAGAGGCGGCCCGGGGGCTTACGGCCAGTTCCGCACTCTTTAAGAAAATATCGGTGGAGACCCTGCGTGAATCCTTTCTTGAGCTGACAGCCGGTTCGGTGGAGGAGAGCGAGGCGATTGCCACTGCCGGAGCGCGTCCGGCTGCAGCCGGGGTTCCCGGCGCGGCAGCGGGCAAGGGGCAGGCCCTGGCCCAGTACACCATCAACCTGACCGACAAGGCGAAAAAAGGGGAGATCGATCCGGTACTTGGGCGCGATACAGAGATCCGCCAGATGGTGGATATTCTTATCAGGCGACGGCAGAACAACCCCATTCTCACCGGTGAGGCAGGAGTGGGCAAGACCGCCGTGGTTGAGGGCTTTGCCCTGCGCATTGCCGAGGGCGACGTGCCGCCACCCCTGCGCGGGGTGGCCATCCATACCCTTGATCTGGGGCTGCTGCAGGCGGGCGCCGGTATCAAGGGCGAGTTCGAGGAACGGCTCAAACAGGTGATCAACGAGGTCAAGGCCTCGCCGGTGCCGATCATCCTGTTCATTGACGAGGCCCACACCCTGATCGGCGCAGGCGGCTCGGCCGGTGCCGGTGATGCGGCAAATCTGCTCAAACCGGCCTTGGCTCGCGGGGAGCTGCGCACCATCGCCGCCACTACCTGGGCGGAATACAAAAAATACTTTGAAAAGGACGCGGCCCTGGCCCGCCGTTTTCAGGTGGTCAAGATCGAGGAGCCGGATGAGGAGAAGGCGATGATGATGATGCGGGCCATCGCCCCCTTTGTCGAGAAGCATCACAAGGTGATGATCACCGACGAGGCCCTGCGGGAATCGGTCCGTCTCTCCCATCGCTACATCTCCGGTCGGCAGTTGCCGGACAAGTCGGTCAGTGTGCTTGATACAGCCTGCGCCAGGGTGGCCATCGGCCTGACCACCAGTCCGGCCTCGGTGGAGGAGGCAAGCCGGCGCATCGGCCAGATTGAGCGGGAGAAAAAGATCCTGGATAAAGAGGTGCTGATGGGCCAGGACCACAGTCAGCGCCTGGGGGAACTGGCTGCCGATAGGGAGTCCACTGAAAAACTGCTGGAGGGGCTTACCAAGAAATGGCAGGCGGAGATGGAGGTGGCCGACCGCGTTGTGGCTGCCCGGCAGGAAATGCTGGCCCTCTATGAAAAGAATCCGGTTGACCCCGTGCTGGCAGAAAAGAAGGGGGAACTCGCGAAAATGGAGGCGGAACTTGCCGTTGTCCAGGGTGATGAGGGACTGGTGCAGATCGAGGTGGACGGCAATACCATCTCCGAGGTCATCTCCGGCTGGACCGGCATCCCCACCGGCAGGATGCAGGCCGATGAGATCACCACGGTAATGAATCTCGACAAAACCCTGGGCGAACGTGTCATCGGTCAGGATCATGGTCTCAAGGCCATTGCCCAGACCATCCAGACCGCCCATGCCGGTATCGAAGATCCCTCCAAACCCACCGGGGTCTTTATGCTGGTGGGTCCCAGTGGGGTGGGCAAGACGGAAACCGCCCTGGCCCTGGCTGATCTGCTGTACGGCGGAGAGGAGAACGTCATCACCATCAACATGTCCGAGTACCAGGAGGCCCATACCGTCTCCAGCCTGAAGGGCTCTCCCCCCGGCTATGTGGGCTACGGCGAGGGCGGGGTGCTTACCGAGGCGGTGCGGCGGCGGCCGTACAGTGTCGTGCTGCTGGATGAGGTGGAAAAGGCCCACAATGATGTCATGGAGCTCTTTTATCAGGTCTTTGACAAGGGCACCCTGGAGGACGGCGAGGGGCGGCGCATTGATTTCAAGAACACCCTGATCATCCTCACCTCAAACCTGGGTACCGATACCATCATGAAGGTCTGCGCAGATGACGAGACCAAGCCGGGGGCCGATGCCCTGGCCGAGACCCTGCGACCCGAGCTGCAGAAACATTTCAAACCCGCCTTTCTGGGCCGGCTCAAGGTCATTCCCTATTATCCGATCATCGATGAAAACCTGCGCAAGATCGTGCGCCTCAAACTCAATAAGGTGGGCAAGCGACTCCTGGAGAACCGCAATACCCGCTTCACCTATGGCGATGACGTGGTCGAGGCCATCGCCGGCCGCTGCACCGAGGTGGACAGCGGCGCACGCAACATCGACCATATCATGTCACACACCCTGATGCCGGAGATGAGCAGGGAATTACTTTCGCGCATGGCAACGGGCGAGCAGATCGCCGAGGTGAAGGTGACGGTGGGGGATGCAGGGTTTGTGTATGTGGTAAGCTGATGAGCTGATGAGCTGTTGAGTTGACGAGGATTGAGATTTTTGGGTTTTGCTTAACAGCTTAGTCGCTTAATAACTTAACGACTTGGTGAGAACAATGCGACTGGAGAAGTTTTTTTGCGATAAAGTTCAGGATTTTTTTACTACCAATAATGTCACGGCAAAACCAAGCGATGCGGATAGAAAGCTGGTCGAAGATAAAATAACCGAGCACATGGCGAATATAAATAAAAATGCAGTGCCGTTATTTTATGCGACTAAGGTGTTGAATAACACTTTACAGCTCCAGCCAAATCAGAAAATTGCCAATCTGCCGGAATATGACATCATCATCCATGCCAATAAACCCAAGACAGATGAACATATAGAGTTGTTCTATCTGGACTGGCAACCGAATAGCACCAGAACCATTAATCTCAAGAGTGAAAAGACGACAAGCCAGCCTCTTTTTTTTATGACAGCAATGATGAACGGTTGCTCTCTGGATTTTAAAGGAGATAGGAAGTCCCCTTTAATCAGCCATATGAATGCCATGGGCGTAAAAATTTCTGAGGCGGAGAAATTGTTGTTGACCGAGGAGGGAGCGCTGGAGGCGGATTATGATCTGCGCGCCCAGCATATGACCAAAGACGCCAAGAAAATTGAACAGATCGATCCGTTGAAATTTGTCAAGCCCCAGTTGGGGAAGGGGTTGCAGCCCAGTCAATACAGGGATGTTTTTGGCGAAAAGAAAGCGCAGGCGACAAAAGAATTTGCAGGGTTGATAGAGCAGCAGAAATTCTATAAACAAAAGTGGAACACCAATAAACGGATAGAATTTCTTGAAACAAGAATCCAATGTTACGGCATAAGGGATGTCAAGGTAGGGTGGACGTTCTATATGAGCCGTAAATTAATAGGCACAGTGAGATATCGCGATCATTTCTATAGCAAAAATTGGAAAGAATTTTTTTATTTCCACATCCTGCCGCCGGTGGAGATATTCCCAGACACAACGTACCTCAATGTCTACAAGGTTTGATCCGGGTTGGCATGGTGCTCATTGCTTGGTAAGCTTTTGATGAATCCTTCTTGCATGACCGGCCATGCCATGCGATGCAGATATCCCGTGCCCCCCATAGGCTGCCGTCACGCCCCAGCAGGCGGTGGTAGAGCAGCAACTGGCCAGCCGCCGGCTGGGTATCGCCAGCCATCTGGGTCTGGTCACCAACCTGCCGGCCATCGGCTGCGCCAAAAGCCGGTTGATCGGCATCTATGAGGAGCCGGCCCGGCAGAAAGGCAGCATCGCCCCGCTTTTTGACAATGAGGAACGGATCGGTTCGGTGGTCCGCACCAGGGATGGGGTGCGGCCGGTTTTTGTCAGCATCGGCCATAGGATCGATCTGCCCACCGCGGAACAGGTGGTGCTGGCCTGCGCCCTCCGTTTCCGCCTGCCCGAGCCGACCAGGCTGGCTGATCAGCTGGTAGGATTGGCCAAACGACAGGGCATGGCCGCGGTCTCGGCTTAAGCGGGGAGCAGGTCCCGCACCAGCGCCAGCAGCTGCAGGGCATCAGCCGGGGCATGCCCCTCGGCGTCATTGTCGAAATAGACATGCACGGCTCGGCCCTCGCCGTGCCAGTCCCGGATACGTTCCGCCCAGCGGGCAAGCTCATTCTCATCATAGGCCGAAGCATAGGTGCGGCCATGGCCGTGCAGCCGCACATAGACCAGATCGGTGGTCACCCGGTCCCACAGGGGCCAGTCGGCCGCGTCGGACAGACAGACGGCGATGCGGTGAGCGCTTAAGCAGTTCGCCACCTCATCGTCAAACCATGAGGGGTGGCGAAACTCGATCACATGCCGGGTTTCCTGCCATAAGGAAAGCTCCTCGGCAAAGGTTGCCAGCCGTCCCAGGTTTTTGTGCCAGTTAGCCGGCAGCTGCCAGAGCATGGCGGACAGCTTGTCGCCCAGCCCGTCACTCCTTTCCCTTTCCAGTCTGAGGGGTTCGGCCGGGTCTTTGAGTTTTTTGTTGTGGGTCACATAACGGTTGCCTTTGACGGCGAACCTGAAGCCAGCTGGGGTCTGGTCGCGCCAGCGGGCAAAGGTGGTATGTTTCTGCAGGCCGTAAAAGGTGGCGTTCACCTCAATGCCGGTGAATTGGCCAGCGCAGTAATTGAGCCAGTTTTTGGCAGCAATGCCTGCGTAGAAGCTCTTTCTCCACCCCGGATAATTCCAGCCGCTGGTGCCGATGCAGATCAGTTCAGCCATTTTCTTCCTCCAGGAATTCAGCAACCATTGCGCCCAGCAGGACAAGTGCCATAAACAGTGGCCAGGAAAAGGGGGCATGGACCACATAGCGGGTCAGCGGCGGGAATTCCCAGTAGAGGCCAAGGTTTTCCCCGGCCGCCATGACGCCGGCCAGCGGCAGACCGACCAGCAGCACAGCGGGTATGATGACGGGAAGGAAGATTTTTTTCAATGTCTGTCCGGGTTGAAATATTCCATGAGGATTCTTTCAATATTGCCCCGGATGGTGCCTGCGGCATTCATGATAAACAGGTTGCTTCCCACTGCAAACAGCTCGTTTTCCACCCTGCTTATCTGCGGGGGATGATCGTTTCTGCGCGCCAGTTCTTCTTGGAACATGGGAACGATCTTGTCTTTCATGCGCAGCTCGGTGTCCATGAAAAAGATGGAGATATGCGGGTGCAGATCGCCAATGCGGTCGAGGAAGGCGGCGATGTGCTTGGGCAGCATCTGTTTGGGAGGGCTTGATTTGATCTCCATGTAGAGCAGCGAGCAGTTGATCTTGGCCAGGATGTCATAATCGCCGCCAACCCCTTGCCCACGGAATTTCACCCCCCACACCGCTTCCACCCCCAGTTCTCTTTTAAAGATTTCCGCCAGCAGCCATTCCAGGGTGGAGCCGAAGCTGCGGATCGGCTTTCTGATCAGCCGGAAATTATCACTGCCTTTTTTTTCCAGCAGACCGACATCCGTCAGAAAGTCAATGTACTCCTCAGCCTTGGCAGGAGAGGTGTAGCGGGTCACCTGGCTGACCGAGAACTGCTGCTGGTGCTTGATGACATCCCGCAGGAAGATGCGGAAGGAATAATGGAGAAGTTTGCGGTAAAAGCTGTCGATATGAGGAGTGTCGGGCAGCAGCAGGTCCTGGTCCGGCTGGCTTTTGTATATCAACAGGCCGCGGGTCTTGAGCAGGATGTGCAGATCCGGGGAGGTGGTCGCGATGATTGACCGCAGCCGTTTGATCTCCCGGCGAAGTTTGGCGATTATTTCCGATTCCTTCATGACCAGTGGGCACAGCGGGGGAGAAAACCTGCCGCCGGCAAGGGCGGCAGGTTTCAGGTTTTGTCGGCTTACTCGGCAGCCCCAGGCTGCTGTCCGTTTTCCGTATACATAATGGTGATGATGACGGTCCTGTTCAGGGCTCTGCCCTCGGGAATGTCGTTGTCATAGGGCGGATTATTGGGGCCGTCACCCACGTAAGTGATCTGGGAGCCAACGGCTATGCCGGTTTCAAGCATGGCCCCGTAAACGGCACTGGCCCGGCGTTCGGACAGTTTGATGTTATAATCCTCCTTGCCGATGATATCCGTATGACCGGCGATATCCATGGCGGCCGACTGCAGCTGGGCCATTCTGGTGATGACCCGGTTAACGATGACCTGGTTGCGGTCTTTCAGATCCGAGCGGTCGAATTCAAAGAGGATCAGGCCGTATTTCTCAATGACCTTGGATTCCAGCTTCTGGGCGATGCGCTCCTCCCGCCTGAGGAAGTTGATCTTGGTGGGGGCGGACGTGGCAATGGAGAAGGTGTTGCCTTCATTGTCCTGGCCGTCCATCTCGGCGCTGATCTGTCCCATCAGGGCAACATTGTTCACGCCGAGGGATTTGATGTCAAAGGCAAAGGAGGCGGGGGGAGTACCGGTGCCCTCCCTGGTCAGCAGCTCTTTGCCGCCGCCCAGCAGCCTGAACTGCCATTTGTCGATAACGGTCTCCGACTCTATGGTCGGCACGATGCGGATTTCACTGGTGTCGCATTCTTCCTGCAGATAGGTGCTGTTGATGGTGTCCAGGATGGCGGGATTATCGGAATAGATCTCCACCCGCTGGTTTTCCATGACCCCTTCCGGCACCCGGCTGGTGCTCGGCACACTGGGAAGATTCTGGGCCTTGACCTCCATGCGTGAGGGATCAATGCCCCACACATAGCGTAAATAGGCAAATACCTTGTCTGCGCGGCTGCGGGAGAGCTCCAGCTGGCCTTTTTCTTCTCCGGTATTGGAATTGCAGCCCACAATGGTTATCCGGGCCTCGGGGTTCTCCACCAGACGTTTGCCGATAATGTTCAGGATCTGGTGGTATTTCTCCATGGTGTCCTGCAGCTTTTCTATGGCAAATCCCTCTGTTTCCTCGGGCTGGATGAAGGTGATGTAGCGCTCGGAAATTTCACTCATGCCGGTGTCAAAATAGACGTAGTTGAGGAACGGCGAGCTGTCCACCATGGTGATCTCTTCGATATTGACCATTGCCGGCTCACTGGTAAGGGTGCCGGTGGGTGGGCTGAGGAAGCGGAAGGTCACCGCATAACGATGGAAAATGGTGGTGGAGAACTGTTTGAAGATGGGCAGAAAATCACTGGCTGATCTGGCCTTGCGGATCGAGCCGCCCGTGCCCTCGGCAAAGGAGCTCAGAAAGGGGTCCAGGCCGGGCCGGTCCATGTAGTCCACGGCAAAAACAGTAAAGTTCTTGAGTCCGGCGGATGCCAGTTGCAGGTCCACGGGTTTGATGATGCTGTTGATGTCTTCACCGTCGGAAAAGATCACCATGAACTTCTGGCTCTTTTCCGGCATGCTGCGGATGATTTTCAGGCCTTCCTGC
>JAHIVT010000027.1 GCA_018816555.1 Pseudomonadota bacterium
CGCCCACAGTCAGCTTATCGTCGGCTGTTGCGCTTCGCTCGAACGCTCCTTGACAGGCTCCGCTCACGCTCCGCCTATCAAGGGCGTTCGAGCCGACTACGATTCTCGGCACGAGAAGGAAAGAACTGACTTTCCTTCTCGCACCTGCGAGTCTCGCGGCTCAACAGCCGACGTTGGGGCAGACGGTTGGATGAGTCAGTCGGATAATGCGTTTTTTATCTGGATTGTGTTTTCCTCCTAGCCGCCCATGGTTCTTTGTCGGTCGATTAATTATTGTCTCTATCGGGGGAATGGTATGCGTAGGCTCATCCGTCTCATACTCGCAGTGGTGCTAGCGTTCTTGTCTGGTTGTGCGTCAATGCCTGCTCCAATCAGCACTACCGAAAAGGTTGACCCATCGAAAGGCATCTTGCTTGCGGGGCTAACATCTGATGGCAGCCAACAGGTTATGGATGTTTGGTTTTTCTATCGCCTTAAGGGAACGACCGAGGAACGCCGTCTCGATGCTTTCGGTGTAGGCGGTCTTCTGTCGAAGCCAAATGATTTTGCCGAAAGTGGTCACGAAATGGGCCGTCTGATCGCCTTGCCTGTTGAGCCCGGCGAGTATGAGCTATTTAATTGGACGCTTTACGTACATGAGCTCGGTGGATACGCTTATTTGTCTCCTAAAACTCCACCTGCACCGCATGTCTTCAAAATCCAGGCTGGTTCCGTTACTTACATTGGTGGTCTCCATGTGGTCACAGTCCTTGGGAAGAATTTGTTTGGCATTCCTATGGCGTTTGGCGGTAATCCGGATATAAAGGACCAATCAGCTCGGGACCTGGCTATCCTCAAAACAAAATACCCAACGATTGCCGATTGGCCGATTCTGATGTCCGTTCCCGATGGATCGCAATGGAAAGTCGATCGGTAGGCCATTGCAGGGGCTAGGCTCACATTGTCAAGCGGTTCCCATTCAGAATTTATTATACCATCGAAGAGAATGATTCCGTTTTCATTTCCATAACGAAAATCACCCCACCGGCACGGAAAAGACGAGATTGGCCAGGATCAGGAAAAGGGGCACCGTGAAAAGTGACAGGCTGTATTGCACAAAAAGCGCCCGGGAGGTGAGCTGCACATCGCCGCCGTATTCCCGGGCCACGACAATGTGATTCAAGGCCGCCGGCATGGTTGCCTGGAGCATCAGGACAAAAGAGAAGACCGGATCGAATTTGAATGTCGTGATGATCAGCAGGGTGATGGCGGGAATGAGGAGCATCTTGATGGCGCAGCTGCCGGCAATCATGATTTTTCCTCTATCCAGCGGCGGCAGTTTTTCAGCCAGCGATCCGCCCAGGACGATAAGCACCAGGGGAATGGTGGTGGCTCCCACCGCGGTCAATGCTTCCTGCAGGAGCGGCAGGGCGTTGAAAGCGGATTTCACCGGAGGAAAGAGGAAAAGCAGGGAGGCGAGCATGGCCAGGATGGGCGGATTTGCCATGTTTTTAAGATTCTGTCTGAAATCTCCCGGTGAACTGTTTCGGCCGATAAGCAGGACGCCCAGGGTCCAGAAGATAAATCCCATCACCAGCATATACACGAAAATAAAAAGAAGTCCGCCGGCACGTTGGCTTTCGGGCAGCACCGCGGTTAGCAGGGGGATGGGCAAATAGGCTGAGTTCTGCATGGAGGCAAGCGTGAGAAAGATGCGCCGGCCCGGCTGCTCTTTTTTCATGATGATTCTGCGGCCGGCAAGGGCAATGACAAGTCCGAAGAGATTGAGGCCAAGGCCCGCCACCAGACACCATCCCATCTGGGGCAGCAGGGAATACTGCAGATCATTGCCCAGGGTGGCAATGACCAGGCAGGGCAGGGAGATGGCAATAACGAATTTGGCAAGACAGGCAACCGCCTGACCGGTGAGAATATGGAAACGGACAGCCCCATATCCCAGCAGGCTGATGAGAAAGAGCTTGCAGATAGCCTGCAGGAGGGCCGTGTTTGCCGGTTGCATGAGATGGGAGAGCATGGGGGTTCGTTTCTGTTTGCGTGTTTTTACATTCGTGGATTTTTCTGCAACGGTTCCGATGGACTTACTTACGGAAAAATCATCTCCCTTTTGGCAAAGGGGCAGATGAAGCGCAGCTGGTCGGCTTTGAGCTGCAGACCATCCTTATTCTTGTTGCCCGTGCCATAGCGGGGATCTCCCATAACCGGGTGGCCGATGAGATCAAAATGGCGGCGGATCTGATGGAGCCGGCCGGTTTTGATACGCACCGTGACCCGGCTGGTGTTGGTGGCCGGATCATAGGAGAGCGCCTCGTACTCGGTCAGGGCCGTCTTGCCGTCCAGGGGGAGATCGATAGTGTTGCCCTGGCGGCTGAGGATATTGCCCAGCACCAGCACCTGGTAGCGTTTGCCGATCAGGTTCTGCTGAAAGAGCCCGGAAAGCTGGCTCGCCGCCTCCCGGCTGTGGGCGATGAGCATGAGGCCCGAAGCCTCCCGGTCGAGCCGGTGGACAAGAAAGACCTGGCGCTGGGGCTTAAAGAACAGCTCGGCCTGGCGCAGGAGTGAGCAGTGGTCACCGTACTGGGTGCCCTGGGCCATGAGGCCGGCAGGTTTCTCCCAGACGCTGTAATGGCCCTGATCGCTGATAAGGCTGGCCTGGGGCGGGACCAGGGCCAGCAGGACGGCATCATAATGGATGACCAACTGGTTGCCCGGCAGCACAAGTGCTGTGGCTCGACGCAGCCGCTGGAGCTTGCCTTTTCTTTTTTTGAGCCAGACGGCGCCCTTGGTCATGGCATCCTTGATTTTACCTTTGGAGAGCCCGGTCTTGCCGGCCAGCAGATCACAGGCCGTTTGCGGGTCGTCAGGTGCGACGGTTATTTCCCTGGTGAATTTTTCCATGTCGTATGCTTGATAGACTCGTAATAACTGAAAATTAACCACAGAGAGCACAGAGTCCACAGAGATAACTAACTGTAATAAAAACGTTCTCTGTGATCTCCGTGTGCTCTGTGGTGAAAAATAGATTTTATTACGGCTGCATCATGCCTTGTTCTGCTTGAAGATCGGCTCCAGGCCGCACAACTCGGCATAGCGGACGATTTCATCCTGAAACTGTTGGACGTAAGGGCAGTCCCAGATGGCCAGGATTTTTGCCCGGATGACAAAGGCGGGAAGGGTGCGGCCCTCGTATTCCATGTCCAGTGCCGGTTCCTGTTCAAGCATGTAGGGAAAGATCTGGGGCCTGCGGCAGACATCGGGCCTGTCCGGATAAATGCGGCAGCCGCCGCTGTCCGCGTCCAGGTTCGGGCAGCGGCTCCGGCACGGCAGGATCATGCTCCAACCCTTGCGCCAGCCATACAGCGCGGCGGGGTTGGCGTAAAACGGCGCGCCGTTCACCACCAGGGGCGGCTCGTCATCAGGTGCGGCGGCCCTGGTTTTTTCATCATCTTGTCTGGGCAGGTCAAAATGATCGGTCTCGCTCCCGGTCAGGGGAATTTCGAAAAACTCCTGCTCCTGCTCCGTTGAGGGGCCGGTGCAGCACAGGGTGCAGCCGCATGGACCGCAGAGCAGGCTGTTGATCTTCTCAAGCTCTTGGGTGAGTATGTTCTGGGTGATCCAGCTGTCGAGAGCTGTGAACTGTTCCGCCGGCTGCAGGTTCGCATCGACAATGAGCCGGCTCGGCTGCTGGGGATGCTTCAGCCGTTCAAAGGGCCGCATGGCGTCGAGATAAGGGCGCAACAGAGCGGCGGGCTGTTCATAGCTGATCCCGGCTGTTTCCACCGGTTCGTTAAGCTCGGCAAGCAGGTCTTCCAGGGTGGCGAAGGGGCCGGTGAGATAGAGCATGCCGGCCAGCCTGGCCAGCGGCAGGACAGGGTTTGCCAGCCGGGCAATGCCGGGTTGGCACAGTGATATCTGTTGGTCGGTGAGCATCGCAATACATAATGGGTTTTCAGCGAAATATCAATCTTAATGGCGAGTGCTTTTTCCCCACACTTTTCTTGACCGGAAAGCCGCCTGAGACTATAGTGGCATTTTTTGCGGCAACCTATCAACCATCAACCATTTTACCGGTTAAGCAAGAAGTAATGGACACCATGGAAAAACAGGCGCTGACCGAGCATCTGCGGGATCTGCGCAACAGTCTGATTCACTCCCTGATTGCCGTGGCCATCGGCTTCGGCCTTTCCTATTATTTTATCGAGCATATCGGTGCATGGTTTGTCCGGCCCCTGTTTGAGGTGCTGCCCAAGGGTTCCAGTCTGATCTTCACGTCCTACCAGGAGGCCTTTTTTTTTATCTGAAATTAGCCCTGGTGAGCGGTGTTATCCTGTCCAGCCCGGTCATCTTCTGGCAGATCTGGTCCTTTGTCGCGCCGGGTCTCTACCGGCATGAAAAAAGGGTGGTCCTGCCCTTTTCCTTTCTGTCATCCGTCTGTTTTCTCGGCGGCGCCACCTTTGGTTATTATGTTGTCTTCCCACCGGCCTTTCGTTTTCTCATGGGCTATACCACCGATTTCCTGAGCCCCCTGCCCACGGTCACCGAGTATTTTGCCCTCAGTCTCCGTCTGCTCATCGCCTTTGGCGTCATCTTTGAGATGCCTGTCTTCATGGTGCTGCTGGCCAAGCTCGGCATTGTCGACCGGCCATTTCTGACCCGCAACCGCAAGTACGCCTTCCTGCTCTCCTTTATCATTGCCGCTATCGTCACCCCTACTCCTGATGTGATCAACCAGCTGCTTATGGCGGTGCCTCTGGTGGTGCTCTATGAGGTGAGCATCATCGCCGTCCGGCTTTTCGGCAGAAAAATGCCTGTTGATGCCGAAGAGGAAGAAATGGAGCAGCCGGATTGATGAAAGAGTTCCAACGCTCAAACGTTCAAACGTTCCAGCGTTTGAACGTTTAAGCGCTTGATCGTTTGAGCGTCCCCACCTGTACTGTCATTTTTTCCCCTTTCTGCTGAAAAGTAAGAAATATTTTCCCCCTTTTATTTTTTGTTTTTTCTGTTGTATAATTCAATAATTTGTTGATTTCATTTGCTAATGCATTTCCAAATAAAGAGGCATGCAATTTGCTTGGGCCAAGTTAAACATAAAGTTCACTTAAGCTTTTTGTTTTGGGGACGATAAGTCGGTTAAACATATCATTCATAGGTGTTCCCCGTGATGGACCAAAAAAAAATGCAGGTGAAAAAAATGAAATTCAGAATCAAGCAGGTAAGCCAGAAACTGGATCTTCCGGTTTCAACTATTCGTTACTGGCAGCAGGAGTTTGCCGAGTTTGTCACTCCCGAAAGAACCAATGGCGGCCAGCGCAGATATGATGACAAGGATATTGAGGTGTTTGGGAGGATCAAGGAATTGGTTTACCAGAAGAAACAGTCCATCGGCCAGACCAAGGAGCTGCTTGGCACAAACGGCCGGCCGGAGGAGGGGATTGACTGGTCGGATCAGACCATTCTGCTCACCGGCGGCACCGGTTCCTTTGGCAAGCATTTTTGCCGGCAGATGCTGGAAAGGCATAATCCCAAGGTCATCCGTATCTACAGCAGGGACGAGCTGAAACAGCATGAAATGCGCATCGAGTTCAAAGACGATCCGCGGCTGCGGTTTTTCATCGGCGATGTGCGTGACGGCAAGCGTCTGCAGCGTGCCATGGAAGGGGCCACCATGGCTGTCCATGCTGCCGCCCTGAAACAGGTTCCAGCCTGTGAATATAACCCCTTTGAGGCGGTGAAGACCAATGTGCACGGCGCCCAGAATGTTATTGATGCGGCCATTGACACCGGGGTGCGCAAGGTGATTGCGCTCTCCACGGACAAGGCGGTCAACCCGGTTAACCTGTATGGCGCGACCAAGCTTTGCTCCGACAAACTGTTCACCCAGGGCAATGCCTATGCCGGCATGAAGGGGACCCGTTTTTCCTGCGTGCGTTACGGCAATGTCATCGGTAGCCGCGGCAGCGTCATTCCCCTGTTTCTCCAACAAAAGGAAAGCGGCACCATTACCATTACCGACGACAGAATGACCCGCTTCTGGATCACCCTGGATGGGGCGGTGGAGCTCGTCATCAAGGGCTTTTATTACATGGAGGGCGGCGAGATCTTTGTGCCCAGAATCCCCAGCATGCGGATTACCGATCTGGCCCGTGCCATTGCCCCGGAATGCAAGGTGGAAATGATCGGCATCAGGCCGGGGGAGAAACTCCATGAGGCATTGACCGGCGAGGATGAAGGTCGGAACACCATCAGCTATAAGGGCATGTACGTGATCCTGCCCAATATGAGCTGGTGGGAGAGAGAGAATTACCATGGAGGC
>JAHIVT010000028.1 GCA_018816555.1 Pseudomonadota bacterium
GGCCAATCGAATGAGCAGTGAGGTCCTGCGCCATTTATGTGAGGAATTAAATGCCACCATGACCCAGTTTCCTGGCACCTCCATGCGCTTGGTCTACGAACTGGTGTCATGACAAATTCTCCCGAGGTCAGGATGTCTGAAATTGTGATATAATATGAATATGATCAAAAACATTTCAATATTATTGCCCAAAAAAAGAAATACCGTGTTTTCTTAAATAATAAAATACAGGTAAGCAAATGAGGACAAGCAGGCAGGCTGAAAAATGAGAATATTACAGATAAATCCTATAACCCCCCAGCAACGGCTTATTGATCAGGTTGTAGACTCACTGAGACAGGGCGCAATAATTGCGTACCCAACGGATACAATGTACGGTATCGGATGTGATATTTTCAATCAGAAGGCCGTTAAAAGGATCTATCAAATCAAGAGAAGAGATAAAAATAAACCCTTCAGTTTTATCTGCAGTAGTTTAAAGGATGTAAGCCAGTACTGTTTCCTTTCGAATTCTGCATATCGACTGATGAAAAAATGTCTTCCAGGACCTTATACATTTGTACTGCCAGCAATGAAAATAGTACCAAAAATAATGATGAGCAAACAGAAGACGGTTGGAATAAGGGTGCCGGAGAACAAAATTTGCCAGCAAATTGTATACACCTTAGGTAATCCGATATTAACTACAAGTGCAACACTTGAAGAAGATATCTATCTTTCAGAAGCTTTTGAAGTGGAAGAAAGATTAGGAAGCCAGATTGACATTATCATTGATGGCGAGCCAATAACTCCAGCCCCGTCAAGTGTCATATCACTCATAGGAGAGGATGTCCTGGTAATTCGAGCGGGAAAAGGAGACATCTCAGATTTTATCTTGTGAGTACACATAAGGAACTATTCTTCGTTTGATGTATCGTTTTTCACCAGAGGATCTTTAATTGATTTGCTCATCGTGAAATGTACTGTCTTTCTTGCCGGGATATGCATCATTTTCGAAGTTCTCGGATTCTTAGTCGAACGTGATTTTCTCATTCGAACACACAAGCTGCCAAAACCCCTGATCTCGACTCGTCGATCTTCGGCTAAAGCATCAGTTATAGACTCAAGAATTATATCTATCGCCTGGCTAATATCTTTTTTTAAATGACCATCAATCTTATCTGAAACTGAATTAACAAGATCCCGCTTGAGCATTTGAATATCCTAATATATAATATTTAAAACAACTAGTTATAATTAAAGAAAATAAGACACTACTTAGCTACACAAAATAGCAAAATATACGAAAGAAACGTAGGAAAAAGTAGATCAAAAAACGTGAACCAGGGAAACTAACTCAATTTACTCGAAGGAAAGAATAGGATTCCGAGAGACGATTCCGCGTAAAAGTGATGAAGCATTCTGTTCTGCTAACATCTTGAAAAAAGAAAGGCCATCGTCTTCCGGATAAACAAGAGTCGGAGTTTCAGTTTCCATCCCGGCAAGTTTTGCCGCGAGAGATACAGCATCATTAAAATTACCAAGTTGATCAATCAAACCAAGATTTTTAGCAGTCTCCCCTGAGAATACACGCCCATCGGCTACTTTTCTAACATCCTCTTCAGGCAAATTGCGGCTTTGGGCAATATCTCTGATAAACTGTTCGTGAACTTCGTCAAGAAGCCCCTGCAACAACTCACGTTCTTCATCGGTTAAAGGGCGACTCGGTGATCCGATATCTTTTAACTTACCACTTTTAATCACTTCATCCCTATAGCCAATTTTTTGAAAAATTTCCTCTAGATTGGGAAATTTAAATATAACACCCATACTGCCTGTAAGAGTACCGGGACTGGCAACTATTTTACCTGCGCCAATGGCTGCATAAAAACCACCAGATGCGGCAACTGACCCCATGGAAGCAACAACAGGCTTTACCTTATTCAACCGTACTATTTCACTGAAAATCTCCTGAGAAGCGCCAACAGCACCTCCGGGACTATCAATTCGCACCACAACAGCTTTTACCGATTTGGACAACCTGAACTGAAGAAGTTGATCAAGGGCTGGTTCGGCGTCTGATATAATTCCTTTTAATTCAACAATACCGACACTATCATTATCCGTTACCAAAAAATGAGATTTACCGGCCTGGCTCCCCATGTTGGCAACAAAAAAGGTTATTCCGAACCCAAAAAACATAAGCAGTACTCCCAGGATAAAAAAACCCGTGAGTAGAGGATGTTTTTGGCGGAATAACCTTTCTTGCGACATATCAATAAGCTTCAGCTAAATAATGACTATTCAGCTTCTTCCTATTTTTCCTGGTTATCAAACTCTTCTTTCAACAGGTCACCAAGGGTTGAGGGACCAGAAGATGCCTGTTGTTTTTTGTAGTCATCAAGCTTCATCTCGGCACTATCATCACTCATAGCCTTGATGGAAAGTCCGATTTTCCTGTCCTTAGCGGAGACACTGATAACCTTAGTTTCCAAGGTATCACCGACATTGTACATGCCGACGGGTGTGTTTATTTTTTCTTTACTAATCTCAGAAACATGGACAAGACCCTCAATGCCTTCTTCTACTTCGACAAATATACCGAAATCAGTGACATTGGTTATTTTACCGGCAACCATGGCGCCGACAGGGTATTTCTCAATTGTCTGCTGCCAGGGATCAGGTGTCAACTGTTTAATACCGAGAGAAAATCTTTCATTTTCACGATCAATTTTCAAAACAACAGCCTGAATCGTTTGACCTTTTGAGTATTTTTCAGAGGGATGTTTAATCCGTTCGGTCCAGGAAAGATCAGACACATGAATAAGGCCGTCAATGCCTTCTTCGATGCCGATAAATATACCAAAATCAGTAATATTCTTAATTTTCCCTTCAATAATAGAACCGACCGGGTAGTTCTCTGTGACAAGATCCCATGGATTAGGCTGCAATTGTTTCATGCCCAGGGATATACGCTTGGCATCAACATCGATATTGAGAATGGATACCTCAATCTCATCACCGACAGAAACAATTTTGGAGGGATGACGTGTTTTCTTGGACCAAGACATTTCAGAGACATGGACCAAACCTTCAACGCCTTCTTCGAGTTCGGCAAAAACACCATAATCGGTGATACTGACAACTTTACCGATAGCCCGAGATCCAATCGGATATTTCTCTTCAACAGTTGACCAGGGATCAGATTTAAGCTGTTTAACCCCAAGGGAAACCTTATCGGTTTCCTTGTCATATTTAAGCACCTTTACCTCAATTTCCTGTCCAACCTTGAAGAGTTTGGATGGATGGGACACACGTCCCCAGGAGAGGTCAGTGATATGACAAAGACCGTCAAGACCACCAAGATCAATAAAAACACCATAATCGGTGATATTGGTAATAGAACCGGAAACGACAGAACCTTCCTCAAGTGAAGAACGCATTTCCTGACGGAGTTTCTGACGATCGGCTTCTAGAATTGCCCTGCGAGATATAACTACATTGTTGCGTTTACGGTTAAACTTAAGAATCTTGAAATCATAGGTTTGACCTATCATATTATCGAGATCCTTGACAGGACGCAGATCAATCTGAGAATATGGCAGAAATGCAGGTACGCCGATATCAACGGAAAGACCACCTTTGACTCGGCTCTCTATACGACCCTGAATGGTGCCATCTGCTTCCTGAATATTGGCAATATCTTCCCAGACTTTGATGCCGATCGCTTTTTCACGGGACAAACGCAACCCGCCTTCAGCTTCACGTTTTTCAACATAAACATCAAAAACATCACCAACCTTGACTTCAACATCAACACCTTCGTTTTTAAACTCACTCAAAGGTATTTCACTTTCTGACTTGTCACCGATGTCAATAACAGCAAAATTATCGCTTACATCGATAATCGTTCCCTGTACGACATCTCCTACATTTGCAACATTTAGTTGCTCGTCATTGAAGAGCTCTGCAAAGCTCATCCCTTCTTCGATGCCCTGATAGTCATCGTGTTGCTTGGTTTCTGTTACAATGTTTCCCATTAAACTTAATCCTCCTTAGCCAATTTAGAAAAAAAATATATACCAGAGACAAGGAGTAAAAACAACCTTAAATAATAGAATTTGCGAAAATTTTGGGACCCCGAGAGGTAAGGTGCGGAGAGAGGGAAAAAAGGCGAAAAAGAATGAAAGCAGGGTGGTAAAAAGTATCAAAAACAAAATGGGGATTTACCCGATACCCGTATACCATTAAAATAATCATCAAGGATTTTTGCATGGTCAAAGGCAAGCGGCGGCAGATTGGCCCTGGTGTAAATACCAACCTCAACCGCATCATCAGCTGCATGGGGTGTTCCATCCGCGTAAGCAATAAAAACCGTTGAGATGGTATGAAGGCGTGGGTCTCGACTGGGATCCGAGTAACTGTGCATCTGGCAGCGAAGGGTAACATCAAGTCCGGTTTCTTCTTTTGCTTCGCGTACCGCGGATGCTTCAAGCGTCTCTCCGTAATCAACAAAACCGCCGGGAATTGCCCAGCCGAATGGAGGATTCCTGCGTTTGATAAGAACTATCCCACCACCGACTTCTATAATGATATCGACAGTTGGAACGGGGTTGCGAAAGCCGGAAGGTGAGGTGTCGTTAGGAGACGAATTCATTTATGCTGATCCTCTGTTTAATGGCAAGCCAACTGTCAATGGAGGCAAATGAATGACGCCCCCGGTTCCAGGGGTGCGCAAAAACAATGGGGGAAATACCGGCCTTGGCCAGTTCGATGCAGGTTTCAACTCGATCATCAACAAAATATTGCAAACCGAGCTCCCTGACATATTGAGCTTTGCCATCATGTTTACCCATGGCGACAAGGCGGGAATTACGGTAAACATCTTCCGGGAAATTACTCTCCAGCCATCTGTCAACAGGTTCCCTTTCAGGACGGGCCGTGATAAAAGTCAACGGGGCACAGGCGGACATCTCAGTCAAAACGGCTACCGCATCGGGCATAGGCTGCAGTCCATTTTCCACCGGCGCAACAAGCAGGCGCACAAAAATTTCTTCGATAATGCGGGGTGAAACAGCAAGACAGTTCTCCACCTGGAATGACGTGATATCCTCCGGCGAAACCTTGATACCATAATCATCCATGGCCAAACGGATAAAGGCCTCCATGGTATCGGCCACTACACAGTCGATATCAAACCCGATCAACCCGGGATGAATACCCTTATCTCTTTCCATAAAAAAATCCTGCTGATAGAGCGTTAAAGCATATAATCATAACCGCAAAGTAACATAATCATGGGGACAAAGACAATGCTTCTCTTGACAAACCAGGGTAAGAAAGGCATAGTCGCAAAAAATTACAGGTCATTTATTGAAACTCTGCCGGGCGAAATTCCAGCAGAAAGGCACAAAACCGCATTTTTTATTCCGAAATGATCCTCACCACGGACCACCGGGTTTAATTTGGTTTCTCATTATTTAAAGAGACATGGCACAAAGAACAGAGATAATTCCCGTTACAGAGGAGCCCGCACCACTTATTATTTCCAGATCAGCCCATTCTCTCTCCAGCAAGGATATTGACAGAGACGCACTGAAGGTGCTCTCCTTGCTGCACAAAGAGGGACATAACGCTTATCTCGTGGGCGGGGGGGTCCGAGATCTCTATCTTGGCAAAACCCCAAAGGATTTTGACATCAGCACCGATGCCAAGCCGGGGCAGATACGTAAACTGTTTCGCAACAGTCGGACCATCGGCCGCCGCTTCCGTCTTGTCCAGATTTTTTTCTCTGACAACAAGATCATTGAAGTCTCCACCTTCCGCTGTCGCAGCGAGTACGACATCGAAGGTGAAATCAATGTGTTGCCGGCCAACAACACCTTCGGCTCCGAGGCGGATGACGCCTTCCGCCGTGATCTGACGATCAACTCACTGTTTTACGATATTGAAAATGAAACAATCATTGACTATACAGGCGGAGTTGCGGATCTCAATAACAGCATCATCCGCATGGTCGGAGATCCGGATAAAAGGATTACCAGAGATCCCGTACGGATGCTGCGAGCCATTCGCCATGCCGCGCGCATCGGTTTTTCCATTGAAGAAAACACCTGGCAGGCCATTATCAGCCACCGGACCGAGCTGAAGCTCTGCCCGATTTCCCGCATCCGCGACGAGCTGCTGAAAGACCTGCGCGGCGGAGCAAACCGCCAATGGCTGCAGCTTTTACTGGACAGCGGGGTCTTCTATGTTCTGTTCCCCTTTTATAAGGGGGTTTTCGACGAGAACGGGATGGAGCGGCAAGAACTGCTGGCCAAGATTCTTGCCGTTATTGAACGCGTTCAACACAACAAACAGCAATTGTCAGAGGCCTTCCTGCTGGGACTCTTTCTGATCCCCTGGGCCCAGAAAAACTTTCCGGAAATGCAGGAGCAGCTGAAAAACAGCCAGCTTTTTTCCCTGTCGGGCAAGATTAAAATCGCCCTTGAAACCAGCCTCAATCATCTCAATATCAAAAAGGCGACCATAGAGTATATCGCATCCCTTCTTGCCCGACTCAACCTGTTCATTGCCCATGATACTGACGGCAAATGGCCGTCATGGCTGAAAAAGAAGAGCTATTTCCGCGAGAATTCGCAATTTTATATGATTTACCGGGAAGCGGCCGGCGGAGAAGCGGCTGACGAAATTGAACTTCCCGCCCCGGAAAAGAAATCGCGCCAGCGCAGACAGGAACCCCGGCGCAGTGGGCGGACTCCGGCCTTCACACGGCAAAAAAGCAAGGGAGGAGTTTTCGGCCTGAGGAAAAAAAAATGAACCTCACCCCGGCTGAAATTGCTTCCCTGCGCGCCCTCCCCTGCCGGGAACTGATGTCCAGGGCGCTGGAAACCAAACTTGCCCGCCGGGGCAAAAGCCTCTCCCTCTGTTCCATTATCAATGCCAAATCAGGACAGTGCAGTGAAGACTGCCGGTTCTGCACGCAATCCATCCATTTCAAAACAGACACCCCGGTCTATCCACTGAAAACCGCGGAAGAAATTATTGCCGCAGCCAGGCGGGCCAGAGAAGATGGCGCATCTCATTTTTCCATTGTCACCAGCGGCAGAGGAATATCTGCCCGCAGCCTCCCTGCCCTTGCCGATATCATCGCCTCAATCAAAGACCAGGTTGATATCCATGTCTGCGCCTCGCTGGGCATCGCAAGCTATCAGGACCTGCAGGCGCTGAAACAGGCGGGCCTGAGCCGTTATCATCATAATCTTGAGACGTCACGGGAGTTCTTCCCCAGCATCGTCACCACCCATACCTTCGCCGATCGCATTGCCACGATTCAGGCGGCACAGCAGGCGGGTCTTGAAGTGTGCGCCGGTGGCATTATCGGTCTGGGCGAAAGCGAAACGGACCGCATCTCCATGGCTGTGACCCTTGCTGAACTGCAGGTAGAGTCCGTGCCGATCAACATTCTTATTCCCCTGGCCGGCACCCCGCTGGCGCAAATCAAACATCTGGCAATTCAAGAAATCCTACGGACAATTGCCCTCTTCCGGCTCATTTTACCGGATGCGGCCCTGCGGCTGGCAGCAGGTCGGGAATCGGCCTTGCACGATTTTCTCAGCTCAGCCTTCATGGCAGGGGCCGACGGCATGATGATCGGCGGCTACCTGACCCAGCGGGGCAGGAGTACGGAAATGGACCGGCAATTCGTGCAGGCGATAGAGGATCTCTGGCAATAAAATGAATATCCGGAACTGGTTGACCGAGCATAAGAAGAAAAATCTGCTCCGGCGGCTGACTCCGGTAAAAAGGCTGCCAGATGGGCAACTGGTTGTGCCCGGCCATACAAGCCAACAACTTCTCGACTTTTCCTCCAATGACTACCTGGGTCTTTCCACCCACAAAGGAATGATCGAGCTAAGCAGACATTTTCTCGAACTGGCCGGCTGCGGTGCAGGCGCGGCGCGACTCATGAGCGGCGACCTGGCCATGTATCACCGGCTGGAAGAAGAGGTGGCACAGCTCAAAGGGCAGGAGGCGGCCCTGCTCTTTGGCAGCGGCTATATGGCAAACTGCGGGGTGATCCCGGCCCTGGTCGGCCGTAACGATGTCATCTTTACCGACCGCTTGAACCATGCCAGCATCTATGACGGCTGCAGCCTTTCCCGGGCTAAATTAATCCGTTTTCACCATAATGACCTGAACCACCTGGAAGAACTCCTGAGCAAACAGAGGGGCAAGGGTGAAGCCTTGATTGTGGTGGAATCCCTCTACTCCATGGACGGCGACCGCTGTCCGCTGCAGGACATGGTACAGCTCAAGGAGAAGTTCAACTGCCTGCTCATGGTGGACGAGGCCCATGCAACGGGGGTTTTCGGCAAAAATGGCGGTGGCATTATCGAGGAAGACGGCGTGGCGGGCCGGGTTGACATTGCCATGGGGACCTTCGGCAAGGCCCTGGGCAGCTATGGAGCCTATATCGCTTCCACACAAAATATGATCGATTTTCTCATCAACCGGGCCAGAACCTTCATCTACTCAACCGGTCTGCCGCCGGCGGTCATCGGCGCTTCGCTGGCGGCCACCAGAATCATCCGGCAGGAGCCTGAACTGCGCCGGGATCTCTTTGCCAGGGTGGACTGTTTCAAGGCAGCCTTAGCCAAAAAAGGAGTGACAAATCTTGGCCCGTCCCAGATTGTGCCCATCATGGTCGGCCAAAGCAGCCGGGCGGTGCAAATAGCCAATGCCCTGCGCGATCAGGGAATTTTTGCCACTGCTGTCCGGCCGCCCACCGTGCCGGAGGGCACGGCGCGCCTGCGCTTTTCCATCACCCGCCATCTCGGCCACGAGGCCTTACAAAAAGCGGCGTCCCTGATCGGTGCGGCCCTGCACGCCAGCTGATATCTCCGTCCCCAGGCTGGCAGGACAACTATTTCTGGCAGTTGGGGCAGAAGAAGGTGCTTCTGCCGCCGATTACCAGCCTCTCAATGGAGGCTGAACAGCGCGTACACCCCTTCCCTGCCCGGCCATAAACCATCAATTCCAGCTGGAAGTATCCTTTCTGGCCGGAACTGTTGACAAAATCGCTGATAGAACTGCCGCCGCAGGCAATGGCGCGCAGTAATACCTCTCTGGTTTTTTCGGCCACCGTATCCCACAGGGGCAGGGTCAGGAAACCAATGGGCTTAGCCGGATGAATACCGGCATGAAAAAGAATCTCATTGGCATAAATATTACCGATGCCGGCCACCATGTGATTATCCATCAGAAAATTCTTCACCGGCTGCAGTCGTCTGCCGGCCATTTTTTTCAGATAGCTGCCGGAGAAATCCTTTTCCAGCGGCTCACAGCCCATATCCTTGAACGGATCATTCTCCCGGAACTGATCCGGGGTCAACACCCGGATAATGCCAAAGCGTCGGACATCGTTATAGCGCATCTGCATCCCATCCTGCAGTCTGAACACCACATGATCATGCAGGGCGGCAGGGGCCGTGGCAGGAAAAATACCGAGTTTGCCGGTCATGCCCAGATGAACAATCATGGCCGCGCCGCTCTCCAGTAAAAAAATGAGATATTTGCCCCGGCGGTTAATGGCGCTGATTCTGCCGCCCTTGAGCCAAAGGGAAAGTTCCTTTCGCGGGATAGGCATCCGCAGTTTTTTGGCCGAGCAGGCAATGGAGACAATCTGCCGGTCAACCACATGGGGAATGAGCCCTTGTCGGATAACCTCTACCTCCGGAAGTTCAGGCATTTCAGATCACCAGGGCAAGCGACTGCACGGTAGCCGCATTCTGATCCCGCTGTTCCCAGAGCATGCAGGCCTGGCGGATGCACTCGCGGTTCATGGCATACTGGCTGCAGGCCAGGGTATCCGCTGCAAGCAGGGGGACCGGCAGAATTTCTGCTGATAAGTCCGCCGCCTCCTGCAGGGCGATCATCGTCTCCCGCTGGCAGCAGCGGCCGGCCTGAAAATAGGCGATTTTTTCCAAAATCCTGGCAGTAACCTGCTGGGCCATCTGCCGTTTTTTCGGGGTCAGGGGTGTTGCCCCAAGAATGACGGAAAAGGCAATCCCCGCCCCAACCGCCGCGCCACAGCTGCCCCAGAAACCGCACACCCCGCCCGGCACCTTGCTGCCGCGGTCAATGGCCGCCAGGATATCCTTTTTGCCCACCTTGCCGCCCCGGGCCCGATAGGTGGAGAGAATAATGCCCGGTACCAGGGCATGATGCTCCGGACCATGCATGGAGATGGCCGGCAGGGATCTGATTTTTTTCATCAGCGTCACCATGTCTTCGATGGCCGATTCCGTGCAGACCTTTTTAATCACCGCCACCCCCTTATGCTGGTGACAGGCATCGCAGACAAAATGACCGCCCAGACAGGAGGCATTGGCGGCTTTCTTCTCCCCGCAGTAATAACAGGCCTTTTCCCGTTCAGTGGTGAAATAGCGTAATTCGCTACCGCACACCATGCAGTCGGCATGCTGCCGTTTTTGTTCGGTGGATGACGGGCAGCACGACAAATCAGCTGCTGAGGCGGTCTCAGGCGGCATGCCGCAGCATCCTCCCGTTTGGGCTATATTGGTCACCGCGCCATTTGCATCAACAACAAAGACGGAATCATCAAGCGCCTCAACATCGGTGAGGGCGACTCTGGTTTTTTTGCCTTTGAGCAGCAGCTCGCCGCTTTCCGTGTAAACCGCAGAAAACGGGCCGCGATAGATGGCATCGACCATCTCTTGGGCGGCGGGCTTGAAGGCGGCAAAGGTCAGGGAATAAAAAGAGGTGGCGTCCAGCTGCCGATAGGGAAACCGCTTGACCAATTTCATGGCGGTAAAGCCCGTGGCCCGCAGCATGGCCATGAGGTCCACCTGCTGCATGGCCCCGCCCAGGCATTCACCCCGCAGTTTCGCATTATTTTTGATGTGGACCGGAATCGGCTCATCGGTGACGATATCCGACACAACAAGCCGTCCGCCGGGCCGTAAAATACGGAAGGCCTCATGCAGGGTCCGCCGCTTGTCAGGGCTCAGATTGATCACGCAGTTGGAAATGACCACGTCGGCCGCGCCATCCTTAAGCGGAATGGCTTCCAGAAATCCCTTTTTGAACTCCATATTGTCATAGCCCAGCTCCCGGGCAACCTGTTCCTGGGATGCTCTGGCCAGGCTCAGCATCTCATCGGTCATATCGATGCCATAGATCTGCCCCGTCTCCCCCACCATCTTGGCTGCCTGGAAACACTCCACCCCGCTGCCGCTGCCCAGATCCACCAGGGTTTCCCCCGGCTGCAGCCCCGCATCCTGCACCGGACTGCCGCAGCCGTAGGAACGCTGCCGGGAAACGGAGGGAATAAACAGGGCCTCGGCCTGCTGGGGGGCAAAGGGGTTGACAATATCCTCATTGGCCAGGGTGGCTGCCCGGGCATAAAACTCCCGAACCGTGCCCTGGCCGCCGTCGGCTGCCAGGGAAACGACACAGTTGCAGTGGGTCAGCGCCACCCCCTGCTCACCGTCGGCACAGTCATACCGGACATCGCCCATTTTCAGCAGAAAGGCCGTGCCGTCCGCCTGGGGGTAGCTCCCGGCCTGGCGGCCAATGAGCCAGAGGGCAATGCGGTTATAAAGGGGAACATAGGGATCATGGCCGGTGAATTCCCCGGCGGCGACATAGCTGTGATCGATATCCCCGCCGCCGACCAGAAAACGCAAAGCGTTCTGCTCATAGGCGCTGCCCGCCAGGGTGGCGGCGCGCAAATCCTGCAGGACAGGGCTGGTGCGCCACACCTGTTCCAGCCCCTGATCAAGAGAACCGCAGCAAAGCGCCTCGATACCCACCAGGGCCGGAGAGGGATAGATATTGCCGTCAGGCCCCACTGTCAGTGATTCCCAACCGCTGTTGCTCAAATCATGGCGGGTGCCGGGAGTGGAAAATACCTGGCCTTTGATGGTCTCCACATTATCAATGGCTACGCCCTTTTCCTCGGCGATTTCCAGGCAGCCTGCCAGATGCGACCAGATTTCCTCCGGCGGCACAAACTGCTCGTCACTGCCCTTGCCCCGGACAAAATGCCAGAGCAGATGCATATTGCCGATACCCTGATCAGCGGCAAAACCGATCGTGGCCGGCAGATCATGAATATTTTCCCGATTGACGGCAACGGAGAGGGTGGCGGTGAGCCGCGTCTGCCGCAAAGCGGTGAGATTGGCCAGCAGACGGGCAAAGGTTCCCTTGCCCCGCAGGGCGTCATGGCTCTCTTCCATGCCGTCCAGGCTGATCTGCAGATGCAGGCGCTCGGTCGGGACGCACTGCAGGAAATCGATATTTTCCGCGAGCAGCAGGCCGTTGGTCAAAATCACGGCATGGACTTCAGGGTCCTCAAGTAGATTTTGAATGATTTCCGAAAATTGTGGGTAGACAAATGGTTCTCCGCCGGTAAAATAAAAAAGCGTGCAGCCCAGCACCCTGGCCTCGGCAATGCCCTTTTCAAGCTGCTCGCGGCTGAGTGAGCTGGACTGTGCCGGCGAGGCGCAAAAAAGACAGTGACGGCAGGCGAGATTGCACTGATTGGTCAGATGAAACCAGCATTCTTTTAATGAGGAGAGCTTGAGAAAATTTTCCCGGCCAGGATAGGCGTCGGTCCCTGAATTTTCCAGATGGGAAAAAATAAGGGCCCGGTCAAGCACGTCTTCACCAACCCCAGGGGCGCCGGACCCATGACAGGGGGATGAAAAATCATCCGTCATGGCCCGTTGCAACAGCTTATCGGCCTTGTTTCCGGCCACAAACCAGTCCGGCTTGTGCGCGTTGACGTAAATCGGCAGCCCGTTGCTTGCAAACCTCTGCCAGTATTTTAATGATTGCATCGTATTCGTCTCAAAAATAGTTTACATTGATGAAATTTTCAGGCAAAGGTCACCACATTATCATAAATAGCCGGAGATGCAAACATGATGCTCCGGAAAAACATCAGCTACCGAACCACCCGGTCAAGGTCTGCTTTGCACGGAGGATAACACCTGCCGGAGATCAACCTCCCGCTTCCTCCTGCAGCGTTCTTTCCCGGACAAATAAAAGAAAATTATGCGAACAAATCAACGAGCCCCGAACGAACTGCGGAATTTTTCCATTGAAAGAAACTTCCAGCCCCAGGCCGATGCCTCTGTATTAATAAAAATGGGCAACACCCACGTTCTCTGCGCCGTCACGGTGGAGAATAGCGTTCCCCCCTTTCTAAAGGACAGCGGCAAGGGCTGGATCACGGCGGAATACGGCATGCTGCCCTGCTCCACCAACTCCAGAATGGCCCGGGAGGCGGTCAAAGGTCGCTCCGGCCGGACCTATGAGATCCAGCGGCTCATCGGCCGATCCCTGCGCATGATGCTTGATCTGACCCAACTCGGCGAACGAACCATCCGGATCGATTGCGATGTGCTCAATGCCGACGGCGGAACCCGCACCGCAGCCATCACCGGTGCGGCCCTGGCGGTTCGCGATGCGGTGATCAAACTGCAGGAAAGCGGCCAGCTTGAGGAGATGCCGGCCATTTTACCCCTGGCTGCCGTCAGCGCGGGCATCGTGGGCGGCGTGCCCCTGCTCGACCTGGATTATCAGGAGGATTCCCACGCCGAGGCGGACGCCAATTTCATCATGACCGGAGACGGCCGCTGGATCGAGGCCCAGGGCACGGCTGAAGGCAAACCGTTTTCTCGGGGCGAATTCGACCAGCTGGCCGATCTGGCGGAAAAAGGCATCAAAGAGCTCCTCGGACTGTGGCGGTTGGAAGAATGACATCACCCTTTACCCTGCACGCCCAGTCATCACAATGCGCGGCCCGCGCCGGCGAAGTGCGCACCCTGCACGGCACCATCCAGACCCCGGTCTTCATGCCCGTGGGCACCCAGGCCACGGTCAAGGGGGTGACCCCGGAAAATCTGCTGGAGATCGGCGCCCAGATCATTTTAGGCAACACCTACCATCTCTTTCTGCGGCCTGGCCATGAGCTGATCCGCCAGCTCGGCGGGCTGCACAAGTTCATGAACTGGCATGGGCCCATTCTGACCGACAGCGGCGGCTTCCAGATCTACAGCCTGAAGGAGCTGGCCCGCATCACCGAAGAGGGGGCCACCTTCAAATCACACCTGGACGGCTCCAGCCACTTTCTCAGCCCGGAAGACGCGGTGGCGGTGCAGGAGGCATTGGGCTCGGACATCATGATGTGCCTGGACACCTGCATCCCCTACCCGGCCACCTGGCAGGAGGCCGAGACCGCCACCGCCCTCACCGCCCGCTGGGCAGCCAGATGCAGAGCAGCCCAGCAAGAGACGGGACAGCTGCTGTTCGGCATCGTCCAGGGCGGCATGTACCCTGATCTGCGAGCCCGCTCCGTCCAGGATATGTTATCCATCGGCTTTGACGGCTATGCCCTGGGGGGGCTCAGCGTGGGTGAACCCACCGAAGTCATGTATGACATGACCGCCCGCACGGCCGCCCTTCTTCCCGCGGCCTTCCCCAAGTATGTCATGGGGGTCGGCACGCCGGAGGATCTGGTTGAATGCGTCTTCCGCGGCATCGATATGTTCGACTGCGTCATGCCCACCCGCAATGCCAGAAACGGAATGCTCTTTACTTCTCGAGGCAGGCTTGTTATAAAAAATGCTTGCCATTATAATGATCCCAGACCCGCGGATGAAAATTGCGACTGTTACACCTGCCGCAATTATTCGCGGGCCTATCTGCGCCATCTGTACATGGCAAAGGAG
The DNA here is from genome assembly GCA_018816555.1 of Pseudomonadota bacterium. GTDB lineage: Bacteria > Desulfobacterota > Desulfobulbia > Desulfobulbales > SURF-16 > SURF-16. Next base: position 14,742 of record JAHIVT010000028.1, read on the forward strand.
ATCATGGCTTCGCAACTCAATACGATCCATAACCTGCATTATTTTGTCAATCTTATGAAACAGATGCGGCAGGCAATCAGGGAGGATCGCTTTGAAATATTCAGAAAAGAATTTTATGCTATGAGGGAACAGCAGATTCCCCCAAATTAACATCCATCAAGGAGTGAAGTTATGACATCTCTCGCTTATGCTGCTGATGCGGCATCCCCTGCAGCAAATCCATTGACCGGCTTTTTGCCGATGATTCTGATCTTTATAGTCTTTTATTTCCTGCTTATTCGCCCGCAGCAGAAAAAGGCGAAGGCACTGCAGGAATTCCTGAGCAACCTGAAAAAAGGAGACGAGGTCGTCACCGGCGGCGGATTGCACGGAAAAATCACCGGCATCACCGATTCGGTGGTAACCCTGGAAATCGCCGATAATGTCCGGGTTAAGGTTGCCCGCCAGTATATCCTTTCTTCCGCCTCTGGCGCGAGCTGCTCCAAGCAGGACCAGTCCTGCAGCACCTCCAGCTGAGGATTCGGACGATAGTTCCACCGGTGGTGAAACAACAAGGGCCCGTCGACAGTGACCCGAATATGCCTGCTCACCCTGATAGAGATTTTTCCGGGCTGAGCAGCTCTTTCATGTGTCGCAACGATGGGCTTTCCCGGCGGTTTATGTTGCCCGACAGGGCAGGCGGGTTTTACTGCGCCTCTTTTACATACTCCATTTACCAGCCAGACAATCATGCCTGAAAATCTTCTTGAGCGCACTTTCTCTCTTGATAGTCTTCCCACTCTGCCCTCGGTGGCAATTGAGGCCATCCGCCTCATGGAGGGTGAGAATTCCACCTTTGACTCCATCGCTGATCTGCTGAAAAACGATCAGGTGCTCACCGGCAAAATTCTCCATTACGCCAACTCAGCCCATGTGGGCGCCAGAAGGGAGATTGCCACCATTCCCCAGGCAATATCCGCGGTAGGCTTCAATGCCTTGCGCAGTATCATTCTCTCGGTCTCCATTTTTGACACCTTTTCGGCAAAAATCACCCCCCACCAGACAAAGCTGGTGAATTTCTGGCTGCACTCCATCGGGGTTGCCGCCACCGCCGAGGCCCTGGCCCGGCAGCTTAATTTCCCTTCCCCAGACCAGGCCTATCTGGCCGGACTGACCCACGACCTGGGCAAACTCGTCTTTTTTCAGCAGTTTCCCGACAAATTCAACCAGATCTGCCGGGAATTGTCCGATTATTCCCCCCACAGCAGCAGAAATGAATTCCTGCCCCTTGATGTGGAGCAGGCCATTGCCGGCTTCAACCATATCGATGTGGGGAAAATTATCGGCGAACGCTATGATTTCCCTGAAAGTTTAACCAGATCAATGTGGCTGCACCACCAGCCGGTAATCGAACCCATCCGCCCGGACCTGGACCATCTGCCCCAGCTCATCCGCTTTGCCGATGTGCTGTGCGTCACCCATAACGTTGGTTCAAGCTACTTTCTCACCGAAACGCCGGTCTGCCATGACCACTTTCATTTTGCCCTGGAAAACCTGGTCCGCTTGCACCAGCTCAGCACGGAGGATATCGACAACATCATGGCCGATGTCCATCTGCGGGTTGCCGAGGTGTGCAAGATTCTCGGGTTCTGGAATGAGGATGATTACCAGAAACTGGTGCGCTCGGCCAATGTCAGTCTCGGCAAAATGAGCATGGAGCTTGATGAAAACAATCAGCTGCTGCTGGCCACCAATCAGGTTCTTGCCGCCACCTGCGACATGCACCGGAAACTCCATTCAAACATCACCCTGACGGAGGCCGCCGAGGTGGTGGCCGGTTCGGTATGCCGGGCCTTTGACGTAAAACGCTGCCTCTGCCTGATCCGCGACCCGGCGGCCCATCGTTTCGTCGGTTCCCTGGCCGACCACCAGGTCTTCCAGGATGTGGAGCTGCCCAGCCGTCTTGCCGATCTGGATAACAGGCGCAATTACGCCACCAACGATATCGAGGTGGAAGCGGCAAACAGGCTTGAACAGGTCACCCATGACCTGTTGCACGGCCGGATTACCGAGTCGCGCATGTTCAGCATCATGACCGGCTCCAAGTTCCTCGCCACCTTTTTTATGGCCGACCGTCATTCCCGCTGGCGCAAGGAGCAGCTGCTGGGCCAGCTGGTGGTCGATTTCAGCGGCGGCCCGGATTTCATCCGCAACGGCTTTGCCGTTCTGCAGAAAAACTTCGAGGCCATGACCTCAGCCGCCGGTATGGCCATTGAACGCCTGCTCCTGCATCAGGACATCACCCGGCAGGCGCGCAAACTGACCGAAACCTCCCGAAAAATGGAAGAAAACCAGCGGCAGCTCTTTTCTGCCCATCGTCTGGCCACGGTGGGCAGACTCGCCGCCGGCGCGGCCCATGAGATCAATAATCCCCTCACCATCGTTTCGCTGAACCTGCAGATCCTCAAGCGGCTGATCAATCAATTGCCCGAAAATGGGACTCTGATGGAACGGCTGCAGATTATCTCGGACCAGGAAACCAGGATCTCCAATGTCATCCAGGATCTCATGGGTTTTGCCAAGCCCACGGAACCGAAATTCTGCCCGGTGGAGCTTGGGGAAATCGTGGCCAAGGCCCTCGCTCTGGCCAAAAGCAGAGACCCGCTCGTCAATATCCGCATTGACAACCAGCTGCCCAAAACCCTACCGCTGGTGATGGTGGATCCCCAGCAGATCGAGCAGGTTTTTTTAAATCTGTTCATGAATGCCTGCCAGGCCATGCCCCAGGGCGGCACCTTGACCATCACCGGGGTCACCGGCGATGATTTCATCGAGATTACCGTTGGCGATACCGGCACCGGCATCGCCAAAAAGGATCTGCATAAGATCTTTGATCCCTTTTTCACCACCAAACTGGAAGGGGAAGGCACGGGTCTCGGCCTGGCGGTCTGCCACGCCATTGTGGAACACAACCAGGGCACCTTGCGGGCGGAAAGCAAGAAAGGCATGGGCGCCACCTTTGTTATCCGTCTGCCCCAGGACAAGAGCGGCCGGCTGCGCCAGATGAAAAACATCCTGAAAACAAAGAAAAAAAAGAATGCGGCCAAAGAGATGCCGGAAAAATGCAAAATTCTGGTGGTGGATGATGAACGCATCCTAAACGAAATCATGCAGGAATTCCTCAAGGCCGCAGGTTTTGCCGTTGACGGGGCTTTTGATGGGGTCGAGGGCTTGGAAAAACTGCGCCACGGCAAATATCACGTGGTGCTGCTCGACATCCGCATGCCGAGAAAAGACGGCATGGAGGTGCTGGAATTCATCAAAAAGGAATACCCGGAAGTACAGGTCATTATCATCACCGGGCTGGCCTCCCTGGACGAGATCAAGGAAACCGTGAAAAAAGGCGCCTTTGCCTGCCTGAAAAAGCCGTTCATGCTGGACAAGGTGCTGGATACCATTGAGCGGGCGGTGAAGGACCAGAAGTGTAATATCTCCCCTGATGCCTGACCAGCTGCTGAACATAGAAGACGTTGTCCGCCTGACCGGGCTTGAAGAGAGCCTGATCCGTTTTTACGAGTCCGAATATCCCGCCGAACTGCCGAAAAAAATCCTGCTGGGCGGCGCCCTGTTTTTTGATCCCGCCAGCATTGCCGCTTTTGCCGGCATCCATGCCCGGCAGCAGGGGGCGGAGAGCGGCCCAAAGCTTACCAGAGAACGCTTTGCCAGAGTGATTACCGTCACCTCGGGCAAGGGCGGGGTGGGCAAGACCAATCTGGCCCTGAACCTGGCCATCGAATTCCAGCGCCTGGGCAAGATGAGCGTGGTGCTGGATGCGGATATGGGCCTGGCCAATGTCCATCTGCTGGCCGGCCTGACCCCGCGCCACAATCTGACGGATCTTCTCTCCGGCCGGGTTGAGATGGCCGAACTGATCGAGGCGGGCCCGGAGGGCATCGGCATCATTGCCGGTGGCAGCGGCATCCTGGACCTGGCGGACAGCAGACAGCAGGACCGCTGCCGCATCATCGAATCCCTGGTGCAGCTGGAAAGGGCGGCGGAGATCATCCTGGTGGACACCGGCGCCGGCATGGGCCGCAGCGTGCGGGACTTTCTCCAGGCTGCCGATGAGATCCTCTTTGTCATCACCCCGGATATCACCTCCCTTACCGATGCCTACGGCCTGCTCAAGGCCCTGCACCAGGAAAACCTGCCCGCCCTGCCCATTCACCTGGTGGTCAACATGGTGCAGTCCCTGAAACAGGCGGCGGACGTCAGCCTGCGTTTTTCCTCCTGCGCCCGGGAATTCCTGGGCCGCGACATCACGGACGCCGGCTACATTCTCAAAGACAACACGGTGTCCCAGGCCACGGCCCGCCGCACGCCCCACAGCATTTACCGCCCCAACGCCCGGGTCAGCAAAAATACCCGCACCATTGCCGCAAATCTCCTGCAAAAGGAACAAAGACAGTCTGCCGCCAGCTCCGCCTTTGGCCGCTACCTCAATCTCATCAAAAATGGGCAGGCACAGCTGCCGCTCACCCGGAGGAAAACCGCATGAGTCACGCCGGCTGGACGGAAAATTTCGGGCTGAAGCAGAATCCTTTCAAGGACACCCTGGATACTGACCTCTTTTACCGCACACGGCAGCATGAGGAGGCCCTGGTGAAGATCCGCATCGGCATGGATGACTGCCATGCCCTCATCCTGCTCACCGGCCAGTCCGGCACCGGCAAGACCCTGCTCTCCCAGCTGGTCATCCGCAGCCTGGATCTCGCCCGTTTTGTGCCGGTTTTCGTGCCGGTTTACCCCGGCATGGGCAAAGGCATGCTGCTGGCCCAGATTCTGGCCGAGACCGAGCGGCCCAACGCCTGCCGCTTCACCCATGAACGCCTTAATCTTTTACAGGAGGCGGCACTTCACCTGCACACCAAAGGCCAACGGCTTGTGGTTATCATCGACGAGGCCCATTTCCTCAAAGCCGACGCCCTGCACATCCTGCGCACCCTGTCCAACCTGGAGACCGAAAAGGAAAAGCTGGTGACCGTGCTGCTCATTGCCGAAAACAGCCTGGCCCGCCGCCTCAGCAGCCCCTCCTATGCGTCGCTCCGGGGCCGGATCACCTTTAGCGTGAATCTAGCACCGCTTACAAGGGCTGAGACCGAACAGTTCATCAAGTTCCGGCTGCTCAAATGCGGCGGCCCGCCCCAGCTCCTGAGCGCCGACGGCTATGACGCGGTGCACCGCATGAGCGGCGGGATTCCCCGGGAGATCAACCGCCTGCTCTATAACGGCTTTCTCGAGGCCTTAAGCTCAAACCAGCAGATCGTAAACGGCGCGCTCATCGAGACCGCCGGCCACAAACTCGGAATACCCCATGGGCAAACTCAGCAGACTGCGGCTCCGGCCGCCGAGTAAGGATAAAAAGAAGGAGGAAGGGGTTGGTGAGGCGGAACTTGCCGTGCTGAGTGGCACGGTGTTAGCCCCCAATGGGAAAAATAGCCGCCCACAGGTTGAGGGGAAAGATGTCTCCCCTGCCCCGCCTTTTTCCCGCAGAAAACCGAAATCCGGGAAATAAAACAGAGGATGCAAAACGTGCTATATCGATATAGGTCAGTTGATGACCAGCTGCTCCCGGACGATCAAAGCTGACCGTCAAGAAGTGAGTTTTTATGCCGGCTGAGGAGTTCAGATTGGAAAAATCGGCTCACAAGCCGGCAATTTGCCTTAAAAAAGATAACCATTGGCCAAATAGTCTGTTTTA
>JAHIVT010000029.1 GCA_018816555.1 Pseudomonadota bacterium
AATCAAGGCAGAAATAGCCGAGACGTTCAAACTGGAAGCGGTCTTCCTCACCTGCCGCGGCAAGGCCCGGTTCGAGCCTGCAGTCGGACAGAGTCAGCAGGGAATTTGAATTGAGATGACTCATAAAGCTGGTTTCCTTGTCCGATTCCGGGTTTTCCACGTTAAAGAGACGGTCGTACAGACGGACCTCCGCACCAATTGCGTGACGGGCGGAGACCCAGTGCAGGGTGCCCTTGACCTTTCTGCCGTCAGGTGAGGAGCCGCCGCGGCTGGCAGGATCATAGGTGCAGTGCAGCTCGATAATTTCCCCGCTCTTGTCGTCTCTGACAACCTTGTCGCAGGTGATGAGATAGGCGGCACGCAGGCGTACCTCCCGCCCTGGAGCCAGCCTGAAGAACTTCTTGGGCGGCTCCTCCATGAAATCATCCTGCTCAATATAGATTTCCCGGCAGAAGCTCACCTTGCGCTTACCCATCTCCGGATTTTTCGGATGGTTGTCAATCTCCAGTTCCTCTTCCTGCTCCTGGGGATAATTGGTGATCACCACCTTCAGCGGACGCAGTACCGCCATGGCCCGCGGCGCGGTATCGTTGAGGTCGTTGCGGATGGCGTTTTCCAGCACCCCCATGTCCACCCGGCTTTCCCGCTTGGCCAGGCCGATGGTGTCGCAGAAACTGCGCATGGCGGCAGGGGTGTAGCCCCGGCGCCTGAGGCCGGAGATGGTCAGCATGCGGGGGTCGTCCCAGCCGCTGACATGTTTTTCGTTCACCAGTTTCAGCAGTTTGCGCTTGCTCATCACCGTGTAGGTGAGATTGAGCCGGGCAAACTCGATCTGCTGGGGATGTGCCGGCGTCTGCAGGGTGTCCAGCAGCCAGTCGTAGAAAGGCCGATGGTCCTCAAACTCCAGGGTGCAGAGGGAGTGGGTGATTTTCTCAATGGCATCGGAGATGGGATGGGTGTAATCGTACATTGGATAGAGGCACCATTTGTCTCCGGTGCGGTGATGGCTGGCGTGCAGGATACGGTAAAGTACCGGATCGCGCATGTTGATGTTGCCGGAAGTCATATCGATCCTGGCCCGCAGCACATGGGTGCCGTCGGCAAATTCCCCGGCCCGCATGCGGGTAAAGAGATCAAGATTCTCCTCCACGCTCCGGCTGCGGTAGGGGCTTTCCCGGCCAGGCTCGGTCAGGGTTCCCCGGTACTCCCTGATTTCATCGGCCGACAGGCTGCACACATAGGCCTTGCCCATTTTGATCAGTTGAACGGCATAGTCGTAGAGCTGTTCAAAATAATCCGAGGCAAAGAAAAGATTGTCGCCCCAGTCAAAGCCCAGCCATTTCACATCCTTTTTGATGGACTCCACATAGGCGATTTCCTCCTTGCTGGGGTTGGTGTCGTCAAAGCGCAGGTGGCAGACCCCGTTGTTTTCCAGGGCAACGCCGAAATTGAGGCAGATCGATTTGGCGTGGCCGATATGCAGGAATCCGTTGGGCTCAGGCGGAAAGCGGGTGGTAACCCTGCCGCCATGTTTATTGTTTTTCAGGTCCTCGGCAATGATGGTCCGGATGAAATCTTTGGATTGCGGATTGCGGATTGCGGATTGGGTATTGCTGGCTTCTGTGTGCATAGTATTACCTGATCTCGGGTGAGTTGTTTTGTTCCTTCTGCCTTGGGCGGGCATAAAACCCGCCCCTACATCCTTCTGCCTTCTGCCTTTTGCCTGTCTTTTACTCAAAATATTTTGCCACATCCCGCAGTCTGGCCACCACCTTTTCCCGGCCCAGGTGGATGAAAAGCTCAAACATGCTCGGACCCTTCACCAGGCCGGTGATGACGGCCCGCGAGGCATTGATGGGGATGCCGGGCTTGACCCCGATTTCTTCGGCAAACTCTCTGGCCGCCTGTTCGGCGCTTTCCTTGGTGAACTCGGACAGGGACTCGAAGCGGTCGGCCAGCATGGGCAGCCAGTTTTTCAGTTCGGGATACTTGAGAAGATTTTTCGTCAGGGCTGCCTCCTCAATGTCAAAGTCGTCGGCAAAATAGGCCCGGCCCAGGGTGGTGAAATCTTTCAATGTATGAAAGCGGTCGCGGATCATGTCAATGGTCTGCAGATACCACTCTTTTTTGTCTGTGTCATAGGCATCGTCCCACAGCTCGGTCTCCTGCAGCTCCTTTTTGACAAGTGCGCCGATTTCGGCAATGGGTAGAGTACGCAGGTAGTGGGCATTGATATTAATCGCCTTGGGATCGGTGAAAAACTTCGGGTCGTCCTTGCGGTAATTGAAGATGGAGTGGGATTTGTTGATCCGCTCCAGGGTAAAGGCCTCGATGAGTTCTTCCCTGGTGAAGATCTCCCGGTCATCACCGGGGGACCAGCCCAGCAGCACCAGAAAATTGACCAGGGCCCAGGGAATGAAGCCTTTTGCCCGGTAGAACTGGACAGCGACAATTTCACCGTGGCTGCGCTTGGAGATCTTGGCCTTATTAAGGTCCAGGGTAAGGGGCATATGGGCGAAAACCGGAATCGTCGCCTTCAGAGCTTCATAGAGCAGGACCTGGCGGATCGTGTTGGTCAGATGATCCTGGCCTCTGATGACGTGGGTGATGCGATCGCGGATATCGTCCACCACGTTGCAGAGCAGATAAAGGGGTTTGCCGTTTGAACGGACAATGACAAAGTCTTCGATGTCCACAAAGCGTCGTTCGATGCGGCCGAGAACCTTGTCTTCGTAGGCAACGATACCATCCTTGTCCGGCACCTTGAAACGGATGACCGAGGGCAGGCCCTGGGCCTGTTTGACCGCGATCTCATCCGGGGTGAGATGACGGCAGGTCCCGTCGTATTTCACGGCCTGTTTGGCGGCCAGGGTGGCTTCCCGCTTTACCTCCAGTTCCTCCTTGGTGCAGAAGCATCTGTAGGCATCGCCGTTTGCTACCATCTTTTCCGCCGCGGCAATATGGTCGCCGGTAAAATCGGTTTGGAAATAGGGTCCCTCATCCCAGTCAATGCCGAGCCAGGTAAGACCGTCCAGGATGCCTTCAATGGACTCCTTGGTGGAGCGTTCCGCATCGGTGTCTTCAATGCGCAGGATGAACTTACCATGATGTTTTCTGGCATAAAGCCAATTCAGTATCGCAGTGCGAGCTCCGCCTATATGCAGGTAACCGGTGGGGCTGGGGGGGAAACGGACTCTTACTTCGGACATGGTATGCTCCCTTGTTATGTAACTGCTGGATATATTCTCTAAAAAACTATCGATAAATTTCATAATAAGCGGAAAACTTTATAATATAACGTTATAGTGAGTGAGTGTCAAAAAATGTTTGAATGGCAAAAGTTTGCTGTGATAGCATTTAAGTGTTCATTTTTTGAAGCAAAGATGGCACACTGCGGGATAATTTTCCTGTCTCTTCCTGGACCCCGTTACCAAGGAGAATGTTATGATGCACACCAGATTTCTGCGGGCGGCAAGCCTGATCATAGTTTTCTTTCTCCTCTCGGTACTTCTCCCAGCCTGCAAACAGACGCCTGAGCCGATAAAGATCGGTCTGGTCATTAATCTCAGCGGTCGGGGCGGCATGGCCGGCGAGCATATCCGCGACGGGGCGCTGCTTGCGGTGCGGGAGGTGAACGAGGGCGGCGGCATCAACGGCAGGCCCCTTATCCTGCTGGTGCGCGATGATGAAAACAATAAGGATCAAATCAAAAAAGTCGATCAGTCCCTTATTAATGAAGGAGTGGTGGCCATTGTCGGGCACAGCTACTCGGCCAATACCATTACCGCTTATCCACTGGTAACCTCCCGGAACACCCTGCTCATCACCGGTTATACGGCCACCAATAAGCTGAGCGGTCAGGATGATCTTTTTCTCAGGACTTCGGTGGACTGCACCCTCTATGGGCAGAAGACGGCTGAACTGTTCAACCTCAGGCAGGTTAAGTCCCTGGCGGTGATCATGGATATGGTCAATCCCGGTTTTGCCCTTGACTATGTGAAATATCTGAAAGAGCATTTTAGCGGCACCGTGACCGAGGTGCGGTTTACGTCCAAGGAAGATGAAGACTGGCCGCGCATCATCGGCGAGGTTATTGCAGCCGGGCCGGATATGGTCTTGTCCCTGGCCGAGGCCAGCGTGACCGGGTTGGCCGCCCAGAAATTGCGCAAGGAGGGCTACTCCGGCCCTCTGGCGGCAAGCATCTGGGCCCAGGATCCAACCCTGCTTGACTTTGGCGGTAAGGCAGTCGACAACATGTCCATTGTTACCTTTATCCCGGAGGAAAACAGTCGGCCCGCATATCTGGCCTTTGCCGATCGGTTGCAGCTGGAGTTCAAGGAAAAGGCAAATGCCCGCTCAGCAAGGTCCTATGAGCTGATTATGATCCTGGCCGATGCCTTGAAACGCTGCCCGGTGATCACTGCCCAGGAGCTGAAAAGGCAGCTGCTGGCCAAAAAGTATGAAACTCTTCTGGGTGAAGTGCAGTTTGATCAGTATGGCGATGTGATCCGAACGATTTACGAGGTGGTGGTCTCTGACGGACATTTCCGGACAAAAGGGGTGATTTAGGTGAACCGCTCCCTTGAGCGTAAAATCAGACGTATTCTCATCGTCGTATTTGTTCTCTCGTTTCTGTTTGCCGTCGGGGTAAGCACTGTCGGTATATACCTTACCGCCCGGGGTGAGTATCTGGGTCAGATGCGCAGTCAAGTGAATATTGCCCAGAACCTGATTGCCGATTTCATTTTTGGTTACGATGACCATATCCTGGGCATTATTCGCAAGTGTCCGGACGGCTCCGTTGATGAGGTTAAATCCTTTCTGCAAGAGGAACTCCATTTTCATACCCCGGGGGATATCTATTACCTGCTTGACCAGCAGCAACGCATCGTTCTCATCTCTCCGCCCTATGAATCTTATGAGGGGATGACCCTTTCTCCCCAGTCTTTTCACCGCTCTTCTTCTGAAATATCCGATGTGCACCAGTCGCTGTTTTCCGATAAAACGGTTATCACCATCCAATACCCCATGGCCGGCGGGATAACCCTGATCTTTGAAAGGGATCTCCAGGGCATCAACCGCATTATGTCTTTTTTTGATAAGGGCAAGGTTTTCGATGATCAGGCTATTTTTATCCTGACCAACGAAGGGAAGGTGGCCTATCATCCCGACACGCGGCTGGTCAAGAGCAGGCATAATCTCGCCTTTGATATGCGGAACTGGCATCTGCCGGCTGCGGGAAATATGTTCAGCTATAAACTTTACGGGCGGAAATATATTGCCTATAAAAAAATTCTGACCGTGCCCCAGGGCTGGGCGATTTATTTTTCCGTGCCGGCAGGTCTCCTGCTGTCCCATGTTGAAAGGGTTGTGCTGAGCCAGCTTCTCATGCTTCTTGTCTTTTTCAGTGTCGTGTATTTCATTCTGCAGCTATCCCTTAATCGTTATTTCTCCCGGCCGGTAAGGCAGATCGTCAAGTCCCTCGGGCTCTATGATTCGAACCGGGGGGGGCAGATGATGGAGCCGGGACTGGCCTGCGGGGTGCAGGAGTTTTCCGCTATTATTGATGCCATCAATAATATGTCGGCCCAGGTCGACAGGTCCAATCAGCAGCTGCGGCGCAGTGAAGAACAGAGCCGCCTGCTGCTTAACTCCACGGCCGAGGCCATATACGGACTCGATACCCGGGGCCGTTGTACCTTCTGCAACAGTTCATTTCTGCAGATGATGGGTTACGGCAGTGAGGCGGAACTGCTGGGAGAAAACATGCACCAACTCATCCATCACAGCCATGCGGACGGCAGTGAATATCTCCTGGATGAGTGTCTGGCCCATAAGGGATTTCTGGAGGGCATGGGAGCCCATATCGACACCGAGGTCTTCTGGCGGTCCGACGGCACCGGTTTTTCCGTGGAGTACTGGTCCTATCCTATTTTCCAGGGCGATCAGATCATCGGTGCGGTTGTCACCTTTATCGATATCACCAAGCGCAAGCAGGCCGAAGAAAAGCTGGCCGAGGAAAAGGAGCAACTGGCCGTGACCCTGCGCAGCATCGGTGATGCGGTCATCACCACGGATACGGCGGGCAGGATCGTGCTGGTTAACAGGGTTGCCGAGGAACTCATCGGCTGGCGGCAGGACGAGGCCAGGGGACGGCGCCTGGATGAGGTTTTTCGTATTATTGATGAGATCAGCCGCAAGTCCCATGAGAGTCCGGTGGACAGGGTGATGAAGAGTGGCGCCGTTGTTGAGCTGGCCGACCATGCGCTGCTCATAGCCCGGGACGGCACCGAACGGGCTGTTGCCGACAGCGGGGCGCCTATCCGCGACAGTCAGAGCCGGATAATCGGGGTGGTGCTGGTCTTTCGTGATGTGACCCAGAGCAGGAAGATCCAGGAAGAGGCTTTCAAGGCCAGAAAGCTTGAGTCAATCGGTGTGCTGGCCGGCGGCATTGCCCATGATTTCAATAATATCCTGACGGCAATCCTGGGAAACATCAGCCTGGCCGGCAATATGGCGGTGGATGACAAACAGCGGGCACTGCTTGCCAGTGCGGAAAAGGCATCCGTGCGGGCCAAAGGGCTCACCCAGCAGCTGCTGACCTTTGCCAAGGGCGGGGAGCCTGTCACGGAAACCTCTTCCATTGCCGAGGTAATCCGCGAGTCGGCGGGCTTTGTCCTGCATGGCAGCAATGTGGCCTGCAGTTTTGTAATCCCGGATAATCTGCGCCTGGTCAATATTGACAAGGGGCAGATCAGCCAGGTCATCCAGAATATCGTGCTCAATGCCAAAGAAGCCATGCCCGAGGGCGGCAGCATCAAAATAGTCTGCGAGAATTACCGTCATTCAGGTCAAGAGCATCCTCCTCTGGTTGACGGTGACTACGTGCGGATCAGCATTGCGGATACAGGGTCAGGCATTGCCCAGGAAATTCTTGACAGGATTTTTGACCCCTATTTTACCACCAGCAAGCATGGCCAGGGCCTTGGCCTGGCAGTGACCCGCTCCATCGTCGCCAAGCACGGAGGCCATGTGGCGGTGGAGTCCAAAGCGGGAGAGGGAAGTATCTTTACCATTTATTTGCCGATTTCCGGAGAGAGCGGCACGATGCAGCCGGAGGTTGCCGCCGAGTTGCAGAGTTCCGCCGGCAGGGCGCTTATTATGGATGATGAGGAAATCGTCAGGGAGGTGATGCATACCATGCTTCATCAGCTCGGCTTTGAAGTCCTGGCGGCCCGGGATGGCCAGGAGATGCTTGCCATGTACCGCCAGGCGGCTGAGGAGGGCAATCCGGTTGATGTGGTTGTTCTCGATCTGACCATTCCGGGCGGCATGGGCGGCAAGGAGGCGGTGACCAGGCTGCTGCAGAAGTATCCCCAGGCCAGGGCCGTGGTGGCAAGCGGTTATTACAATGATCCGGTCATGGCTGATTGCGCACGATATGGTTTCAAGGCCGCCGTGGCCAAACCGTTTCAGTTGGAAGAGCTGGGTCAGGCCCTGCGCAAGGCCATGGAATAAGACCGCCTACCCGTCCCGTGCTCAGTCTCTGATCAGCTCAGCCCCAGTTCCCGTAAGAAAAATTCATCCGTTGACCAGTCTTTCCTGATTTTCACCCAGAGTTTCAGCACAATATTGATACCGAGCAGTTCCTTCAGTTCCAGCCTGGCCGACTGGCCTATCTGTTTCAGCATGGAGCCCTGTTTGCCGATGATGATGCCTTTCTGCGATTTCCTCTCGACAAAGATGGTGGCATGGATAGTGATCTTTTTTTCTTCCTCCTGGAAGCTGTCCACAACAACCGCACAGGAGTAAGGAATTTCCTGGGTGGTCAGCAGAAAGATCTTTTCCCTGATGATTTCAGCGGCAATAAAACGCTCGGTTGAGTCGGTGGGTATGTCCTCGGGATAAAGGCGGGGCCCAATGGGCAGGAGTTGCAGCAGTTCCTTGAGCAGGATATCCGTGCCGTCCTGCTGCAGCGCGGAGATGGGAATCATGGCATGGAAGGGGAAGACGTTTCTGTAGGCATCAAGTATGGGCAGCAGTTTCTCCCTTTCCGCCAGATCCGCCTTGTTCACCAGCAGGATGACCGGTTTGCCGGCGTTCTGCAAATGGTCTGTGGCAGCAATGATTTTGCCGGGCAACGGAAAGCTGATGTCTATCATGAAAATGATGACATCCACATCGGCGAGGCTGCTGACCGCCATTTTCACCATTCCCTGGTTGAGCGGGCTGCGCGCCGTGTGGATGCCGGGGGTGTCAATGATGACGATCTGGTAATCATCACCATTGACAATGCCCAGTATTTTGTTTCTTGTGGTTTGGGGCTTGGGCGAGACGATGGAGATTTTCTGGCCCAGCAGGGCGTTGAGCAGGGTGGATTTGCCCACATTCGGAGGCCCGATCAGGGCCACAAAGCCTGATTTAACTTGCTTTTCTCCATGATAATCCATTATGGTCTCCTTTCCTTATTTATTCGTTGTGCAGTCAATGGACATGCCCGGAGAAGCGGCAGGGCCAGCCTGCGGGCTCATTTTCTTGCAGGCTTTTGGCAGCTGAGTTGTTTTCACTGTCCAGATAAAATATCAACCACAGAGTGTACTCATATTGCAGGGAAAAATCATAGAATATGTTGAGCAGGGCAGATTTTTCTGCGCCCTGGTGCTCCAGGACCAGGGAAAGCGGCTGCGCGTCATGAACCAGAACGGCAAAGAGATCAACCTGCCGCTGAGCCGTGTGCTGCATCAAACTGACCGGAAATACCCGACCCAGCTTGCCAGGGAGGAGATCATGCAGATGTTGCAGGAGGTGGCGGAAAGACGTCTGCAGATGGTGGCGGAAATTGATCTTGCCGAGATCTGGGAACTTGCCGTGGAAGAGGGCGCTGCCTCCTTTTCCCCTTTCTTCCTGGCCGAACTCTGTTTTGGCGCGGAGACCGGGGATGATCAGGTCGCCGCCTTCCTGCGGGCGGTATTTGACGACCGGATTTTTTTCAGGTTCAAGGACGGCGCAATCCTGGTGCATACCCGGGAGGTGGTCGATCAGCTCCGCGAACGGGAGGGAAAAGAGCGGCGGCGTGAGGAAATGATGGAAACAGGGGCCAGGATGATGCAGTCCCTGATGGCTGGTGAGCCGGTGCCTGACTGGCCGGAACGGGACAGGTGTCTGGATATGGTCAGGCAGTTTTATCTTTACGATAACGAGGCGCCGGAGGCTGCCCTTACCCGTGAGCTGCTCAAAAAAGCGGGGCTCAGCCATCCCCATGATCCCTTTTATTTGCTGATCAAGGCCGGCATCTGGCAGCCCGATGAAAATGTCGCCCTTCTCCGGCAGGATGTGCCGGTTGATTTTACGGGCGAGGAGCTTGCCCGGGCCGAGCGACTGGCAGTGCAACCCGATGAGCAGGCCCTTTTTGACGGCGATCGCCTGGATCTGCGCCATCTGCCGCTCTTGACCATTGACGGAGAATTCACCAGGGATTTCGACGATGCCCTGCATGTGGAGCGGCAGGGGGACAATTTTCTGGTGGGCATCCATATTGCCGATGTGAGCGAATATGTCCGACCGGGGGACAGTCTCTTTGCGGCTGCCCGCCAGCGGGGCACATCCCTTTATTTCCCGGACCGGCAGATCCCCATGCTGCCGAAAATCGTCTCAGAAGGGGTATGCAGCCTGGTCCAGGACCAGACCCGACCGGTGCTCAGCTTTCTGGTGAAGCTGACCAGCCAGGGAGAGGTGAAGGACTGTAAGGTGGTGCGCTCCGTGGTGCAGGTAAAAAGGCGTATAACCTACAAACAGGCCGAGGAACTGCTGGCTCAGCGGGCCGATGAGGAGCTGCAGGTGCTGGCGGACCTGAGTTGCCGGCTGCAGGAGCGCAGGCTTGCCGACGGAGCGCTCATCCTCCCGATCCCGGACGTCTACATCAATCTCGGCAGAAACGGCAGTCTGCAGGTGCATCTCGACGATGTGGATACCCCGGCCAGGACCCTGGTTGCCGAATTCATGGTGCTGGCCAACATGCTGGCCGCCCAGTACCTGGCCGATCGGCAGATTCCCGGCCTGTACCGCTGTCAGGAGCCCCCTCGCCAGCGTCTTGCCCCTGGGGTGCAGAAGGATCTGTTCATCAATTTCCGGCAGCGCCGGTTCCTGTCCCGGGGCCAGCTGTTGACGGAACCGAAACTGCACAGCGGGGTGGGGGCATCCCAGTATACCACTGTGACTTCGCCCATCAGGCGACTGCTTGATCTGGTCATGCAGCAGCAGTTGAGCCATGTCCTGCAGGGCAAGGGACCGCTTTACACGCCGAGCGACTGCCGGGACCTATCCGCTGCCATCCTCACGGCTCAGACCAGGGCCAATCAGGTCCGCCAGCTGCGTCACCGTTACTGGCTGTTCAAATATCTGGCCCAGGAGGTGGGAGTCGGCAACCGGCTGGAGGCCCTGGTGCTGGAGATCCAGCCCCGCCGTATCCAGGTGGTGTTGACCGATATCCTGCTGGAAGGTGATCTGCCGCTGAATCAAGGGCCCAATGTCAGCCCGGGCGACCGAGTCAAGGTGAAACTGGCCAAGGTCAATGCCCTGGACAACAGTTTCCGGCTGGAATGGTGATGGTGCCGGGTTTTGCTTTGTGGGTTCAGGGTGATAGAAACCGCGGCAGCTCAAAGCTGATCTCATAATTCTGCACCTTCAATCTTGATGAATTCGTAAAAAGTATATTTTTCACCACAGAGGACACAGAGAGCACGGAGAAATATTCTTTATTAAAGTCAGTCCGCTCTGGGGTAAATCTTTAGTTATTTCGGGTCTATCAATCCCCAGCCGACAAAAATCCTGTCATCAGGATAGACGTCATTTTTTGATACACCACCCGCAAAGATATGGGTCATTTTGCTACAAAACCCTGTTGCTGGCGGGTCATTCTGTCTGTACTCCCATTTCTGCCCATTCACTAGGCAATCTTCGGTTATTAACCCCTCTTGTTTATGGGTCAAATTGTAGCGGCCCCTTTTTTTCAAGACATTTAGTCCCATAAATGGATATGTGATTTTAGCCTAACCGGCTGATTTAATATAATTATTATTTTGGCTTGTAATTTGCAAAAAATTATCAACAATCAGTTGACAGCATTATCGACATAAGACGGGGAACGTGTCCTTTAGGATTACAGACTATCTGATACCCCTCCCCAAAAGAATCGGAAAAACTATACCATTTACCATAAGGAGAATAGAGATGGGCCTTGATTTTAATGCAGACGAAGTTTTTGCAATGGCAGAGCAGATTGAGCGCAACGGTGCCAAATACTACCGCGAAGCGGCTGAGAAGGTAACCAATGAGGAGGACAGGAATTTCCTCGTTGAACTGGCGGAGATGGAAGATGACCATGAAGTGACCTTTGCAGACATGAGACAGGATCTGCGTGACAAGGAGAAAGAGGCCCTGACCTTCGACCCTGAGGGTGAGGCTGGCCAATACCTCAAAGCCCTGGCTGACAGCAGTGTTTTCAATAAAAAGACCATTGATCTCTCCTCCATGGAAGGTATCCTGACTGGCGCTATTGCCGCGGAAAAAGACTCCATCGCTTTCTACCTGGGCATGAAAGAGATGGTTGGCGCTTACCATGGCAAGGATCGCATCAATGCCATTATCAAAGAAGAGATGAGGCATATCAAGCTTCTCTCCAGCCGACTTCTTGCCTCTGCCAAATAGCAGGTTTTTCTTCCCGGGTTATACGTCCAGCAGGCAAAGAGGCCACAGCACCTGCTTCCCCTGAAAAAACAGGGTCAGAAAAAACAGGGCCGGGTCTTGGTATATCAGTTTTTAATATTTCAAGGCCCGGCTCTCTTTTCTGTGATTTTTTGGTTAAGGGTGCCGGAACCCGCGGCAGCTCAAAGCCGATCTCATAATTCTGTACCTTCGTTTTCAGCCCCATCCGACCCTGTCCGGAACAAACGTCGTTTTTCCTCTTCCCCTTTGCCAGCAATCCTAATCTCAAGGGCGTCTGCTCTTTTGATCTTGCCAGATTACGCATCCATGGAGTAAATAAAGGTAATCTTGAAAAATTAGACATCTGGTTCGAGGACAAGGAGCGGTGAAAATAAAAAGCGCAGCATATTAGGTATATGTGAGCATTTTTCTTTTTGCCGCGACACAGTAATCGGGCCAGAGGGCAATTTTTCAAGGTTCCCTAAAGTTTTGCAAAGACCAGCTGGCGATACGTCCTGTGTTTCAATTAACCTGAAAAGAAGGGCCTTCGCCCGCAACAACGAAAAATTTTACAGCTATCAATGCGGCAGAGATCATTTCCCTGCGGGGAAATGGCAGCGCGCCGGATATCATGCAATTTGGCATGATATACAGGTCTGGATAATTACTTGTTCCCGCCGACTGCGTCGGCGGGAATCGCGGCGCTGACTACGTCGAGCACCTTGCCCCGGCGCCTTGCGCCGGAACAAGGCACTCGACCTGACACCGGCAACCGCACATGCAAGCTACGCTTGCCTGCACGGCCACCGGCGCAGGTCAGCGCCGCGATTATAAACTTGGAGAAAATTTGGAAAATATAGCAATAGCAATACTCAGTTCGTTTTCAACAGTGAGTATAATCGCCGTGATTGGCTTTTTGCTTCGTTCATGGATTGCGACAAGGTTAAGATGGTCTATAAAGCATGAATACGACAAGAAAATGTTAGAGGTTGAAAGTCAAAAGGAAATCAGATTAAAAGGAGAAATTGTTGCTGATCTGCTGGCGGAGTGGATTCGAAAAAGCGGAAACCTAGATTACCATCAGCTAAATAGACTTACGTTTCAAGCTTTCTTATGGCTTCCCAAAGATCTGGCTGAAGAACTTTCTAATTCTTTGACTCAAGCAACTAATTCAAAAGATGTACGTGCCCTTTTAGTTGATATTCGAAAGTATCTTCACGGTAAAGATGACGGTTTCAAACCAAAGGATGTGATTGTATTTGATGAGCCTGATATCCGGGGAAGTCAAAATTTTAGTCATGTTACAAGTGACGCTCTAACAAAGCCAAAACCTTTCAAATAATAAACGTTTATAACAAGTGCATAAACACGGACTTTTATCGCGCCGCTTCGGTCGCTACGCTCCCTGCACTCTGCGATAAAAGCCGGTTATGCCAGTGTTATGCATAAGTCAGTAAGGAAACCAATATGGCAGATTACAAGAAAGTAGCAGAGTGGATGCTCAGTCAGTTCAAGGGGCGAATGCTTTACCAAGAAGAAATCGTGTGGAAGATGAAAAAAGAATTTGGGGATGAATACGTCTATACAAACGATAACGGAAACTATGCAATACACAAAAAGGTGCTAGCTGAATTTCGAAAGCTAACCGAAGGTAAAGTAACTTGGTCTCGTGGCGAAAAAGCTTGGACAATGGCTCGTGATGGGCAAACTTTTGAAAGTCGGCTGGAAGACTAGCCTGCGCTCTAAAATGCATAACAAGCGCATGTTGTCGCAGCGCAAAAGGCTGCGCCGCTGGGACGGCTTACGCGTTGCTTCAGCCGCCCCAAATGCGGGCGTTCCCGGCGTCTGCGTCGCGGGGAATCGCGGCCGTGGCGCTGACTTCGTCAAGCGCCTTGCCCCGCTGGCTCTCGCTTGCATGCGCCTGCTGCGCAGCAAGCTGCGCTTCACGGGTTACCGCCGCGATTGGGCGCTATAGCGGAGAGGCGAGAATTTAAATGGCGATGAAGGATCCAAAAGATATTTTGCAAGCGTTCCACAATGCACTCACTAAATTAAGGGATAGGAATTCGATGACTCCAGCGGATTGTAGACGAATCGCTGATGATTTGACTGATGTGTATAACTACGTGTCAGCAACCACCCAAAAGCCTTCGGTCATCAACGTACTTCATGCAAATTCTGCGCGGGACGCAAAGCTTGAGAGACAACTCACACAGGAGCGGGAAGCGCTTAGGGAGCATCAACAGTTTGTTGAGGACAACTTTGATAAAGCCGAGCAATACCTCAGGGCAATCCAATTAGGTGGCTACGGGGCATTCTTCGGCCTTTGGAGTATTACTAAGGATTGGCTCGATCCGCTATGGTCATCTTTCGCGGCCATTCTTATGATCATTTCCGGCACTACGTTCGTAACCTGGGAGATCAGTAAAGGTAGTATCCTGGCCTTTGCGTTAAGGCGTCACGCAGCAATAAGTGCTGGAAAACTAGAACAATTCATAAAGTCACGGATGATAAAGCTTACGCAGGAAAAGTCGGCTAGATCTATCCTCGCGGAATCTCGGGCTACAGTCTGGCTCCTCTCTGTATTCCCAGCCGTTGCAGCAATAGGAATAATGTTGTGGCAACTGCTTGGCGGTATTTCGAGAGGGCTTTTCGGTTAGTGGCTTATATCGCCCAACGAATAAGGTTAGATTGTGAGAGCGGAGCGAGCCACAATCTGAACCGTTTGTTGGACAAGCCCGGTCATATATATATAGGAAATAGCTTTTTGATGTTGAGGTACCCGAAAGGGCGGTTCGGCGAGAAAAGAGATTAGGGAACGCGAAAAAGCTTTCAGCGTGCCTGAATTACTAGGTGCAATGCAAGTCTTCAGTCAAAATTCGCCTGTTTTTGAGCGCACGTCCCCATTGCCGAGAGAATCGGATTTTGAAAAGGCTTATGCCTTTGGCGGTTACATAACCATTGCTCCTTTTCTGTTTATGTGAAGCATTCAGCCTGGTCGATAAGTGGTTTCCGGATACGTGTCATTACAATTTTCATTGGCGCACCACACACCGGGCAGGTTATTTGAGCTCTCTCCTTATTTCGTTTGAGCATGATAAAGGGCGGCACCCGCAGAACGCACTGAAGAAACTTGATGAGTTTTTTGCTGCAGGCATGGAGAAAGCCGTAGCATCTTGTTCTTTGAAAACCCTTTGGTAGGACGTGGAGCATCAACAGGTAGAGGAAATACTCTCCGGTGACGGTCCTGGTCCGATACTCTTTGCTATCGGCGTGCATGTAACGGAAAGTGACCTGACCGTTGTCGCAACCCAGGATATCCTTTTCCTGAATGACACCTTTGTATAGGTACTTGCCAAGATAGATGAAGGCCTTGTCACCGTTGCCGACATCCTTGCAGTCAACGACCCAATCTTCCGGAGTGGAAGCAGGCACGTGCAGCCCCTGGTCGACAATGGCCTCCAACAGTTTCGCTCTGAAGACCTTTGCCAGGTTCTTATGGTTGAAAAGATACTTTGGCGATTTTACCCGCCACAGGCCGGTCTTCTCATCGATGCTTGCTCCGGGCATGACTACGTGGACATGGGGATGAAAATCCAGATTTCTGGCCTTGGTGTGCAGCACGGTGGTAAATCCGGCCGCCCCCTGCAGCTTCGTATCGTTTCGGGTAAAGGTCTTGATGACATCCTGTACACAGGAGAACATCAGGGAATAGATGATCTTTTGATTGTGCCAGGCAAGCTCGCGCAGTTGCTTTGGCAGGGTGAAGGTGACCAGGTAATACCGGGCCGGCAGTCGCTTATCGAGTTGATTTTCAATCCATTGCCAATTTTCATGATTCTGGCAATGGGGGCAATTCCTGTGGCCGCAGGAATGCGGGATATATACCCGCTCGGCGCATTCAGGGTCGGAACATCTTGCCAGCATGTGCAGTCCTTGCTCCGACCTGCACCGCTTCATGGCGTGCAAGGCATTTTTGTGACTGGGTAGGATAATGTCCTGGTACTTTTCAAGAAAAGCTTTTTCAAATGTGTTGATAATGGCAGAGAGGAGGATCATTTTCTACCTCCCAAACGAATATCGAAACTGCTGACCAGGGTGTTGATTGCCTGACAGGCGTTGTTGTTGGTCTTGGAGGTCAGATGGGTGTATCGCGAGGTGGTCAGAACGCTGACATGGCCCAGGATTTTCTGCAGTTCGAGCAGATCAACTCCTGCCTCCAGCAAATGAGTGGCGAAACTGTGCCTCAGGGAATGGCATGAGATTTTTTTTTATGCCGAGTTGGGTGACAACGTTTTTCATTGCTACCTGAATGCCGCCTCTGTCCAGCGGCATGGGCACCAGGTGGGCGTTTTTCACCCCTCTCTTCCTGCTCGGAAAGATAAGCCGGGGATGCCGGTGCACCTTCCAGAAATCTTTAAGAATCTGCAAGGTAGTTATCGGCAGCGGCACCAGCCTGTCTTTGTTCCCCTTGGCGTCTCGGATATGGACTCGCATATTGGTTGAGTCGATATCGCCAACTCGCAGGTTGATGCCCTCGCCAAGGCGCAAACCCATGCTGTAGATGGTGAAGAAAAAGACCTTATAGCTGAGGATGTTGGTTGCCGCAAAGAGCTTCCCCAGCTCTTCTTGGCTCAAAATATCCGGGATCCGTTTGGCCTTGGGAGGTTTAACCAGGGGGAGGTCGGTCCATGGTTTATCCAGGACCTTGGTGTAGAAGAATTTCAGCCCATAGAGATCAAGCTTGACCGCGCTCCAGGAGTGGGATTCCAGGAGGTCGTTGAAATAGTCAAGCAACTGATCGGAAGTAAGATTATCGATCCGGCCATCAAAGTAGTTGCAGATGCGCCTGATCGCCCTGGAATATGCTTCTATGGTCTTGGGCTGCAAGCCATTGAGCTTCAAGCATTTGAGGTGCTTCTGGTAATACTTGTCAAATTGTGAATCGGTTGGCATGGTGCAGTTCATAGTAACCTCCTTAGCATGGAAATTGGTAGGCCTGGCAAAGCTTTCTTGCATTGCCGGCATGGTTTTATTAAGAAAAAACCATGAGGTTACTTTTTTCAACAGCTTCTTGCGGGTTGTCTGCCGCGTAGCGGCTTCGTCCAACA
>JAHIVT010000030.1 GCA_018816555.1 Pseudomonadota bacterium
ATTGCAGAGTTGAAAGCTACTTCAGAACAATTTTGCCTGGGAAGGCGCGGCCCCGATTTCCGCTGCTATGTCAACAATTTTTTCGACTTATTTGATTTTTTTTCACGCCTCCCGCGTGTTGTGAAACTCTAAACTTCAGGCATATAATAATTTTCTGAAAAACTTCTTTACAAAACGGCACGCAAGAATTAAATAATTTAATTAATCAATTAAACACCGAGTATCCAATGCAAACTGAACACATTGAATCCATTGCAGGGCTTTTGAAAACCATGTCCCACCCCATCAGACTTAAAATCCTCTGCCTGCTGCAGGACAGGGAAATGACGGTGGGGGATCTTCGCGAAGAGGTAAAAACAACCAATGCCAATGTTTCACAACACCTATCCATATTACGCAACCAGGGGATTATTTCCTTCCGTAAGGATGCAAACTTTATCTTCAACCGCATTAATGATCCCCGCATCCTGCAGCTGATGCAGACCCTGCGCGAACTTTTTTGCACTGAGCCCATCGGTTAGCGCCCAGTCTGTTACAACCTTTTCCCTGTCAATGGGCGCTGCTTAAGCATATCAATCACAATTGCAGTTCCGGAGCTTTTCGATGAAAATCGGCAGCCGCTTAATACAGTTTTCCATTTGTCATCCCAAATTTGTTACAACGCTCATGGTGCTCATCACCCTGGCGCTGGGCTCGCTCATCGTCAAGGTGCATGTGGACACCGATCCGGAAAACATGTTGCCGGAAGATGAAGCGGTCCGGGTTTACCACAATCTGGTCAAAAAAGAATTCTCCCTCTATGACGTTGTGGTTCTTGGCGTAGTCAACGAAAAAGATCCGGACGGCGTCTTCAATCCCACTACCCTGGGTCATGTCCAGGAACTCAGCGAATTTGCCAAAACCCTGCAGGATCCGAATAATCCGGAAAAACGGGTTGTCGCTTCGGAGATGATCGCCCCGGGCGATGTCGACACCATTGAGCAGGCCGGCCCTGGCCAGGTACGTTTCCAATGGCTGATGGCCAAAGCGCCGGCCAGCCGGGAGGAGGCCTTGCAAATCCGAGACAGCGCCATGGGCAATCCCCTGCTGAACGGCACCCTGGTTTCCGAAGACGGCAAGGCAATCGCCATCTATATCCCCATCACCACCAAGGACTTTGCCCACCAGGTGCGCAACGAACTGCTGAAAAAAATCAGCAATTTCAGAGGTGATGACCAGTTTTTTATAACCGGCCTGCCGGTGGCCGAGGACACCTTCGGCAAAGAGATGTTTGTGCAGATGGCCATCTCCGCCCCCCTGGCCATGGTTGCCATTTTTCTGCTGATGCTGCTCTTTTTCAGAAAACTCTCCCTGATCATCTCGCCGATGATTGTTGCCATGGTATCGGTCATCGCCACCATGGGCCTGCTGATCGGCACCGGCAACACCCTGCACATCATGAGTTCCATGATTCCCATCTTTCTCATGCCCATAGCCGTAGTGGACAGCATCCATATCCTGTCGGAGTTTTTTGACAAATACCAGACGATCAGGGACCGGCGCCGCACCATCGAGCATGTTCTGGATCAGCTGTTCATGCCCATGCTCTATACCTCGCTCACCTCAGCGGCCGGCTTTGCCTCCCTTGCCCTGACCCCGATCCCTCCGGTGCAGGCATTCGGCATCTTTGTCGCCTTCGGCATCATGCTGGCCTGGCTGGTGACCATTTTCTTCACTCCCGCCTATGTGATGCTGCTTAAAGAGGAAAGCCTGGCCAATTTCGGGGTCGTTGTCCAAAAGACAGGACCGGCCAAGAAGTCCTGGCTTGCCGCCTTTCTTGCCCGGCTGGCCCGTTTTACCTATCAGCAGGCAAAACTGATCATTTTTATTACAGTTGCCACCCTGCTGGTTTCATTATACGGCATTGATAAAATTCAGATCAACGACAACCCGGTGAAATGGTTTACCAAAAATCATCCGATCCGGGTGGCGGACAAGGTGTTGAACAGCCACTTCGGCGGCACCTATGAGGCCTATTTGGTACTTGAGGCAAAAGAGGAAGCCCTTTCCCCCGCCCGGACCTTGGCTCTGCTGAAAGAAAAACTCGCCGCCCTGCCCGAGGCGCAGTCCCGACCGTCCCTGCTCAGTCAGGCAGTACAGATCATTGATGAGAGCAGCAAAACTGCGGCTGACAGTGATCAGTTGCTGAATGAGGTTGAAAATAATTGGCTCATCAGGCAAGATGCGAGTGCTGATGAGGATTTTGAATCATGGTCGGAATTCCTGGACACCCTGGCGGCCGTGAAAAACAGCGGCCAGATCTTCAAAAACCCGGAAATGCTCCGCTATGTGGCCCGTCTGCAGGAGGATATGAACCGGTCCCAGGTGGTGGGCAAGAGCAACTCCGTAACCGATGTGGTAAAAAAGGTCCATCAGGAACTGTTTGCGGGCAATGCCGATTATTATAGAGTGCCGGACAGCGTCAACGCCGTGGCCCAATGCTTGATTTCATTCCAGAACAGCCATAAACCTGATTTTCTCTGGCATTTTGTCACCCCTGATTACACCAAGGCAAACATCTGGGTGCAGCTCAAGAACGGGGACAATCAAGGTATGGAGAAAGTGGTTGCGGAAGTGGAAAAATTCATGAGCGCCAACCCTCCCCCCTTTGCCGTTGAGCATAAATGGGCGGGACTGACCTACCTCAACGTGGTCTGGCAGGACAAAATGGTCACCGGCATGCTGGAGGCCTTCAGCAGCAGTTTTGTTGTGGTGCTGGTCATGATGGTCATTCTCTTTCGCTCCCTGCTGTGGGGACTGCTGGCCATGGTCCCGCTTTCGGTCACCATTGCCCTCATCTATGGCATCATCGGTTTTATCGGCAAGGATTATGATATGCCGGTGGCGGTGTTATCCTCGCTGACCCTGGGGCTTGCCATTGATTTCGCCATCCATTTTCTGGAACGCACCAGAATGGTATACAGAAAGACCCATTCCTGGAGTGCGGCCATCAAGGACATGTTCGAAGAGCCGGCCAGGGCCATCAGCAAAAACGTCATCGTCATCGCCGTAGGGTTTACCCCCCTGCTGGCCGCGCCCCTGGTGCCGTATAAAACCGTGGGTGTTTTTCTTGCCAGCATCATGGCGGCCTCGGGTCTTGCCACCATGATCATTCTGCCGGCACTCATCACCCTGCTGCAGAAATTTCTTTTCAAAAATGAACAACGTCAGACAATTTAACAGAGGTATCCAAATGATGAAAAAAACTTTTTCCGTACTTTCCCTGGCAACCGTATTTCTCTCTGCCGCAACATGCGTTTTGGCGGCTCCCAGTGTAGAGGAGATCATCAACAAGGCCAACAATGCGGCCTATTATGCCGGCAAGGACGGCAAAGCCCTGGTCGACATGACCATTACCGACTCCCAGGGACGAACCAGAAACAGGGAATTTGTCATTCTGCGTCGAGATGACAAGGACGGCGGCAACCAGGAGTTCTACGTCTTCTTCAGAAAACCAAGCGATGTGCGCAAAACTGTTTTTCTGGTCCATAAATATACGGACAAAGACGATGACCGCTGGATGTACCTGCCTGATCTTGATCTGGTTAAACGGATTGCCGCCTCGGATAAACGGACCAGTTTCATGGGCTCCCATTTCTTTTATGAAGATGTCTCCGGCCGCGGCATTAACGAAGACAAACATGAACTCATGGAGGACGGGGATAAATTTTATGTAGTAAAGAATATCCCCAAGGATCCTGTTTCGGTTGAATTTTCCTCCTATCGGGTATGGATCGACAAAAAAACCTTTCTGCCCATGAAGGCCGAATATGCCAATAAGGCTGATAAGCCATATCGGGTGGTTGAGGCATTGGCAGTGGAGGATATCCAGGGTCATCCCACCGTGACCAAGTCCAAGGTGCAGGATTTTACCAGCGGCGGGGAGACGGTGTCGGAATTTTCCAATATCACCTATGATCTCGGCCTTGATGAATCCGTCTTTAGCGAACGCTATTTACGCAAACCGCCAAAGGAAGTGTACCGCTAATTTCAGCAGTGAATATCTTGCGAAAAAACGGCAAACATATGGCGGCCTGTGCAGCGGGCCTTGCCCTGGCTGGTGTATTCCTTGCCCCAGGAGTCGCCAAGGCGGACCTGCAGACATGGAAGGACTCACTTTGTGATGCCTACGCCTTGGACCTGAACGGATTTATCGAGGCAAGAAACGGCTGGCGGCTGCAGGACGATCCCCATGAAAAGGACGTATCGCTTGCCGAGATGCGGCTGCAGCTTGAAGCCGGCAAGGATCTTGGCTGGGGATCGCTCGCGCTGAAAGGCGAACTGCTCAGTGATTTTGTCACCGATGACTATACCACCCTGCTGCGTGAGGGGAATTTTCTCTTTTCACCCCTTGCTGCCATGGATGTGAAAATGGGCAGACAGGTGCTCACCTGGGGCACCGGGGATCTGCTTTTTATCAATGACCTCTTTCCCAAGGACTGGAAATCCTTTTTCATCGGTCGAGACGACGAGTACCTGAAGGCTCCATCTGATGCCGTCAAGGTCAGTTATTTCCATGAACTGGTCAATGTTGACCTGGTCTTTGTGCCGGTCTTTAACGCCTCGGAGCATATAGACGGTGAACGTCTGTCCTATTGGAATCCCATCCTGGGTGAGACCGCCGGACAAAACTTCCTGCTGGATACGGAGGAGCGTTCCTCTTTTGGACGGGACAGCGAATTTGCCCTGCGCCTTGCCAGAAATTACGGGGGATCAGAGCTTGCCCTGTATCAGTACTCTGGTTTCTGGAAGACGCCGGAGGGGCTTGATCCCGCCACAGGGCAACTCATCTATCCGCGCCTCAGTGTTTACGGAGCAAGCGGCCGTGCCCAGCTCTGGGGCGGCATCGCCAATCTTGAAGCCGGCTATTATGATTCCCGCCAGGATCAGAACGGTGACGACCCGCTGATCCGCAACAGCGAATGGCGTTTTCTGGCCGGATTTGAGCGGGAGCTGGCCCGGGATTTTACCGGCTCCCTGCAGTATTATGTGGAATGGATGCAGGATAACGACGCCTACAAGGATTCGCTGCCGGCCAGTTCCCCGGCCAGGGACGAATACCGTCACCTGCTGACCCTGCGCCTCACCAAGCTGATGATGAACCAGAATCTGGTTCTGTCATTTTTCGCCTACTATTCACCCTCTGATCAGGACTGCTACCTGCGGCCCAAGGTGCGGTATATAATCGACGATCACTGGGCCGTCGAGGCAGGCGGCAATTTCTTTTACGGCTCTGACGACTTCACCTTTTTCGGCCAGTTTCAGGATAATACCAATGCCTATGCAAGCCTGCGCTGGTCCTTTTGAAATACTCTCTTGCGGGAAACAACAAAATACGGAGAACATCATGATTGTCACCGATTGGATTCATGTGATTGCCGGCCTTTTCATCCTGCTGAGCCTTGCCATGGGGGTGGAGGCCAGCCCGATTTTCATGAGCAAATACTGGCTCTGGTTCACCGCCTTTGTCGGCGCCAACCTCTTCCAGTTCGGCTTCTCAAAGATCTGCCCACTTGGCATGATCCTTAAGGCCTTTGGAGTACCCGAGAAAAGAAATTAGACATAGAACAAGGCTGATGTATTCGTAAAAAGTCTTTTTTTCACCACAGAGCACACCGAGATCACAGAGAAATATTCTTTATTAGAGTCAGTTACCTCTGTGGCCTTTGTGCTCTCTGTGGTAATTTTTTAAGCAAAACCGCTTCTCTTACTTTAACTGAGCCTCGATCAGCAATCGCAATTTTTGCCAGATCGCCTTGCCGACCGGCTGGAAGGCCGCCTCTGACAGGGCATAATCGGTAAGGCGCAACAGGCGACCGAACACCTCCACCCCTGCCATGTCGCCAACGGTCCGCATATTATCCGCGACCAGAGGATCATCCGCCGCCATGCCCTCCTGTTCATCGGAAAAAACCACACCAAGTACGGTTAGCTTTCTTTGCCGCAGTGCTTCAATGGTCAACAGGGTATGGTTGATGGTGCCCAGGCCGCTGTGGGCCACGATGATAACCGGCAGCTGCAATCCGGTGAGGAAATCCGCCAGCAGCAGATCACGGCGCAGCGGTACCAGAACGCCGCCGACCCCCTCCACCACCAGTACATCATGAACGCTTGCGCTACAGGCAAATACCTCTTGAATTTTTTCGGGGTCAACCTCTCTACCCTCCAGTTCCGCGGCCAGATGCGGGGACGCGGGCATGAGGAAGCGGTAAACAACCTGGCTGTCAAGCTCCCCCTGGTCAAATTCCATATGATTCTTTTCCAGGCAATAGAGGAGATCCTCGGGCATCTCGCCCCCGGTGCTGACCCATTTCTGGTAACCGGCCTTGAGCCCTTGCTCACGTAAAAAACCAATGAGCAGGGAACTGACCACGGTTTTCCCCACCCCGGTGCCGGTTGCCGTGATAAAAACAGCATTGGTTGGCAAAGACATTGCCATCACTTTTTCTCCTCTGCGGGCATGACTGCTGTGACAAAAAAAACCTGATAGGACAGCTCAAAGCCTCCGTGGTTACGAAACCACTCTTCCAGCCTTTTCAATCTGCCCCTGGTCAACAGCGGCAGTGAGGGATGGTAGCCACCGGTCCCGGTTTTGCTGATATGACGGAAAAGATCATGCAGGGACAGAAAAGTCCGCCGGTAAACCGTTTCGGCTATTTCCACCCGATGAAAGCACGCCTGGCCAAGCTGCAGGATTTTTTCCCTATCCGGAAATTGCGCGGCCGGCAAAGCGGGTGAATCAGCAAAGACCTCGACAAGTGCTGCTGCCAGCTCATGCAGGGTTAAGGGGCCAAAGAGAGAGGCGAGAAAAATACCGCCCGGCGCAAGGCTCCGCGCCACAAGGGAAAAGGCCAGGGGCAAATCATCAAACCACTGCATGGTGGCATTGCTGGTGATCAGATCAAAATGTCGGCGGTTCTGGGCCAGATACTGCTCCCCGTCCACACAGAGAAAGGAAACGTTATCGTCCCGACATTTCTTCCCGGCCTGTTCGACCATGGCCTCTGCAAAATCCAGGGCTATAAGGCTGGCCTGGGGGAAGCGGGCCGCAAGCTGTGCCGTATAATTGCCTGTTCCGCAGCCGATCTCCAAGATCCGGGCAGCAGAAAAAGGCCCAGGCAGGTACGTTGCAAGTCTGGCCGCACTTTCTTTCTGCACCAAAGCGTAATCATCATAGGTAGCAGCGGCCTTGGCAAATCGCCGGCAAATCGCCTTTTTTTTCGCATCAACCATTCTGCTGTATCCCGTGCTGGTCAAGCAGCACCATGTGACCGGCATTAGGAAATACTTCACAGGTTACGCCGGCTAGTTGCGGCATTTCCCTGACCGGCGCCACCACATCCTTGCGGCCATGGATGATATGGACAGTCACACCCGCGGGCACATGGGCTGGGAACGTAAAATTCTGCAGGTAATCAAGGCCGGCCCCCAGTATTTCTCTGTTCAATTTCTGGAGATAATCTTCCTGCAGCTCACAGACAAAATCATGATAGGGCTTTTTATATCCTAAAAAACATTTGCGGTAAAAGCCCCGCATATATTCCGCTGAATCTGCAGCGATTGCCGTGCGGATCGCGGCAAGCTCCTGCTGCGGCCAACAGCTGCGCATGGCAACAAGATCAATTCTTCCCACCAGGTGACCCTGAGTCAGGCTGAAATCAAGGCCCAGCTGCGCCCCCATGGACCAGCCCACAACGTTAATTTCTGCAATGTGCCTGCTCTGCAGAAATATCGACAGGTCAGCGCTAAAACTGGCAGGATCGATAAAGGAGTCGGGCAGGATAAGGCATCTGCCGGGAAATAATTGATACAGATCAACCAGACGGGCGTCAAAACCCCAGCCAGGCAGGAAAAGCAAGGGCATATCCCCTGGCTGCGTTGTGGAAGAAAGAGAAAAGGACATGCAAAATTTCTAAACCGTTGTAATAGAATAATGGGTATCTTGAAAAATTAGTGATCTGGTTTGAGGACAAGAAGCAAATGAAGCGGTTATTTCGTAACGGCGCCTAAAAACGAAAGGAAAACCAGGAAGTCTTTTTGGCCTTTTTTTCGGAAACAGACGGCTTGCCATCATGGGGCGCATCAGGGCCTGCGGCTGCCGGCAAGGTGCTGCTTCCTTCCAGCCACTTCACCCGTTCCTTGACCCGGCCGTACTCCAGAAGCAATTTCCCGCTTTTTTTGCGCTCCTGCTCCAGCTGCACGGTAAGCTGCCGGACGATTTCATCCTTAAATCCCTCGGCGTGCTTTTCCAGCTCATCCTGCTGCAGGGAGAGTTGGAACCGAAACTCCTGCACCTGCCTCTCCACAGTGGCCAGCCGCTGAACCAGTTCGGCAAATTCGGCCCCAGGGGCTTCACCCTGCGCCGGCAAAAGCTTAGCTGTCTCAGCTTCCGTGGCCCAGGCGAAATCGCCTTTATCTTCAAGAACCTGCAGAATAATACCCTTATCAATCTTTTGCAGCTCGTCGGCAAAACCATAGACCAGGGCCGAATCACAGAACAGATTGATGGAGCGCGGCGTGCCGTTTGAAGCGCGATAAATCTCATCGATGGCTTCTTGGCTGAACAACTCAGGGTCACCACCCACTTTCTCCAGCCGCGAGGCGATGTAAACCCCTGTCTCCTCTCTGTTCAACGGCATCAAATGATAATTGACGGCAATACGCTGGGTCAGCTGGGCAAGGCCGGGTCGTTTCAGCTTGGCCTTCAACTCCGGCTGGCCGACCAGCATGATCTGCAACAGCAAGGTATCATCAGCCTGCAGATTGGAGAGCATGCGCACCTCTTCCAGCACCTCATCAGACAGATTCTGGGCCTCATCAATAATCAGCAGCACCCGGCTCCGCTTGGCATACTTCTGGATGAGAAACTGGTATATCCGGTCAAGGTTTCTTGCCTTGTCAGCCCCATCCGCTTCCAGTTCAAATTCCTGGAGGATCAGGCTGAGCAACTGGTTGGCGGAGACATTGGTGTTGAAGATCACCGCCACCTCGATTTCCGCCTCAATCTGATTGAGCATATGGCGGATCAGGGTTGTCTTGCCGGTGCCGATTTCGCCGGTGAGCAGAATAAACCCCATTCCCTCGCGAATGCCATACTCCAGATAGGTCAGGGCATGCTGATGCTTGGCGCTGAGATAGAGGAAATGGGGATTGGGCACAATATGGAACGGTTTTTCAGAAAGACCGTAAAACTTTTCATACATAGGCGGTAGCGGCTGTGCCGAAAATTAAAGATGGATAAGAGGGAGCGGCGGCATCAATTTGACAATCTGCTTGCCGGAAAATAAAACAACTACGCCCCGGTACGGTCATTGAGCACAAAGCCGAGGAACTTCTCCTGGGGCATAAGCTCAACGGCCTTTTTGACATCAGCCAGGGAGGTAACCCCTTTTTCCACTACCATGATTATGCCGTCCACCAGCGGGGCAAAAACCATGGCATCAGCTCCATCCAGAACTGCCGGGACGTCGAGGAGGACATAGCGGTCAACGTAACGGTTTTTCATTTCCGCCAGCAACTCCTTCATCTTCGGCGAGCCAAGAAGCTCCGTGCTGTCCGATACGGTCCGCCCCCCGGAAATGAGGGTCAGTTTCTCAATTCCCGGCCAGATGATAAAGTCTTTTAAAGGCATATCATATTCCAGGTAATCAATCAGCCCTCGATCGCTGGAAAATTCAAGAAACCGATGGATATCCTGTTTTTTCAGGTCGCAGTCCACCAGCAGCACAGTCTGATGATATTCCCTGGCAAAAGTCAGGGCCAGATTGATGGCGGTCATCGTCTTCCCCTCTCCCGGTTTGACGCTGGTCACCATAATGGTATTCATGCCCTGTTCTTTGGTGCGTTGCTGGATCTGGGTTCGCAACACCTTGAAGGCATCGAGTTCCGGGGCATCAGAGGAAATACAGATGCAGCGATTTTTAATGAGCTTTTGCTGATCAAGCCGCACAGACAGAGATTCCGAATAAACCGGGGCCTGCCAGACACCTCCCTTCAGGGGTGCAGCATGCTCTGACACGTCATCATCGCTGCCAAGCACTTCATCCATCTCTTCCGGGGCATCAGCCTGATTTTCCAGCCGTTCTTTATTTGCTTTATCAAGGGCTTTTCGTAATTTCATAATATCCATCTCGTAAGCCGGCCCATCCAAACTGGCCGGAATGAAGAATGTTACATCCGAGGTCTCAGCCTCGCCAGACGACAATATTCTCTCCTGCAAAGGCATGTTCGCTGATCCGTTGCCGCTTACATCATGCGGCGCATCAGTTTGGCCCAGAAGACATTCAGATCCATAACGAGAAAATGAAATGCCAGGACGGCAACCAGCAGAATACCGAGAAAAAGCAAAACAACCCATCTCCTGCGGTGCTTATGCTGCTGCTTGTCTTCTGCACAGCTGATCCTCGGAATGGAGGCCAGCACCGGGAAAGAAGTTTCACTGACCAGGATTTCCGCCTTGCGGACCGACTGATCACTGAATTCCCTCAGGGCCGCCCAGGCAACGCCCGTACCCAGCCCAAGCACAATGCCGATGAGCAGAATGGCCAACCTATTGGGTTTATCCGGCTTTTCCGGCAACCTGGCCGGATCGATCAGGGTAAACCGTTCACCTTTCTGATCCTTTTCCAGGCCATAGGCAACATTGGCCTCCATCAGCTTCTGGGACAGATCGTCAAATTTCGCCTGCTTGTTCCGCCGTTCCGAAAGGAGAGCGTTGTATGTCTCCTCAACCCGGGGAGTTGCGTCAATCGATTTATTTAATTTGTCCTCGTTTTTCTGCAGATCATCATTCTGCCGCTTCACTGATTTTATCTCAGCCTGCACGCTGGAAAGCTGGGAGGACAGGTTGATATAGGCCGGATTATCCGGCAATCCATCGGGATTATTCTTCTCGTTGGAACCGATCTTCGTGGTGAGTTTCGCAATTTCCTCTTTGGTTTTAATCACATCCGGGTACTGGTCGGTAAAACGGGTTTCAAGCCTGTTCAATTCAAGCTTCAGACTTTCCAGTCTCTTGATATCCTCCATCTCCATTTTGGGGGAGAGATTGGCAAGATCTGACATCAGGCCGCCTTCCCGCTCCTTTAACGAACGGAGCTGTTCACTGAGTCTTTCTTTGGAGGCCTGGACATTGTGGCGGCTCTGCAGGTTTACCTGCAGCACTTCCGGCAGCTCATTGATATGCTCCTGCTTGAATTGGGCAATTTTCTCCTCAATCTCATCCAGACTCTTTTTGACCTTTTTCCGCTCATCCCCCAGAAAAGTCGTTGCCTCCATGGCCTGCCGCTCGCGCACCTGCAGGTTTTCCTCCAGAAACAACGAGGCGAGGATATTGGCAACCTTCTGCACCGTAGCAGGACTCTCCTTGGACTCATAGGAAAGGGTAAAGGCGATGGTGGCCGTAGCTGGACGACCGGTTTTTCGGTCGACGACCTCAGCGCTTATATAGTCAAGGCTGATATCCTCCCGCATCTTGTCGATGACTTCTTCCGTTGTCGCCTGTTGCCGCAGATCCTTATATAAATCGAGACGGGTGATAATTTCCAGCAGACGGCTGGTGCTCATGATCCGCTGATGAATGGACTGCAGGCGCTGCTCCGCGTAACTGGTCACCGTAGAGGTAACGAAATTGGCGGGAATTTCCTGCTCTTCAATCAAGATTGTGGAAACAGATTTATAAACCGGCGGCAGGATCAAGGCAACAGCCGCCGAAATCAGCATCACAAGGACTGCGGGCAGCACCAGGCTCCACTTGCGCCGCTTCAGAACCGCCACATAATCATTCGGCGACATTTCATGCTCTTCCATCTGCACTCCTTTCAACTGTATTCATAAATATCTAAAGTACTTAAAGTACTCAAAGTGTATGAAGTACTTAAACTGAAAAATTTTCAGAACGGCAAACCCTTTCCGCCATCTTTACTATTATCAATCCGCAATCAATACTATTCAACCACCGGATATTTATAAGTCAATTTGACAAACACCAGGTTGCGATGTCTTTCGTGATCAGCCTCCCGGTCCTCTATCACGGTATAGCGGTATGCCGTCTCACAGAAAAACTCCGGATTAAACTCATAATGCAATGAGGGTGTGAGCGTCGTGGTCAGCTCATTGAGATCACTGACAAACGCTGCATCGCGGGCCGCTTTGTTCAGGTAGCTGTCAATGCCCAAGCGGGCAAAAGACCTCTCGCTGATGCGGTGTTTGAGGCTTAAAACCAGCCCGGTGCGCTTGGTGGCGCCGTCACGCCCGCTTGATCCGGTCACCTCATGAAAAATATTCATCTCCGCGGTGGTCAATTCCTCATTATATGTCAGGGTGAACTGCCCGCCCACACCGTTATCGTATGAGGTTTCGCCTGTTCTCTTCTCACTGCCCTCCGTATACCTGGGGCCGATATCAAAAACATAGCTTAATTTTTCACTGAACTGCCGGCTGAAGCCGGCAGTAACACTGTAATTATCCACCTTGGAGCTGTAAAAATTATAATGGCTATAACGCCCATAGAGCCTGGCAGCGGTTGGTTTGGTAAAAGCCAAGCTATGCGTCAAACCGGCAAGAACATTCTGCCCGGTAAACTCATCAACATCACTTGTTTCAAACTGATCGTCAAGGTAGGAGTAAGAAGTGAAGAGAGAGGTTTTTTCAGAGGCCTGATAATCCCCGGAAAAGGAGTAGTCCTGCCGCCTGCGGACATCGGTGGTCAACACATAGCCGGTAATATCAAGATCACGGTCCGCCCGGGAATCGACAGAGTACCCCGCACCAGCAGACAGTCGTAAAAACGGATTCAGCTGGTAGGAGGCGCTGCCCTTATAATACTCTTCGATATCATTTAATTCGCTGTTATCAGCATAGGACAGTCCGTCAAACCGTGTTACAAGATTTGCCTTCAGCAATTCCGTCCGCTCTTGCACTTCCAGTCCCACCGAGGCAGTGGTAATGAAATCATCCTGCTCGGTATCATCGCTGAAGAATATGTTGTCATTATACTCCTCACGAATGGCGGCATAGGGTATGACTCTGAAATCGTCAGCCATGCCGTTCTGAACGGGCAGAACGAATAGGGCAAGCAATGAAAGAACATGAAGCTTTCTCATGGGACGACAACCACATCTCCACGGCGGAGCCGAATATTCTGCTGCAGATTCTCGCCTTCAGCAACCTCGTCATAATTGACTTTGAAAATCGTCGTATCTCCCCACTCCTCGCGCATGATGGTAATTTTTTCGCGGTTGGCAAAGGGATTAAGCCCGCCCGCCATGGTAAGCGCCTGCAGCACATTCACATTGGTGCTGAGCAGAAAACGACCTGGATTGTTCACCTTACCGATAACATATATCAGCATGCTGTTCACCTGGTGCACGATGACGGTCACCACAGGATCCGGAACAAACTGGGACACCTTTTGCTTGATTTCCTCCTTGAGCTGGGAGACGGTTTTCCCTTCTGCCATAAGCTGCCCGATCAAAGGGAAGGAAATAGTGCCGTCAGGCAGAACGACCACGGTTTTGGTCTGGGCTTCATCCTTCCACACCGAAATATCCAGAACATCGCCGGCGCCTATCTGGTAAGGATCTCCTGTCAGCAAGGGAGAATCCTCGACAGCCGGCACTGGGGAGGCCGCAAACATCAGCAGGCAGAAACTAAAAATCAAACTGAGCAATCTTTTCATCGCACTCCTCGTAAAAACAATAGATAGTCAGGCATATTGACAAACAAACCTGATTTAGCATAGTTAGGTTATCGGTGACAAGGAAATTCTGCCACCACGCAAAAACCCTTGCAGGATCTTTTTTACTTCAAGCTCTTTAACAACTCCCCGGCCTTGTCGATACCGTTAAAATTCTGCCCGCTGTTCACCGCATCCTGCAGATGCTGCCGGGCTTCCTCTTTGCGTCCTGTCTCGGCAAGCACCACGCCCAGGTGATAGTTGAGAATAGCATTTGTCGGGTCTGCGCTCTGCGCCTGGCTGATGATCTCCGCGGCTCGCTGGGAATTCCCCATTTTATAGTAAACCCAGCCCAGGGTGTCCAGCAGCTCAGGCTCATTAGGCCGCACCTCCTGAGCCTGCTGAACGAGCTGCAAAGCCCTTTCCAGGTTTTCCGGGCTTGAGGCGTATTCACTGAGCAGAAAGGCCAGGTTGTTTGCCGCAGGCCAGAACTTGTCATTTTTGGCCAATGCCCGCTCATAGACGGCCATGGCCTTGTCATATTTCCCGGTCTGCTCATAGAGCATGGCAAGGGATAGATAGGTCCCGGCGCTGTTCGGATCAACCTCCAGCGCCTGTTCGAATTTGGCAATGGCCACATCAGGCTTGCCTTTCATAACATAGAGGGCTGCCAGGCTGTTATGGGGGGTAAGCCATTCGGGATTCAATTCAATGGCTTTGTTAAAGGCCTTTTCGGCAGGGTCAAAATCCTTGCGGCTCAGATAAACTCGGCCCAACAGATTATAGGTAAAGGCATCCCGCTGGTTTTCCGCGATTCTCTTCTCGCAGAGGGCTATGGCCTTATCAAATTTTTTCTCCACAAGATAAACCTGGGTCAAAGCAGAGATCAGGGGCAGAGAATTCTTGTTGACGCCATACCCTTTCTCGAGAAGGGCCACAGCCTCCTTCTTTTGCCCTTTTTTCCACAACAGATTGCTGAGGCGTAAATAGCCGATGGGGTTATCAGGGGCCATGGCGATAATTTTTTCATATTCTCCTCTGGCTGCATCCGTTTTCTGCCCGATAACATAAAAATCGCCAAGTGCGGCCCGAACCTGTAAATCGTCTCCGTTCTTGGCCAAAAACGCCTTGATCGTTTCCTCCGCCGCGCCGGTATCTTCTTTCACCATGTAATATTTTACAAGCCGCTGTAAAATATCCCGGGAATCCGGGTTTGCCTCAAGCCCCTTTTTCAATGTTTCCCCGGCCAATTCAATCTGTTTGTTCATAAAATGGGCTTCGGCCAGACGCAAATAGGAAGCCACATTTTGCGGCTGCTCCGTGACGATAACCCGGAACTCAGACACAGCGCTCTCACCATCCCCCTTTAACAGAAAGATATTGCCCTTGGTGAAATGGGCATCAATACTTTTCGGATTTTCTTTCAGCACCTCATCCGCCGCGGAAGACGCTTTGTCAACTTCCCCGCGTTTGAGATAGATCTTGGCCAGCACATTTTTTGCCTGAAGGATGGCGGGGGCGGCAGGGTCACTTTCAAGCGTAAGACACTGCTCCAGCAGCTTGACCGCATCATCAATTTTATTGTCATTGAGATAAAATTCACTGAGCTGGAAGCGTACCAGAAAACTTTTCGGCAGTTTGCCCAACGCTGTAATCAACGTCTCTTCGGCCAGTTCCTTCTCATTTTTCGCCGCATAGAACTTGGCCACTTTCAATGGCACCTCTTCCTCTGCCGGCTCTTTGCCGAGAAGGGTATTCAGAATATTTGTTACCTCATCCTTATCTCCCTTTTCCCATTGCAGACTGGCAAGAGCTAATTTATGGTCAATATTATCCGGCTCGATTTCAATAATTTTCTTATAAATTTCAATGGCCTCATCGATATTGCCCTGCTGAGCGGCCACCCGGGCAAGAATAATATGGAAATTTATCTCTTGCGGGTTCACCTTCAATCCCTGCCTGATCAAATCCAGGGCCTTGTCCCTTTCCCCGCGGTGGTCATATATCGAGGCGAGCAGAATATAGGTTTTCGGCTCAGTAACCCCTTTGTCAAGGAGCCCTTGCAAAATTTTTTCGGCCTCGTCGGGTTTTTCCAGCCGGATAAGGATAGCGCTTTTTAACTGCAACGCCTCCGTATTCTCCGGCTCCTTGGCCAGCACCAGATCAGCTTTTTCCAGGGCCTGTTCCGGACTTTTTGCCGCAAGCAGCAGCTTTCCCAGTTCAAGCTGGGCAGCAGTCAGGTTCGGGTCAAGCTCCACCGCCTTGGACAATGAGCCATAAGCGCCTCGAGGATTACCTCCCTTGAGGTCCGTCAGTCCAAGGTAATAGTAGGCTTCGGCAAAATTAAGATCGATCTGGATGGCATTTTTCAACTCCAACCGGGCCTTGACATAATCGCCCTGTTCGTAAAGAGCTTTACCCTTCTCCAGGAATCCGGCCTTCTTCTTTTCCGGGCCACCGCAACCGGCGGACGCAAATAAAACGAAAAAGATTAGAAAGATACCAACAATTTTGCAGGAACGATTTACCATTTTTACCCTCGAATTTATTTAACAGTTTGAAAACATTATTTTTAAATTAATACTTTACTACTTGAAATCCATTTTTTCCAACACCTTTTCTTGTACAAAGCATTTTAAAACTGTATCGTATATAATTATCTAACATTCCACAATATTCATTCATAATTTGTAACTGCTCAGGTTGATAGTCTTTAGGTGTTAAGGTGAATAGAAAAAGAAAGAAAAATTTGAAATTAGGCTAAGTTCAGAGCATTTGAACTTGCTGATGAGATCCAACTCGTGCCTGATACGTTCGTTGCTCTGCCCCTAACACACTACAGACTAAACAACCTGAATTGTTACCATAATTTTCAAAATTCTGAAAATTTTATCCATGAAATTTTACCGCCCAAAATCATTTCTCATTCTGCTGCTGGCTGGTTTTTTATTTGTCGCACTGCCTCTCCTGGCTGCTTTGGCAAGCTCAGCCTATTTCATGGATAAAATGGCCGTGCACAGCACCCAGGCCGTATTCTGGTCAGCCGATTCCGCCAGGGAAAGTCGTTCATTGCTTGAACAGCTTGTTGAACAGGAGCGCCAGGCCCGCATCTACGATCTCTTTGCCGAGCCTGAAAATCTGCAGGGCACCCTGGAGAAACATGATAAAATCCAAGAAATCCTTAAAAATCTCTCTGCGTTTCCTTTTGGCGACACCATTAAAAGCAAAATCATAAAATTAAAAACAGAGGAGAACAAACTTTTCAATCTCATAACCGATGCCAGCCAGAAGCGTGCAAGGAAAAAAAACCTTGATAATTACAGAGAACTGAGCATTCTGGCCCAGGAAATTCAGGAAGCCAGTTATAATCTGATGTTCCAGGAAACGGAAAATCTGCAGAAAGAGGCTTTCCGTTACCAGAAAATGATGTTCTGGCTCACTTCCATTCTCTTTTTTGTCAGCCTCATTATTATTTCAATCTTTGCCTATCTGCTTACCCGCCCAATTCGACAAATCGACAAAAGCATCCTCAGGCTCGGCGAAGGAGATTTTGTTACGCCTGTTTACGTTTCAGGACCGAAGGATCTGGAATTCCTGGGCACCAAACTCGATTGGCTCAGAGAAAGACTGGGCGAACTTGAGAAAGAAAAAAACAAATTCGTGGCCCACATTTCCCATGAACTGAAAACCCCTCTCGCATCAATCCGCGAGGGCACAGGTCTTCTCAGCGAAGAGGTGGTCGGCTCCCTGACCTCCCAGCAGAAAGAGGTGGTCAAAATTCTGGCCAACAACAGCCGACTTTTGCAGAAGTTGATCGAAAATATTGTTAATTTCAATATGGCCCAAGCGCGGCGGCGTCCTCCGCAAAAAAAACATTTTGCCCTGGACCAGTTGATTGGCGATGTTGTGGAAGACCATAAACCGATTCTGCTGGCCAACGACCTGCGCCTGAACCTGCATCTGATGCCAACGTCAATTTTCGGCGACAGCGATCAAATACGCACTGTAATTGATAATATTCTCTCCAATGCCATCAAACACTCGCCAGCCGCAAGCGACATCTCCATCACCTTGAAAACCGATGTGGAAATGGCTATTATTGATATCACTGACTGTGGTCCCGGTGTCCCCGAAGAAGAGCGTTCAAAAATATTCCGCCCTTTTTTCCAGGGGCAGACCGCCCAAAAAGGAAGAGTGAAAGGTACCGGTCTCGGGTTGGCAATTGCCAATGAATATATGGCTAATCACCTTGGGACAATAGAAGTCCTGCCAGATGCAGGAAATGGCGCACATTTCAGATTATCTCTCCCGACCGAGGAAATTAAATGACAAAATATCTTCACAGGACAATTATTCTCCTGTTTTTTATAATCATCTGCATGCTTCTTGCAAGTTGTATTCCTCAACCAACGTACATTATTGTACCGGAAAACCAGAAAGTTGTGGTGAAGACGTTGCACCCCCCCTCAGAGGAGATTCTGACCTGTCTGGATTTCAGCCTTAGTCTTCCTGCTGAACAGCTTGAAGAAGCATTCAGCAAGCAAAAGGAATCCTTCGTTGCTGAGAGTACTGATGCAAACAGGTCCAAACTGATCTGCCTGAGCCTTGCACGTCTGGACAAGCCTGACTCCCTGGAATACGCACAGGAGCTGATGAACGACATGCAACACATTGACAAAGCGCGCTACCCGGACATCAAAGGCCTTGCAGCTCTCCTTAGTTACTTCCAGTATCTCCAGGAAAAAAGAATTGAAGAGGTAGGCAGAGCGCAACAACAGGTTAACGAACTGAAGCAAAAGCTTGAAGAACTGAAAAGCATTGATGAAATTATAAAAAATCGCAAGGATGATAATTAAACCCAAAATACTGCTGGTTGACGATGATACAGATCTGCTCAGCCTTTTCACTATACGCTTGCAAAGTCAAGGGTTTGACGTAGAGACTGCTGAAAGCGGCGAGCAGGCGCTTGCCCGCATTCCTCTTATCAATCCCCACGTGCTGATTACCGATCTGCGCATGGGTGAGATGGATGGCATGGCCCTGTTTGAGGCTGTCCACCGCATGAACAGTTCCCTGCCGGTCATTGTCATCACCGCCCATGGCTCCATCCCCGATGC
This sequence comes from Pseudomonadota bacterium, assembly GCA_018816555.1. GTDB lineage: Bacteria > Desulfobacterota > Desulfobulbia > Desulfobulbales > SURF-16 > SURF-16. The sequence goes on from JAHIVT010000030.1 coordinate 18,832, forward strand.
CGTTGAGGCAACCAAACAGGGCGTTTTTTCCTTTCTGACCAAACCGGTTGACAGCCAGAAGCTGATCCAGGAGATCAAGTCCGCCCTGACACTGAGCGGAGCCGATGCCGGCCTGCAAAAAAAACAGACGGCAGAAGAGGACTGGTGCAGCAATATTGTTTACAAAAGCAGCGCCATGGCAAACCTCCTGCAAAAGGCCAAGCTTGTCGCTCAGAGTGATGCCAGCGTGCTTATTCTGGGAGAAAGCGGCACAGGCAAAGAAGTGCTGGCAAACGCCATCCACAAGGCAAGCTCCCGAGCAGCAGGCCTTTTTGTCGCCGTCAATTGCGCTGCCATTCCCGAGGCCCTGCTCGAATCGGAACTTTTCGGCCACACCAAAGGTTCGTTCACCGGCGCCGCCAAAAATTATGACGGCCTTTTCAAAAGCGCCAACAACGGCACGCTGTTTCTCGATGAGATCGGCGACATGCCGCTTTCCCTGCAGGTGAAGCTGCTGCGTGTGTTGCAGGAAAAACAGGTACGCCCCGTGGGTTCCACCATTGCTATTGATGTGGATGCCCGCATTATTTCCGCCACCCATCGCAATATTGAGGCGGCTGTGAAAGAAAAAAGTTTTCGGGAAGACCTTTTTTATCGTCTTAATGTGGTGAGTATTGAGATTCCGCCGCTCCATAAGAGGCGCGAGGATATTCCACTGCTGGCCCACCATTTTGTTAAAAAAATCACCTCACAAAACGGCAAGGAAATCCGGGGATTCTCTCCATCCGCCATGAAGCTGCTCATGGAGGCATCGTGGCCTGGCAATATCCGCCAACTGCAGAATGTGGTGGAACAGGCTGTTGCTCTTTCATCGTCGCCCCTTATAACTGAAAATCTACTGTCCGATGCCTTAAAGCAGAAACCTAAAAAAATTATGCCCTTTGCCGAAGCACGTCGCATTTTTGAACAGGAATATCTGGTGCAGCTGCTGCAAACCACCCAGGGAAACGTTACAGAGGCGGCGCGGCAGGCCAAACGCAACCGTACCGACTTCTACAAACTGCTTAACCGCCATCATATCGTTCCCAGTCTTTTCAAGGAATGATCCCAATTCTTTTTGCATTCCTTTCTCACCTTGGTTAAAGTGCCTAAAATACTTAAAGTGCGCTTAAGTACTTAAAGTTGGCGGTACTTTCTGACCAGATAACTCCTCAAACTTCAGGCACTTTAAATATTTCAAGTATTTTAGGCACTTCAAACACTTTAGGCACTTTATATGAATGACTACTCGGAAAGCCTGCTAGTTCATTTCAGGCGCAGTGAAGCATTGAAACAGGAAGCCATCGGACTGCGCTCCTTCGACTTGAACCTGCGGCAACTCTGCGACCTGGAACTCCTCCTGAATCGCGCCTTTTATCCCCTGGACGGCTACCTGGACCTGGCGGACTACCAGAGCGTTCTCGCCCAGATGCGTCTTACCGACAATACCGTATGGCCCATGCCCATTTGCCTTGATGTGCCGGGTAAAATCGCTGATCACCTGAAGATCGGCGACAAGCTGGGGTTAAACGACCAGGAGGGCTTTCTGCTGGCCATCCTTACAATCTCCGACATCTGGCAACCTGATAAAAAACAGGAGGCCGCTGCAATATTCGGCACTGATGATGCTAAGCTTCATCCAGGCGTTAAAAATCTCTATGAGAACACAAACGAATGGTATGTAGGCGGGACAGTAGAGGGGATCAGTCTGCCTATTCATTATGATTTTAAGGAGATACGTCTCTCCCCCGCGGAAAGCCATCGGCGCTTCTCCTTAAATGGGTGGCGCCAAGTCATTGGGTTTCACACTGACGCCTATCTCCATTGCGCCCACAAGGAAATGATCCTGAAAGCTGCCAGAGATGCCGGAGCCAACATTTTCCTGCAACCGGTTGCCGGTCTCGACCATCCGGGAAATCTTGACCATTACACCCATGTCCGCTGCTATCAGGAGTTTGTAAAAAAATTCCCCCGGAACATGATCAGCCTGGGACTCCTGCCCTTGGCCAGCAGGGGTGCAGGCCCCAGAGAGGCACTGTGGCAGGCTATCATCAAAAGAAATTTCGGCTGCACCCATTTTCTGGTGGCCGACGACCATGGTGATCCCTTTGCCAGTCATCTTTCCAAAGACAATTTCTACCCGGCCGGCACGGCACAAAAACTTGTCAAACAATATGAAGATGAGATCGGCATCAGGATGGTTTCAGAAGAAAAAATGGTCTACGCAGAGGACCATGCCCAATATGTGCCGCTGAAAGAGATAAGCAAAGAAATGCAGGTAAAAACCATCTCCTCAAGCGAACTGCAACGTCGCCTGGAGAACGGTCTGGAAATACCTGACTGGTTTTCATACGCCGAGATTGTCTCCGAATTGCGACGTGCTTTCCCGCCCCGTTCAAAACAGGGTTTTACCATTTTTATTACAGGCCTGTCCGGCTCCGGCAAATCTACGCTGGCCAAGGTTCTGATGGTAAAATTTCTGGAAATGCGTGATCGACCCGTTACCCTTCTTGACGGTGATATTGTTCGTAAAAACCTTTCTAGCGAGTTAACTTTTTCCAGGCAACACCGCAACCTCAACATTACCAGGATCGGTTTTGTAGCCAGTGAAATCACCAAAAACGGCGGCATCGCCCTGTGTGCTCCCATAGCCCCGTACGAAGAGTCCCGCCAGGCAAACCGGGAACTTATCAGTAAATGCGGTGGGTACATCGAAGTATATATGGCAACGCCGCTGGAAGTCTGCGAACAGCGCGACAGAAAAGGACTTTATGCCAAGGCAAGGGCTGGGAAAATACCAGGATTTACCGGAGTTTCCGACCCATACACCCCCCCATCAAATCCTGAGATAACCATTGATACCAGCGAAATGACCCCGGCCGAAGCAGCCCAGGAAGTATTGCTTTACCTTGAGGAACACGGTTACATCCGCTAACATGTCGCGAAACACTGACATGCTCGGAAATACAAACCCGATTGGAAATACTGACATTTTCCCTAGGGGGTTCGTAATTAGAACCTGAATTAGTGAAAAGAGTCACTCATTGTCGCCGAACAGCAACACCACAAAAACTAAACCAGCGTTAATACGTCCAACACGATAGGCCTCCCCCCTCTTCTCCTCCATATCTAACATTTCCCTGACTCAATTCTCTCTCCTTTGCCATAATTTTCACCTTGTAAAATAAATGGCACGACAAATGCTTATCCTTGGGATGTCAGGCATGTCTGCCTGACTATTAAAATAGTTAACCATACGGTTTATAAGGATTTTTTTTACAATGAGATTAATTTTAAAATTCCCGCTGTCGGTTTTACATACATTTTCTTCTTTCCCTGCCGCAACCAAATCATTTCTTTGGCAACGCAAAATCCAACTGGCACCGATCATTTTATCCTTTTTCTTCCTCATTTTTTTTTGCAAACCAACATACTGCCACGCTGTTACCCTGACGTGGACCGCCAATGATCCCATAGAAAATGTCTCGGGGTACAAAATTTATTACGGCAGCGCCTCCGGCCAATACGACAGTTCCACAGATGTCGGGAATGTCACCTCCTGCGAAATTGAAGATGTTATCAGTACACTTGAAGTCGGCAAAACCTATTATCTCACAGCCACCGCATACTCATCCACCTCTGAAAGTGATTTTTCCGCTGAAGTAGTCTATACTCACACGTCTGTTCCGGACGTAGTTTCGGACACGGTTGTTGCTGACACTGATGGTGACGGCATCAACGATAATGTTGAAATATATTTTAAGACGGATCCCCTAAGTGCAGATACCGACAATGACGGTATATCAGATTACAACGAACTGATATACTGGGGAATTTCGTGGAATGCAGACTTTGATGGTGACGGCATCATCAACCTGATCGACTGGGACTCTGATGGAGACGGCATTCCCGATGGTGAAGAGATTACTCAAGGAACTGATCCGGCAACCCCACAACTCATAGTTACCCTTATGAGCCCGCTAGATGGAGTAACCTTACCTGCAGGTGATATTACTTTTTCCTGCCATACAACAAGCCTGAGCAGCGATATCGATCACATCAGTTTATACTCAAATATTTCCGGATCCTGGCATCAGGACGCCATCCATTACACTGGGGAAATAAGCCGAAATGAAGCTGGTTTAGTCAGCCTCTTCCATTTTAACAACTCCACAGAAGATGCAATGACCTCTTCCATCAGCGCATCGACCAACATTGAATTTTCCGATATCAGCCAGTTTGGCAGCAGCGCTTATCTGTCCGGTTATGACAATCGCATAACCGCTTCCAACTCAACCGGCCGTTACAACATAACCGATGAACTGACCATCGAGGCCTGGATATATCCCACAGATATCACACCTTCGGACTATATTGTTTCCAAGGCCTGGAATGTTAACACCTCTCCTTATATTAATTATGCATTGGGTTTTTATAATGACACCAAAACACTTCGCTTTGTGGCCACTATTGCAGGTCAGCAATACATGGTTACTACCGGGCAAATTGCCCCCTTGCAATGGTACCATGTGGTGGGGACCTACTCCAACACAAGTGGCGAAATGAAAATTTACCTTAACGGCCAACTTGCAGACTCAACCAGTGTGTCCGGTCAACTCGACACCACTTCATCGGATCTCCTCATCGGAGGTTACCAGTACAGCGAGGAAGAAAGCTGGAATGGCTATATTGACGAACTTGCCATTTATAACAGAACACTTAATGCAGAAGAAATCGCCGACCATTATGCAGTTAATACCAGGGAGGTTGTTGCTGATTTCCCAGTGCATATCTCTGAAGAATCAACTTTTCAGTGGAATTGTGCGGCCAAGGATATAACAGGAGAATCTGCAATAGCTGCCACTAATAACTCTTTTATAACCCAAATATCCAGCGATGATATCCCTGATCTACAGCAGACAGTTTACGAAGACGGAGAAGACGGCACAATATCCGGCTGGGATATTATTAACACGACTGGAGCTTCGATCAAGAACGTGTTTGATTCGGACAAACAGAGCAGAGTCATTGAATTATTAATCAGTGATGACACACAAAATGTTTTCAGACTGAGAAACAACGATTTAAGCAACTGGCAAAACACAGATCAGTTCATTGCAAAATGGTCTATGAAACTTACAGGAAGTTATTTTATTTTCCTCAACGTGGAAACGACAGCAGGCCAACGATTCCTTTATTATAATACTGCCGATTATGACCTTCTCGGCACATGGGAATTCGTTCATCATGGTCTTGGCTCGAACTCCTCAAATGGAGATTGGATAACCATCACGCGGAATCTTCAGCAGGATCTCCAAGAAGCCCAACCTGATGTGGAAATCATAAAAGTTAATTCTATTTTGATTCGAGGAAATGGCCGAATTGACGATATATCCCTCTTAAACCCGTAAACAAAATACGAAGATGGAGAAGACGCCAATATATCCGGCTGGAATATTTTCGACAATGCTCCGGCAAGAGCGTCGATTAACCGTAGAAATTCCTTATAAACGCTCCCTTATATTTGAGCAGAAAGAAAGTTGTTTCCTTCTGCTCAAATAAAGGTTGAAGCTATCCGCAATCAGTCTTTTTCTGTTGCCATGAGCTATCACCCATCAGCTATAACACCTATATCGCCCCTTTGCGTTTCAGCACCACTAAAACGGTTTTCAGCAGGATCTTCACATCATCGGAAAACCGCCACTGATCCAGATAGCGGCAATCCAGTTCCACAATCTCATCAAAGTTGGTAATCTTATTCCGGCCGGAAACCTGCCATAATCCTGTTATCCCGGGCTTTGCGGAGATACGGCGCAAATGCCAGGGTTTATATTGTTCCACCTCGTCCAATGTCGGCGGCCTGGTACCGACCAGACTCATCTCACCTTTCAGCACATTGACAAACTGGGGAAACTCATCAATGGATGTTTTTCTCAGCCAGCGGCCAACCTTGGTGATGCGCGGATCATCTTTCAGCTTGAACATCACCCCGTCCATTTCATTGCGATCAAGCAACTCCTGTTTGCGCTGCTCGGCATCCAGATACATGGAACGAAATTTATAAAGATAAAAAATGCGACCGTTCAGCCCCATGCGTTTCTGGCGGAAAATGACAGGCCCTGGCGCATCAAGCTTAATGGCGATGGCAACAAAAGGGTACATGAACAGAAAAAGTATTGTGCCGATCGCCCCACCGACAATATCAAGAATTCTCTTATAGAGCAGACCCGTGGCATTGAAATTGGCGCTCTGAATGGTAAAAAAGGGAACTCCCTGCAGCCGGTCAACGGAAAGGCTATGCTGCCCGGGTTGCCAAAGAGCAGGCAGAATCCTGGCGGGAATTCCTGTCTGTTTACAGTAATTCAGGTACTGGGCCAGATTGACCGCCCTGTCGCCATCAATGGCAAAGACCACTTCATCAACGGCATAAGCCCGCAACACCTCGGGCAGATCATCCAGGGTGCCGATGCTGTCGCTGCTGTCTACTTTATCCTGGGACGTCTTCAGTCTCCCCACCACCTGATGCCCCCAGCTCACCTGGGAAGACAACAGTTCGGATACCAGTTTCCCCCTGGTCATATTGCCCACCACCAGAATACGGCGGACATTAAACCCCTTGCCGGCGATATACTTTATGTAAATACGCAGCAGAATTTTTTCGCAGAACATCAGGCCCAGACAGAGTCCGGCAAAGAGAAGCAAAAACGCACGGGGATAGTCCGGCGGTTCAAAAATGAAAACAAAACTGGCAAGAACGCTGAAATCGACCAGCACGGCATTGAACATCGGCCAGAAAAGACTCCACAGGGAGGGATGCCGCCTGTCCCCGTACATCTTCATTCTGCCCATGACATAGTTGTTGACAAACATCATCATGAGCACGGAAATAATGAAAACATTCTCGTTCATCCGCCAGACAACATCCGGCACATAATAGCTGACCAGATATCTGGCGCCATAGCCGGCGGCGATGACGCTCAAGGCATCAAGCATCATCCGTAAGGTATTTAAAATATAAACCTGCTGTTGAAACATAAAGACGACTTAATCCAGAGAATAATCAGTTAGGAATATAAACGGGGAGCAGAGGCCAAAGTCCGCCCGCAATGAAATCGGTCAGCATCTTCTCCGCCTCTGCAATATTCTGGCCGGGAGGCACCGTCATCTCCACCCGCACCAACGCGCCGTCGGTCCTGTGCAGCCTGAAGGCATCCCACATCAGATACAGCTTGTTTTCCCAGGGACTGATAATCACCCTACCCCGCTCATAAAAGAAATAGCTGGCCAGCATCTGCAAATCGTCCTTTCGCAAATGCAGCAGTCCGATATCAATATCTTTGCCGGCAGAGACCCGAAGCTTACGGGTGGATGATTGCACCAGTTCAAAGCCGCCCCCCAACAGACATGACTGGGGCGCATGGGCAGTATGGCTGGTCCCTTGATATTCGTAATAGGGGATCAAGAGATAAATTGTATTGGGCACCCCATCCTTGCTGAGTGTGGCATTCACGTAGTCATCGGCCCACAGGGAATCGAGAATCTCCTGGGACAGATAATTGCGGCTGCCCTTCCACCCCGCAATTTCCATGGGAAACGAGGTAAAGTTTGTCCGCTGGGGAATGATCATGTTGCCTGAGACATTCTGCAGGGCCCAGCCACTGCCGCCAAAAAGGGCTACATAAAATACCGTGATAAACAGAGCGGAGCTCAAGGAAGCCGGCCGGCACCCTTTATCCCGCAAGTTTTTTGGCTGACGTACGGCACCGACTTTTTGCAAAAGCCAGCCGCAGAGAAACAGTATGACACCGGCAACGAGAAAAGCAATAACACCCTGAGCATCATGGTAGGCTCCTTCGTTAAACTGCGGAAACCCGTTTATGGTAAGCAAAGCGCCAATAAAAATACGCACGGCATTGGTAAATATTGACAGGGGATAAACAAGCAGCAGCAGAAAAATTTTGCGCCACAGTCCGCCAACATAGAAATGGCCGATGAGAAGCGCCAGCAATACCATGGAGACAATGTAACGCAAGCCGCTGCAGGCATCGACCACCTGCATCTTTGAAACGCCCAGATCAAGGATATTGCCGGTCTGCAGAACCGTTATCCCCACCCAGCGCATCATCTCCACCGAGAGGGAGCTGGCCGTCATTTTCATCTTGAAGGTGAGCACCTGATTGATATACGGCGGCATGGGCACAATAAACAGCAAAACCAGAAGAGGGAAAAAAAGCAACCAGCTCCGCCGCAAGCCATACATGGTGATGACGAGGCTTGTAACACAACCCCAGATCCCTGCATAAAGCAAGGACTCAACCGAGCCGAGTTCTCCGATGGTCATGATCAGTACGGAAAGCAGGGCCGGCACAATCCCCCATCTGCTCCAGCAAAAGTCACCAAAGCGAAAATCATTCTTTTTCTCCCAGCAGAGATAGAGGAACACCGGCACCACCAGAAAACAGTAGTTGTTGTCCCCGCTGTTCCAGCGCATGGCAAGTTTCTCCAGCATCGGCCAGTAGCCGATGAAAATGCTTACCAAGACCAAGAGTGGAAAGATGAAAAAAAACTTGTTTTTATCAGGGCTGGAATTTGCCATATAAAGTACTCAATCCTGTTAGTGGTATAAAAAATGTCGCAGGGTAGGAGCGGGGCCATGCCCGCGACCTTTGGCATGACGAAAACACCTTTATCGCGGGCAAGGCCCGCTCCTTGTATAATGACTCGCTACGCGGGGGCAGACTTTCGGATAAAAAACAACCGGCATGACGATCGTTTCGAGACTTGGTAAACGGCATATCAACAATCCTGAGTCCCTGAATTGAAATAATATACTGAAAACAGATATTAATACCAGAAAAACGGTCAACCCAATTCCGTTCGGTACCCAGGGGAAGCCGGCATCCAGTTCTTTCAGCCTTTTCTGTCACTTTTTTTTGCAGGGCGGCGACCGTATGGATCAAATAATCCACCAGGGAACGGCAACAACGTTGTCGGCAAGACGTCTGGGTTGCTCAATGGAACAAATCAGCAGACCATCGTGAATCTTTTCTTTTGGGAAGCATTCCCGGAACGCTGCAAAACCACGGACATCTTTCAGATTTGGATTACTTTTTGTTTTTATCTCAATAGGATAAAGGATACCGTTCATTTCCAGAACCAAATCAACCTCTGCCCCTGAATATGACCGAAAATGATACAAATTCGGAGACAGTGGCCATTTCTGCATATTTTTTATTATTTCCATACAGATATATGTTTCAAACAATCTTCCCTGCAAAGGGTGGTTTCCTATCACTTCCGGTGATGAAATTCTCTGCAGAAAACAGATAAAACCGGTATCTGTAAAAAAACCTTTCCTCTTGCCGGCAATATTTTTTACCGGATTCCTGGAAAACGCCGGTATGCTCAGCCATTGATAAGTGGCTTCAGCAATTTGCGTCCAGGCCAGTGCGGTTTTCCGGTCTACTCCAAGTTCTCGGCCGATTTGATTATAATTTATTTCCTGAGCGGAAAACGCGGAAAGAAGTCCTATAAAACTACCAAAAGTCTGCAGGGCGCCAATATTGGCAACCGTGCGTACATCACGCTCAATGTAGGTCTGCAGGTATGACTGCCAGTATCCGGGAACCATATGATCAGGCAGTTCCATGATTTTGGGATGCCCACCCCGCCATATTTGCGGATAAACAGGCTTGTTGCTCAAAGTCCTGGCCTGCAGGTCAATTGCCTGGCCGGAAAGCCAGTTTTCCAGAAAATCAGGGCTGTGCTCTTCAGCAATTTCTTTCCGGCTCATGGGCCAGAGATTTACAATGGCAACCCGGCCGGCAAGGGATTCAGCGATATTTTTGAGAACAGACAAGTTCTGGGAACCGCTGAGAATATAGAGGCCGTTTTTCTTCTCCCGGTCAACCCGACGTTTGATTGAAGCAAGGAGTTCCGGCGCGTATTGTATCTCATCAAAAAAAGCCGGGGTGCTCGCATTCTGGAGAAAAAAATCCGGATCTTGCCTGGCGTTTCCAACGTCAACAACTGGATCAAACACAACTGTGCCGACCTTATTGCTGAAAACATTCTCCACCACGGTCGACTTACCAACCTGCCTGGCCCCCAGAACGGCAACAACAGGGTAGTAATGAAATAATTCGATGAGCTTATGTTCTATTAATCTATGCTTGTAGTTCATGGTTTATTTTCTTGAATTTTAGCACCATGACTCCCAAAAATAAAGAAAATAACCCGGGAAAATACCTACTCAACATTGTTTGTCTCGTAATAATGCAAAAAATCTTTTCTCCGTTAATTCTACTTCACAATTTGCCGGGATATCTGAAACGAGAACCGATGAAACTGACCTGGCGGTCACTTACAAGAACATTTTCAGGAACATCTCAATTCAAGAAGTGCTTTTTTTTGTTCTTGTTATGCGATGAAGAAGTAACTTCATCACCATCCAGATAAAAACAGGATTTGTCCTGGCATAACGCCCCCACATCCTCCGAGGTTCCTGGAGAATCCTATAAAACCATTCCAAACCGTAATTCTGCATCCAAAGCGGCGCGCGTTTCGTGATACCCGCAACAACGTCAAAGCTCCCCCCTACTCCCATACAAAACGGAACCTGCATTGTTTGCATCCATTTGTTAAGAAATATTTCCTTTTTTGGAGACGAGAAAGCAACAAATATCATATCAGCCTTGCTCTCATTAATCATTTGCGCAATGAGAGGTTCCTCTTCTTCCGAGAAATAACCGTTTCTATACCCGGCAATTTGCAGTGTCGGGTATTTTTTTTTAAAAATGCTGACGACCTTTTCTACAACTTCTTGGCGTGCTCCAAAGAAAAAGGGCCGGTATCCTTTTTCAGCGCTCAATTTTACAAGTTCTTGAAACAGATCAATTCCAGCAACCCTGCACGGTAACGGATCACCAAGAAGCCTGGAGGCCCACACAATAGGCATGCCATCAACATTGACCAGGTCACAGGAATTAATTATTCGACGAAGCTTTTCGTCATTTTGGATCGCAACAATCTTGGCTACATTCACAACGACATGCTGACGTGGGACTCTTTCGGCAATAATCCTTTCAACATATTCAATTGTCTGCCCCATGGTGAGCTTATCTATCTCACACCCTAAAAAAGAGCACTTTTTGATGTTCATTCAAATACGCTCCAGAATTTCAACTATTCTTTCTGAAGCTTGGCCATCCCAAAGCTCAGGGACTCTTCCGGACTTGCGCTCTCCCATCTGAAAACGGGCATAGGCGGCCATGATCCCTTCCATTCCGGGGCCGACCAGAATATTTGTCCCCTCCTCAATAGTAATCGGTCGTTCTGTATTCTCACGGATTGTAAAGCAAGGCACTCCCAGACCGGTTGTCTCTTCTTGTAGACCGCCACTGTCAGTCATCACCAGCTGGGCATCTTTCCACAAAAAGAGTGACTCCTTGAAACCAAGGGGGGGAAGCTGAAAAATACGATCTGACAATTCCAGGTTGAACTGCTCAAGCATCTTCCGGGTGCGGGGGTGAACAGGGAAAACAATAGGCGTAGATTGGGCGATACTGTTCAAGGCCTCAACAATCTTGGCCAACGTTGCAAGGTTATCGACATTTGAAGGCCTGTGAAGAGTAAGAAAAATATACTTACCAAGTTTATCTTTCAAACGACTGGTCTCAAAGATAGAGGGCTCCATCTGCTTAACTTGCTTAAGCTGGTAAAGAAGATTGTCTATCATCACATGGCCGACAAAAAAAATCCTTTCTTTCGACTTGCCTTCCTTTAAAAGGTTTTTACGGCCCTGATCCTCCGTAACAAAAAAGTAGTCCGTGATAGCATCAGTCACCATGCGATTTATTTCCTCCGGCATGGTGAGATCAAAGCTCCGCAAGCCTGCCTCAACGTGGGCAACTTCAATCAACAGCTTTTTCGCCACAACACTACAGGCCAGAGTGGAATTCACATCCCCCACCACCAGAACAATATCAGGTTTGTCTTTCAGACATACCTGTTCAAAGTCAACCATGATTTTAGCAGTCTGTACAGCATGGGAACCGGAGCCTGCCTCCAGAAAATAATCAGGGGGCGGGATCTCCAAGTCATCAAAAAAGGACTGAGACATTTCATGATCATAATGCTGACCTGTATGAACAATCCGCCATTCCAAGCGAGAATTTTTACGCGATTGCATCGCTCTCACAATCGGCGCAATTTTCATAAAGTTGGGCCTCGCCCCTGCGACAAGAAAAATTTTCCTCACTGATTTACTCATTTATCCCCTTCTGCAATCAAGTATGATAGAGCATAAAACATCCACGCCTGCGACCAGCGAATATACGGGATCTTGTTCGTGTACCATTTCCATTTCTGATAATAAAAAAAACCTTCTTTATCCTGCATATTTTCGATAGCCCAATATGCAATCTTTTTTGCCATCTCTTTACTTCTTTTGTCAATTTCTCGAAGCCTGAGACAGGTCACGACGCCTTGGGCAGAACAATGAATGTCAATTGGATATAGTGAATCGTTGTAATATTTAGGGCAGCCGTTTTCTAACCAGAATGTATCAAGGAAATATCGGAATGCACCTTCTAACTGTTTTTGCCAATGGTATTCGGTGGTATTTTTCATCCAGTCAAAAAGAGCTACAAGGTTAAACCCGGTATGAAAATTATCCACAAAGCGGTGGTGATACCGTTCTCCATAAGGCCAGGAAAAATCTTCTCTTAAAGCATTGACCGAATAAGTCATCGCCTTTCTTGATTTTTCAAGTAAGCGATCATCACGAGAGTGAATATAGACCCGAGACAACAATGCGGCGCCAAGCATATTCGCATTATGAACCCTGGCTTCTTCACCAGGGACATACCCAAAACAGAGAGAATCTTTGTTTTCGAACAGTTGCAAGTGTGACAGGAGAAATTCGCAAGCTCCCTGAGCAAGTTTCAAGGCCACTTCATCCCCTGTGTTGTCAAAATAATCCAGGAAACTGTTGGCCACAAAAACGGTTGTCACAAGGTTTGGTTTACCCTTAGGAACAAAAAAAGCGCGAGCCTCCCAGTCAAAGTTATAACCCCAGGAAATACCGTTATACCCGGTGCAGGTCATATCCTTTAATCGAGTAAACAAAAGGCTGCTTTCCTCACAATCGCCTGTCTTCAACAAACCGGAAGCAAACAAAGCTAAGCCCTTGGCATTGTCTCCCATGGGAACAAGGGTGATAGGCCGCAGGTTAAGAGGAGATCGCTTGAAAAATTGAATCCAGGCAAGGCGCAACATCTTAATTCTGTACAACGGAGTTGCCTTCAGCAGCCGGGAGTTCAGGCCATCAAACAGGTCATACCCTTTATACTGCCGCTTGCTACAATAGTTACGCAATGATTGAAGAGAAAATTGAATCATAAAAATTCTATGCTAAGGAAGCACCGGGCACCATCATACCCCCCCGGCACTGCCGGTAACTATGGACAGATCAATCACTAACGGGCAATCAATGGTCATACTTTCCACAGCCATGATTGTTGCCAGTGCTATCTGCATCTGGCTTTCATAATTCAGACAGGGAGTCCCTTTACGCAAGCCATTTATCCAGGCACTCAGCATGTCCTTTTGTCCTTTATCCTGCCCACGTAGCGTATGTTTACTGTTTTTTGTTTCTCCTTCAAAGAACCTGGCTTCTTTAAAATCATCAAGAACAGCTGAACGCCCCCCGCCAAAAATTTCTACATACTCTTTAGCCATGGCTTTAGAGCCATCAGCTGTATAAATAATATTAGCTATACTGCCATTCTCCATACACAAATTAATACACACATTGTCATTGAGCATGGGAGACTTATTTTTTTTTCTGCTGCTTGAAGTATACACCTTGACAGGCAAAGAACCGGTCAAAACTGCTGCCAGATCAATAAAATGACAGCCTTCACCAATGATACGCCCGCCACCGACAACCGGATCCTGAATCCAATGATCCTCCGGTATAAATCCGGCATTGATGCGAATATTGACCACCAGCGGGCCTTGAACGCCTGAGAAAAAATTTACCAATTCCTTTGTAAGCGGTGCAAAGCGGCGATTATAGCCGGTCATGAGCTGAGCGCCATTACTTTGTTGCCAGGCATCATGAATATCTCTAAGTTCATCCACCGTAAGCGCCAGAGGTTTTTCCACATACACATGCTTATTGGCTTGTAGTGCAGCGGCCACTGAACTTGCATGCGAATCATGGCGTGTCGTAATCATAACGACATCTGTATCATTGTTAAGCAGCTCTTGAAAGGTATCTGCACAAAAAGAAAAACCAAATTGTTTGGCTACTCCCTGGGCGGTTCTGCCACTTGCGGTAACCAGGCCCCGGAATTCAAGATTGGCCATATTTTTCAAGGATGGCAACAGACTGGCCGTGGCATAATTCCCAGCGCCAAAAAAAGAGATGCCGACTTTCTCGCGGTCGATCTTCCGGGGTGTAGTTTCAATTCGCCCGCCCTGTTGTTTTACAGCAGCCGTACTATCATCATATGTAAGAATAATTCCAAGGTACGGCTCTGTCTTTCTGCCTTCAATAAGGGCATATGCTTCAGGCGCCTGATCAATTGTAAAATGATGGGTAATCAAACTAATGATATCAAGCTTTCCTTCGGCAACCAGACCAAGAAAACTCTCCATATTACGTTGTTCTGTAAAGCGCACATAGCCAATGGGATAATCATTTCCCCCCTCTTCATAGAAAGGATCATACCGCCCCGGGCCATAAGATCGGGAAATAACCACGCTGATTTCCTTTTTGAAATAAGGCTCGCGCGGTATATCCATTCCCACTGCGCCAACAACCACAACACGCCCCTTTATGCGAGTTACTTCTCCACACAATTCAATTGGACCATTACTGGTGGTCCCGGCACAAACGATCACACCGTCAACTCCATGACCACCGGACAGATCCTTACAAAACCTGGCAGCATCATCGGAAGACCGGACGCCTTTAGCGCCATATTTTTCAGCCAGATCAACAAGACTGTCATCAAGATCTGTGCCTATCACCCGACAGCCATTTGCCCTTAACAACTGCACAGTAAGTTGTCCGATTAGACCAAGGCCCAAAACCATAAAGGTCTCACCCAGTAAAGGCTGAGCCAACCGTACTCCCTGCATGGCAATGGCCCCCATGGTAGCAAATGCCCCCTCTTCATTACTGACCCCATCCGGCACCTTAACAACAAGGTTACGGGGCACAGCAATAAGCTCGGCATGATTGGCATAACCTGCCCCACCACAGGCCACAATATCGCCTGGAGAAATCCCTTCCACCAGGCCGCCAACAGCAATAACCTTACCTGCACAGCTGTATCCAAGCGGACTTGGTGAATCAAGCCGCGTCTGAACAGTCTGCCAGGTCTTGGCCAGACCTTCAGTCTGTACTTTTTTAATAACCTGCTTCACAAGATCAGGACGCGCCTTGGCCTTCTGCAGCAGGTTTTTTTTGCCCATATCAATCTTGGTCTTTTCTGTGCCGGCACTAATAACAGAGGCAAGATTTCTGACAAGGACAAATTTATCAGACAAAGTAGGAATAGGAACGTTATTGACTTCTATAATGCCTGTTTTTAAGGTCTGTGTGACTTGTTTCACCAGCTATTCCTCAATATTTTGAACCAGTAATTTATATTTTCTGTTTTTTGCAAATTCCAATTCGGTTACTTCTTTGCAAATAAATTTCAGCTCATGCCCAACTTTTGCTTCAAGGTCGGATACTAAGCGATTAGCAATTTCTAAATTCCATGAATCAGCAGGGATAACTCTTATTTCGACGATTCCCTTCACATTTTGGACATATTGAAATCCATTTATATGCTTATATATATCATTATGAAGATTTAATGATGTGGTGGTAACATAATCGCCATTATTTTTAATTATCCTTTCTCCACTCCAACGTCCCCTAACATTTTTAAAAGTAAGCCCAATATGGCCACAGACCGGACATTCATTTCCAACAAATTCAGCGAAATCTCCAGTTTTATATCGGATAAACGGCATTTTTGTGTTTATGAACCCTGTGCCGACTAACTCGCCAATCTCTCCAGGATTTCGTATCACATCACCGTGTTGATTCACAAGTTCAGCAAAACCATAAAATGGATTATGATGATAATACTCACATTTCCTTCCTTCCCCTGCGAGAATCAATTTTTCGCTATGCCCATACCAAGTATACATCCTCTTACCCAGTAAATTCTGAATTGTATCTTTCTGATGTTTGTAAATTGTTTCACTTCCACACAAAAAGGATTTTAAATCAGGGAGAACCCTACCGCTCTGAAGTGCTCTGTGAGCGAGTTGGCAAGCTGCACTTGGGTAAGCATGGACATAGGGAATCTTATTAATGGCTATAAAATTAATTATATAATCCAAATATTCATCAGATAAGCAGAAATTATTAAACTGTATTTCCTTTAATAGGGAATTTCTTTTATATAATTTGTTCTCTAAATTATGATTCCTCAGGACAGCTCTGTATGATTTATGTAGATCAAAATCCACGTTAGACCAGTTAGAGGTCATCCAATACCACTCGAATCCTTTTCTCAGTTTATCAATATAAAAAACAAGAGGTTTACCCGAAGTGCCTCCTGTAGAAACTAAGTCGGCCTTATTTGTAGTAATAATGAAGTCATTAAAATTGGAAACGATAGTTTCCTTTTGGATGAAAGGTAATGTTTCGATTCCCAGTTCAAAATTATATTCCCGGTAATAAATAGTTTTGGTCGCGAGAGTAAAAATATCTTTTAAGATTTTCTCCTGGTAGGAACAGACATAATCCTTTTTATCTAAAACGCTTTCAAATGATTCAGAAATTCGTTTTGCATATCTGAAAGATTTAGAAAAAACCCAAGAGTCTGGTAGACTTCTGACAAGAGATCCAATAATATTTGCAGCTTGTAACATTAGCAATCCTTACTGATTTCTCTCCGATCAGTTATGCAACTGAACACATTACACATATTCTCCTCAAAACGCTCAACCGTATATAATGACTTAAATTTTTTTCTCCCTTCCTCACCCATCTTCCTCCTGAGTTTTTCATCCGAAATTAACGTCTGTAGGGCATCAGCAAGTTCTTCAGGATTTTGCTGGTGAACTAACAATCCGGTTTTTCCGTTATCAACAATATCAGGAACCGCCCCTTCAAAGGTAGACACAACCGGTTTGCCACATTGCATGGCTTCCAATAAGACAAGGGGAAAAGCATCGTTGAGAGTAGGTAAACAAAAAATATCAGAAGTATTCAGCACATTATATTTATCAACCCCGTATTTTGGGCCAGGTACATAAACAGTATCCTCAAGTGTGAATTCTTTGATTAATTTATTTAACTCTTCTCTATTTATAGAGCCATCATTACCAACAATATTTGCCCGAAAAGCAACATTACGCTCTCGTAGTATACATAAGCTATCAAGAAAGACGAGAATACCCTTAGAACGAACAAGATTAGACAAATAGAGGATATCTACTACGTCACTCTTATCTTTTATATTAATCTGCTGAGAAATATTTGTAGATGCGATGCCGTTATTTACGACAAAAGGCGTGCCACTATAAACAGCATCAATATCTGAACCAAGAGAATCTGCCAGAACAATTACGAATGTATTCCTGAAAGTAAATTTGTAGAGTTGTTTTTTGACCAAGCTTGACCCAGCCGCCTTTCTAATTCCCTTGCCGTGGAGATGATAAAGAATCTTAACCCCGAATAATTTCATAATGGAAACAAACAAAAGATCCCTGTAAAAGGCAAACCCCACAGGTGAGAGGGTGAAATAAACAAATTCATATTTTTCGGTTGCCAGTTCCTTGATCAGACGCAGAGCTATGCCGGCAGTTTTGACAAATTTACTAAACCGTAAAGCAGATATATCACTAACAGATGATGCAAATTGCAAAGATATACATTCCATCATAAATTCTTTTTTTATTAATCGTGATTCCACAACTGTTTGATTCATCAAGGATGCCCCATGAACAGGGGGAGGTAATTGAATGAGGGCTAGGATCTTTGGTTTTGAATTCATAATGTCATAACCATTCGAGTTGTAATTTCGTTTTTTCCCAACTTAAATTTTACCCAAAGCATTCTTTTTTTTATCAAAAAACTGCCCGCATAACTTAAGTTTTCGCTTAATAAGCACATTTTAGTGCAATAGCCCAAAATTTTTCTAATGATTTCAAGGTGCCTATCGCACTGATTCGACACAAATGCCGAAATCCTGTAGGCACACGTTTTTCTCTCGCACCCTTGACAGC
>JAHIVT010000031.1 GCA_018816555.1 Pseudomonadota bacterium
ACCTGCCTTTTCAGGTGGGCATCGGCATTATCCTCGTAACCGTTATGGCGATACTGGGAAACAGGCTCATGGGGGGCAAGTTTTTCCAGCCAGACATCGTAATCATGGTGCAGGCCGGACTCGTCGTCGTTGATAAAGACCGAGGCGGTGATGTGCATGGCGTTCCCTAAGTAAATCTAGTTATATACAGGCACCCCTCCCTTTACTTCTTTCGGGAAGTCTCTTCCTCAAGCGAAATATCCGTATCTCGACCGGCACAAGGTCCGCAAAATTGCCGGAGTGCAAGGATGGTTTACTGCCTGTTGACGCCAACTTTAAAGAAAAAGATACCACACGCCAGGATGCTAAACAAGTAAGTGTCCAGGCTGCCTTGGAAAATAAACTGTGGAGGGATTGGTGAAATGAGCATGGGAAAACTAAATACCGAGGCCAGCGCAAAACCCGAATTTGTCACCACGAAAAAGGCGGGTCGAAAAGGAAGTTTGAAGAAGCCTGTAAGTATGGACAAAGGTCAAATACACCTTGTTAACGCGCCCCCGAAAAGGACAGTCGGCAACGGCAGTGAAAGCCGCCCTCTCCGAAACCGCAGCGTAGAAACTCGTTTCAGGCCCGGAAATCAGCTTTGGAAGGTCCGATCCACCCACGGAAGAAAGCCACTATTTTCCACACCAGAAAAGTTGTTCGCTGCCTGCCGCGAATACATGGAGTGGGTGGATCAAAACCCCCTGAAGGAGGCCAAGCTACTGCGTTGCCGGGGAAGGGCTGCCGTAGTCTACCTTTCGAGGATGCGCCCAATGACAATCGACGGGCTGTGCCTCTTTTTGGGCATCAGCCAAGGAACATGGCGAAACTACCGCAAGAGGAAGCATGCCGGTTTTTTAAGGGTCTGTAAATGCGTCGAGTCGATCATCTGGGATCAGAAATTCGGTGGCGCAGCGGCGGGCTTTTTCAAATACGCCATAATCGCCCATGAGTTAAGCAAGAAACAAAGGCAGAGGGCTCGCGAGCGGGCTGGTCCGCACCATACAAGGTCGGACGAAAGAGCCAGGGAGGCACGGGTGGCACTGCTGAAGATAACAGATGAAGGGGAATGAGTGTATAGAACCAACCCCGGCAATCGACAGATGGCCTTAGATGCCCCCCCAGGAGGGTAATAAAGGAATATTTCGCCGCTGCTTTTAAAAATTAAAACTAAATTTGTATAATCCCATAGAAGGAAAGTTACTATGGCCCTACGACATAGAATTAGAAATCGGGAAGGCGGCACTGAGTCAGTCCGGCTTACCCCCATTAAGGCAATTCGGCTGGCGTGCCTGGAATGCTGCGGCTGGTCGCCGAAGGAAGTGACCGGATGCACGAGCCCGCTTTGTCCCTTATTTCCTTACCGGGCCGGGAGTAACCCCGAGCGGGCAGGTATCGGCGGTCGATTGGGGCAAAAAAACTAACTTGAGTCGGGATTTTCTTCGAAAGAAATAGACCTTAGGGGCTAGGGATACCGGACACCCGAAAAACCTGTTTCCTGGCAGGCCCGCCCTTATTATTAAATCCAGGGTGGCACTCCAGGAGGTGCATAGAATGAAGTCAATTCGTGTTCTAGCCAGAGAAGCAGCTAAACAACGCACTGAGAGTTCGGAATATCGTAAGTACCGTCTTAACAATGCTCCTTCCTTCGACCATTCCCTGACTCTCCTTGAGCAACACGCGGCGGTATCACGCCAGATTTTATCCGAAATAACAGAAAAAAATCTTGACGGCACTGTTGGGAAAGAACGTATCAAAAGCTTTGAAATCCTTTGTGCAAATTTGCTCCGTCGGGAAAGGATGATAGCATTGCCCATGGCCCCAGAATATTGGACAAAATGCCGATACCGTCGAGCTGGTCAATTCGTTCGTGAAATAATTCCTTCAATGGAACAAAAAGGGCTGATCGGTCGAAAGAAGGGTTTCCGGTTTCCCAATAATTCGCGCCTCACTAGGATTTGGCCTACGGATTCCTTCCTGGAGCGTTTTCCGGGGGAAAGATCCCAAGTTTTTATCGAAAGAATGCCGGTGGAGTTGGTCGTTTTGCGCGACGAAGAAAAAAGAGACAAGAATTATAGGAACACCAGGGAAACCGAAAGGATACGAAGCCTTCTACAAAAAGCAAACGCTCTCCATCGCAAGGCAGATATCTTGGACAGCGAAGGTAAGAGGATAGACACCGACCTCCACGCCGTTTTCAATATTACCTTTAACCGGGGTGGGCGTTTGTATGCTGGCTGGGCAAAATCCTTCCAAGCTATGCCTGAAGAAGCCCGCATAGCCATAACTATCGATGGCCAACTCGTCGTTGAACTGGATTTTTCAGCGTTGCATCCTCGCATGCTCTACGCGATGGAAGGTGTGCAATTTCCCCTAGACAAAGACCCTTACGTCCTTGATCAAGATAAATCCCTTCGGGAGATATTAAAAAAGATCTTCCTTGCTATTTTGGGGAGCAACAGAAGAATTCAGGCCGTAGCGGCGGGCAACAACTACCTCCACGAAAATTACAGTGCATACCTTCTCCTGAAACGGAAGGGGAAAACCGTGGCGCAGCTAATTCGTGAATTCAGGAAACATCACTGGCCCATCGTGAAATTCTTTCTTCGGGGGATGATGCCAGAAATCCAAAACCGGGATAGTAAAATAGCCATGGACATCCTTTCCCACTTCATCGAAAAGGATATTCCCTGTCTACCCATTCACGATTCCTTTATCGTGCAAGAGCAACATGAATACGAACTGCGGGCGGCTATGGATAGAGCGTTCCGCGAAAGAAATAACGGATTTTCTTGCCCAATAAAAAAGTCTTGAAAATAACGTAAAAACAAATAAATAATTAAATATTTTTTAGTTATATTGAGGCTACTGATTCCTAAGTAGGGAAGCGGGATAGGGGAAGAAAGGGGAAAGGAGGAGACAGAAAGAACGGTACTCTTTCTGTCTCGCCGCCGTTCAACAGACGTTGCAACCCCGGTTTTAAGGCTCTTTATGCCCACTTTGGGCAATTGAAGCGGTAAGTGGGGGCAGGCAGTACGCCGGAGCCTAGGAATTTTTCCCCCTTAGGTTTGGGTCGAAGACTACAAATGTTGTCAATGATCCGGCTGACAATTTGAATCATCATATCACACGAATCCCAGTTCCAGGATGGATTCTGGCATTCATTCAGTCCGACCTTGGAAAGCTAATGACTTTGGGAGTTTTTTACTGGAGTAAATTGAAATCCACATTGCCAGTGTCCGCTGCAAATGTTAGAGGAAATATGGGTTTTTCCATGCGTTTTGTTCGTTGACTAAAAAATGGGAGCCATGCTGATGTATGCAGGAGGGGGATAATGAGCATGCATTACTGCCGCAACTGCGGTAAATACATGAGTTTCACAAGGGAAAAGTTAAGTATTTGGCATGGTTTTCTAATGGTAATCCTATTTCCATTTAGTATCCCATTTATAATCGAAAGAGCGTTGTCTTGTAATCGCTGCGTCGGTTGCGGGCTTACCTGGCTCCAAAGCATCTGGGCGGGAAATCGTTTATCCAAAATGCGTAAAGAGTTACGGGTGTTAGAGGAGGAAAACAGATTTTCACAAAAAATGAATAAAAATACCCATAGCAAGAAATATGACTACCCTGTTTTTAAATGGGCTATACGAATTATTCTGTTTTTGATCTTTACAAGTATAGTGGTTTCAATTTTCCAACCAGAACGTCAAACTATGACGACTGAAAATAAACCTTCCCACCCAACTGATATTGAGAAAAAACATAATGATAACGAAGCCGAAGCCGGCAATGGTACGCAAAATAATTCAAATTCAAAGAATGAAAATTTAGATAATGCTGATAAACAATCATCAGCGTTATATCACCTGTTTCACCCCGATGAAACTGAAAGGGTACAGAGTAAACCACAGATATTGAGGGATCAGCAAAATCAATCGATTTCTGACACTACAACAGTAGCTAAAGGTTCTGTGGGAGGGAATACCTGGAAGACAGTAGGGGAGATCATAAGCACTGGGAAGGATACAAAATCGATATGGATAGAAATTCGATATGAAAGGTATCCAGGATATTATCAGCGCGAGTTGCATGAAGTGGATTGCGCGAAAAGGCTGATCAGATCTTCTCAAGGGGGAACTTATACGGATGACGGAAAATTAGTCAAATCCTTAGTTCCTGACGAATATGAAGTCGATGAATATGACTTGTCCTCTATTCCACAAACACCTTTAGGAGGCATTTTCAATGCTCTATGCGGGAAATTAGCAAAAAAATGAGCAATGATTCGGATAGACGATAAATTGCAATTCTTCGGCAGTACTATCGCCAACAGCGAGAAGTCTGGTTCGCCATCTCGTCACTTGGAACAGTTCGATATAGTTATCCACGCTCGCTATCTGATGATCTAGGCTATGATTTTTTTGAGACCAATATGGCCGCGCTCACCTGTCGTCACTGTCCGTCATCGGTGGTTTTTTTACCAAGGAAAAAATCCGTAGCGTTTGCAATGTCGCTGTCAGTAAGCTGTTCGACGGGCCGGGTCAGGCAAGTTCTCGTTCCACTTAGTGCGATGGCCAAATGGGGTAAAGATTATCAAATTCCTTCCAATACGCATAAGCACAAACTGGCGTAAAGTCCCCTGCCGCCTTGGATTCTTTAACTGCCCTTGCGGCTTTCTCGTCGCCTCCTCCTTTTAATACCGCGTAAATTTCAAATGATTCAGAGGAATCGTTTTTAGCAAATGCCAAGGCTTTTTTTAAGGTCAGGGCTTCAATTTTATGAATGTATTGCATATTGCCGAAGCTATAAGGAAAATACATCGTACAAGAAATGTGTGGGTATGGTTTGCTATTGCTTACCCCACATTCGGTGTAGAAGTTCACTTCGAATCTTGCTGACCTTATTTCATCTTCCATTTTATTAGCTATTCTCTGTAACCTTGATGTTGTTGATTCGACATTGTAAGTTTGCTTTGGTGATGAAATAGAGTATTTGTTGAACATTTTTTCAGATGCTAATTTGTCAGCTTCTCTCGTTGCTTCTTCACGAGTTGTAAAATTTCCAAACCATACAAAGCTTACATTTTCTTGCTCAAATGAAAAGGCTTCAATCCCTTTGTCAACAAGTTTATCCTTTAATCTTTCAGCCGTTTTGTTATTGTTAAAAGGGCCAATCTGAATATAGAAACCAATAATATTGTCTTTTTGACCTTTTTGGGCTCTGTATCCAGGCATAGGGACATTAGACAAGTGAACTATGCCATTGGGGTCAACGTAAGTGTAGAATTCTGCATATGCGGATGAAAGTTTCTGAGATAAAGCCGTCGCCAAAAGCAGCAAAACAAGTGATACATGCATTTTATTCATTTTCTCACCTTATATTCATTTATTACTTCTCGGCCTGATAAAGTATGTATTCCAGGGTAAGTCGGGCCGCCGACTTCGAGTGATTGTGTGTGGCCGACTTCACTGAAATAGGCAGATAGCCACAAACTTGACAAAAAAGACTTTTTTGTTATCCTAACACAGTTGCAAGGGAAAAACACATTGGGAGGGTGCTTTCAGGTAACGAAATATGGACCATTATTATATTACTGGATTGGAAATGGATAAATAATTCCTGTATCTGTAAGGCATTCAGTTTCCAGCAGCATCTGGCCACACTTGCCAATGGTACGCTTAGTCACCCGCACGATCCAGGCGAGAACCCCCCTCTCTCACTCTTTAATTATTGCTTAAAAGTTAAAGAGTAGTAAATATTTTATTCCTTTTAAAATTAACAAGTTAGCCTATTTTCCCCCCTTTCTTTCTTTTTTTAGGTTTATTTCTCTTTAAGTTTTTAGTATAATAACAATATAACTTAACCAAAAGAAAGGGGGTGGCTTTATGGCTCAGAAAAATCCAAATCATCCTAAAAAAGGCAGCCTGCTTACCGTTGAGCCGATCAAGCAGGTCAAGAACATCAAGGCCATTAAAGCCCTGTTGGCCACCAAGCCAAGAGACTTAGCTCTCTTTGTGCTCGGAATCAACACGAATCTCCGGGCGAGCGACCTGATCGGGCTTAAGGTATCACAGGTTCAAGGGGTTAAGGCGGGGGAAGATTTAGTTTTGAAGGAAAAAAAGACAGGGAAGCAACGCCGGATCACCCTGAACAAGGCGTGCGTCGAGGCGGTCAGGAACCTTCTTGCATCCCGTTCTTGCCAACCCGACGATTACCTGTTCCTTGGGCAGCGTGGGCCGATCACTGCGATTTATGTGAACCACCTCGTAAAGCGGTGGACCACCGCGATCAACCTAAAGGGGAGGTTCGGAGCGCATACCCTGAGGAAGACTTGGGGGTACCACCAGCGCGTTACGTTTGGGAGTGATATTCCGACCCTGATGACTTGTTACAACCACAGCTCGCAACGTCAGACGCTTGATTACCTTTGCATTCAACCCGAAGAGATCAAGAATGTGTACGAAAACTGCTTGTAAGGGGAAAACATGAAAAGCTTCCGGAAGGAATTATGGTTCAGCGTCCCAACCCGTAGGGCTTATATCAACATCACCCCTCAGGTCGAGGAATGTCTTCGGGAAAGCGGCATACGCGAAGGGATCGTGCTCTGTAACGCGATGCACATAACAGCTTCGGTCTTTATCAACGACGATGAGGCGGGGTTGCATCACGATTACGACGTATGGCTCGAAAAGCTCGCTCCGCACGAGCCGGTTACCCAGTACCACCACAACGTCGGGGAGGACAACGCCGATGCTCATATGAAGCGGCAGATCATGGGCCGTGAAGTGGTGGTAGCCGTAACAGACGGTAAGCTCGATTTCGGTACCTGGGAGCAGATATTCTACGGCGAGTTCGATGGCTGCCGAAAAAAGAGGGTTCTGGTCAAGATCATCGGGGAGTAAGTCATGATACGGTTTGCACCAATTGTGCGGGTAAGCACCGAAAAACAAGAGCAACAGGGCGAATCCTTACGGACCCAGAAAAGCCAACTCGTCCAGTATGCTAAAAGCCTGGGAGGCGTTATTCCTGAGTTTTGCTGGCAATATTCCGGCCAGGAACATGCAACTCCTGATTTTGAGCGCAGGAAGCTCGAAAAACTGCTAAAGGATTCCAGTAAGGGGATATTTGATGCAGTGATCGTGACCGATGCCTCCCGCTGGTCCCGCGATAATCGCAAAAGCAAAGAGGGCCTTCAGGTCTTTCGGGAACAGGGTATTCGGTTTTTCGTCGGCACCACCGAATATTATCTTTTCAATCCCGAGCATACTTTCTTTCTAGGGATGGCGGCGGAAATCGGCGAATTCCATGCCCGGCAGCAAAGCCTTAAATCAATTACAAACCGAATCGAACGTGCTCGGAGGGGCATTCCATCCACCGGAAAACTGCCTTATGGACGAATTTTTAATCCAGTGACCAGCCAATGGGACATCGACCCGGAAAAGCAGAAGAATATTATATGGGCGGCGGAGCGGTATCTTGCCGGCGAGCCTATGGGAAAGATATCTGCTACCTTGGGCATGAACCATACGAACTTATGGAAGGTCCTCACCCAAAGATCAGGGGAAGAATGGACAATATGCTTTCGTGTCAAGAAATTGAACGTTGACGAGGAGGTCACAATTCAGATTCCCCCTCTTTTACCGGCTGAAACCATAGCCGCAATCAAAGAGAGGGCCGCTGGTAACAAGACATATTCCCACGGCCAAATCAAGAACCCTTATTTGTTAGGTCGGGTCGTTTTTTGTGCAGAATGCGGTTATGCGATGTTCGGACAGACAAACCACCACAATCGTCGCTATTATCGCCATCCTAGAGGAAGGACCAAGGTTTGCGATCCTAGCTTGTGGGTTCCGGCTGAGGACTTGGAGAAAGCTGTAATGGTGCAGATTGTTGCCATGTTCGGCGACCCTGAAATTTTAAAAGAGGCCGTTGAGCGGGCTACGCCTAACGCAGGGAGAACCGAGGAGCTTCAAACCCGACGTAAAGACATCGAAAAAGGAATCTCCTCAATCCAGGCTAAAAAAGATCGTCTGGTTGAAGCCGTTGCGGATGGAATAATGTCCAGCGACGAAATCCGGATGAAGATGGATAAGCTTCGTAGTCAGGAAGAATGTCTTCGGGAAGAAAAGGTCCGCATTGGTTGCAAGCTCGATAACCTTCCGGACTACCGACGGCAGGTTTCCAAACTGGCTAAACTTGCCAGGACAGCGAGTGCTGAAAGTATGTCTCGCAGGCCGGAACGGTTATCACAAATGACTTTCCAGCAGAAAAGGCAGCTTGTTCAAACCGCTTTCGGTGGAACGGACATGGACGGCAAGCGTCTCGGAGTCTACATCAAAAAGAATGAAAAAGGGATATGGCAATACGAAATTAAGGGAATAGTCTCGGCGGCCGATTGGCTCAATGTCAATATCTCGCAGGCATCAGAACCGACCTTTGCTGGAAAGCTTCCTATGAAGAAAAAAGAGGCTCAGGACATATTAGGCGTTGATACAGATTATAGCGATTTCAATCCATTAGAAGCTTTGGAAGAAGGTTTAACTAAATTTACTAAGCCTTGCACAGCAGCAGACCCTCTTTGATACCGCTTTCCTCCAGGCATTTCTCCACCTGGGGGGTGATGTTGATAAAAGCCCGGCGGGTGGGCACCTCAAACCAGAGTTCCTTGTGAAAGCTTTTCATTTTGATTATTTCTCCTAATTCCCGTCGTCTGCCTGACCGCTTTTTGTGTCGTTTTGCCTGGCATAGCCTGAATTTTCCGGACAATCTGCCAATATCTCATAATTTTCAAATCTGTAAAGCATTCAATTTTTACTTATCACGCAACATCTCTTAAAAACAGTATTTTTTTAACATTTGTTTTCTTCTATCGCATGCATTTGTTATAGTGATATGAAGTTTCCAAATGACAAAACAGCAGGACATGGTTTTCTCCCCGGAGGGCAGCGCCTCTCCGGAGATTGATCCAGGGGGGATTATGAAGACGAAGCTCGGCCTGGCAATGGCACTTTTGCTGGGGGTGATCATTTTTACCCTGCAGAATACGGAAATGATAAGTATCCGATTTTTGTTCTGGCAGTTTTCGCTGTCCCGGGCGCTCATGCTGTTTCTTGTCCTGGGCATCGGCATTCTCCTCGGATTCCTGCTCGGTTCCTACCGCAGAAATGCCCCCACTAATGATGCCGACTTTTCGCAATGGAAAGATGATGCCGGGAGGAATGTATGAATCTGTCCCCTCTGTTCACCCCGCAATCGGTGGCGGTCATCGGGGTGTCGGCCAGTAATGACCGGCATCCAGCCAATGTCATTTTTTTCAAGAATCTGCTGCGTTATCCGGTCAAGACCTATGCGGTGAATGTCAAGGGCGGCGCAATCGACGGCGAGCAGGTCTTTCCTTCGGTGAGCGCCATCCCTGACAGCATCGATCTGGCGGTGATCGCCGTACGGGCGGAATATGTTCCAGCCGTGCTCGAGGAATGCATTCGGGCGGATGTCAAAAGCGCCATTGTCATCTCCGGCGGTTTTTCCGAGGTGGGCCAGGATGATCTGCAGGCCGGCCTGGTCAGCATTGCCTCGGGTGCCGCTTTCCCCTTTGTCGGCCCCAACTGTCTGGGCATCTACTCCCCCGGAGTGGTGGACACCTTCTTTCTGCCGACGGAGCGCATGGTGCAGCCGGAAGCCGGTGATGTGGCCGTGGTCAGTCAGAGCGGCGGCATCCTTGTTGATCTGTTGGTCAAATTCGCCCGGGAGGGTGTCGGCATTTCAAGCGCCATCAGCATCGGCAACAAGGCCTATATCCGCGAACTGCAGCTGCTGGAATTCCTTGATGACGATCCACGCACCGGGGTCATCGTTTTCTATGTGGAGGGTTTTGCCAGGAATGAGGGCCGAGCTTTTGTCCAGCGGGCGGCAAAATGCCGCAAGCCGGTTATTGTTCTCAAGGCCGGCAAGACCAGCGAGGGAAGTGCGGCCGTGTCAAGCCATACCGCCTCCCTGGCTGGCGATTACCGGGTGTTTGCCTCCGTCCTCGCCCAGTACGGCCTCATTGAGGCGCGAAACGAACTGGAACTTGTTTCCTTCTGTGAGGCCTTGAGCTGCTATCCCGACACCGTGATCAAGGGACGGGTGGGTATTATCAGCGGCAGCGGCGGCCACGGGGCCATGGCGGTGGACGCCTGCGTGGGCGGCGGGCTGAGCGTGCCGCGTTTTACCGAAGCCGTTCAGCAGTCACTGCGCAACAGTCTGTCCGAGAGCATACGCACCATCGCCTCGGTGGCCAATCCCGTTGACCTGACCGGCAGCGCGGTGGAGAACGACTTTATCGCCGCGGTGGAGGCCTTCTGTGAGATCGCTGACATCGACAGCATCCTGCTGCTCATGCTGCCTTATCTGCCCGGCATCAGCGCTGATCTCGGGGCGCGGCTGAGCAAGGTGTACCGGCGCCACGGCAAGCCTTTGATCGCCTATGTTCCCCATGTTGAAAAATACCGGATGCTCATCGAGGGCTTTGAACTCAACCGGGTCCCGGTGGCATCCTCGATTGAAAGCGCCGTTCATATGACCTCTGTACTCAGGAGATGCCGGCTGTGTTGACCAAAGAGATGATGGATATGCTGCATCGTGGCAGGAAGAACGGCTGGCTGATGGAGCCTGAAGCCAAGGGGCTTTTCGCCTCAGCCGCTCTGCCGGTGCCCCGCTTTGCCTGGGCTCTGGATCTGCAGGAAAGTCTGCAAAGTGCCGCTGCCATCGGCTATCCCCTGGTGGCAAAGGTTGTTTCCCCCGAGGTGATTCATAAGTCGGAGGTGGGCGGTGTGGCGGTGGGCATTGCCGATGACCGCCAATTGCGGCAGTTTTATGAAAAGGTCAGCGGGTTACCCGGTTTTACCGGGCTGCTGCTGGAAGAGATGGCAGCAGGCATTGAACTGATCGTGGGGGCCAAGATCGACTACCAGTTCGGGCTGATTATTCTGCTCGGCATCGGCGGCACCAGTGTGGAGATCTATGGTGACGTGGCCATCAGGATGGCGCCCCTGACCCCATCGGATGTCCACTCCATGCTGCATGAGCTGAAGGGCGGGCAACTGCTGTCCGGTTACCGCGGCAGCGCGGCAGTCAATAAAGAGAAGCTGGCCCGGGTGCTGGTTGATTTCGCCGAGTTGGTGCAGGACATGGTTCCCTATATTGAGTCGATTGATCTGAACCCCCTGCTCTGTTCCGGGGAGGGCTGCGTCATTGCCGATGCCCGTATCATGCTCGGCGATGTTTTTCTGAAAACAGGCGAGGCTGACTCGGTTTTTACCGGATAGAGGATACAAGAACCGGATGGAATATAAGGATTATTATAAGACCCTTGGCGTTGAAAGGGACGCCGGCCAGGATGAAATCAAAAGGGCCTACAGGAAACTGGCCCGCAAATTTCACCCGGATGTCAACAAGGATGCGGATGCGGAAAAACATTTCAAGGAAATCGGCGAGGCCTATGAGGTATTGAAGGATCCGGAAAAGAGAACGGCCTATGACCACATTGGCTCGGGC
Source organism: Pseudomonadota bacterium (assembly GCA_018816555.1). Classification (GTDB taxonomy): domain Bacteria; phylum Desulfobacterota; class Desulfobulbia; order Desulfobulbales; family SURF-16; genus SURF-16. Next base: position 11,556 of record JAHIVT010000031.1, read on the forward strand.
TTTCAGGAGGGGCAGGAGTTCCGACCGCCGCCTGACTGGAATGCCGGCTTTGAGTTCAGCGGCGGTGGTTTTAGCGATGCCTCGGGCAATTACAGCGATTTTTTTGAGGAGTTGTTCGGCCGGGCAGGCGCAGGCATGGGGGGACGAAGCTTCCATGTGCACCGTGGCGGCATACGGGCCAAGGGCGAGGACCACCATGCCAAAATCATGATTAATCTTGAGGATTCCTTTACCGGCGCGGTGCAGATCATTACCCTGCAGCTTACCGAAGTGGATGAGACGGGCCGGATAGTGTCGCGGCCGCATACCTTGAATGTGCGCATTCCCAAGGGAATCATGGAAGGACAGTCCATCCGTCTAGCCCAGCAGGGAGGCCAAGGGTTCGGCGGCGGTCCCCGGGGGGATCTTTATATCGAAATCGCCTTTCATCCCCATCCGCTGTTTAAGGCGGATAAAAAGGATATCTATCTGGAACTGCCGATAACCCCATGGGAGGCGGCACTCGGCGCAACAGTCCCGGTCCCGACCCTGGGCGGCAGGGTTGAGATGAAAATTCCAGCCGGTTCCCAGTCAGGGCAGAAGCTGCGTCTGAAAAACAAGGGGTTGCCCGGCACAACCGCCGGTGACCTGTTTGTGGTCCTGAAGGTGGTGGTGCCCAAGGCTGACTCGGAGGCAGCAAAGGAAATCTATGAAAAAATGGCCGCCGTCATGCCGATGAATCCGCGCAGCGCTCTTGGAGTCTGAGATATGGCAAATAAAAGAGACCAAAATTATCTGTTTCAGCCGCTGACCGGCATGATCCTTGACGATCAGGCCAGGCTTTCTCTCGAAGAATTGTGTGAAATCTGCGATATCAGTGCGGAAACGATTCTGGCGATGATCGAGGAAGGACTGCTTGAGCCCCAGGGCAGGAGGCCTCCTGAATGGCGTTTCAGATGCTATGAGGTCCGCCGGGTGCAGGTGGCCTTGCGGTTGCAGCAGGATCTCAGGGTCAATCTGCCGGGGGCTGCCCTGATTATTGATCTGCTTGAGGAACTGGAGGAACTCCGGCGCCGCCTGGGATGATGTTTTGTTTCTCCGGTTTTTTGCACGGGGGAGATCCTGGAGTCTGTGGTTGATCGCCGAATAGCCGGTTTCCGGGTAGTGCTGGGGAAAATTGAAGATACTAAGGATGTCATTTACCTGATCAGCGCGGAGTTTGTCGGACATTCGCCTGAAGTTTTTGAGGAATAAAGGATTGCCTTCCGTGAATAATCATAATGTTTCCGTGGAGTTTCCTAATCTGCCCGCCCGGCTGGGCGGGCTTGCCGATCTGGCCGAGAATCTCTGGTGGAGCTGGAACCCTGCCGCCCGCATGCTTTTTAAAATGATTGACCGGCAGGCCTGGAAGGCAAGTGTGCACAATCCTGACAAAATGCTGCGGGATCTGCCCCGGGAGGTGCTGGAGGCCGCGGCGAAAAAGACTGATTATATTCGCTATTATGATCTAGTCATGTCCCGCTATCGTAAATATATGGCCAACAGGCTCTGTTCTCTTTTTCCTGACTCCGACAATCCTTCCCAGGTGACCATAGCCTATTTCAGCGCCGAATACGGCCTGCATCGCTCACTGCCTTTTTATGCGGGTGGCCTAGGCTTTCTTGCCGGTGATTTCATCAAGGAATGCAGCGATCTGAGTGTGCCGCTCATTGCCGTGGGGTTCATGTATCCGGAAGGGTATGTCAACCAGCGGATCAGTGAATCGGGCTGGCAGGAAAATATCAGCACCCAGCTTGACCGCAATCAGGCTGCGATTTCAAAGGTATTCGACGGTAACGGCAACCATCTTATCGTTCAGGTGCCGGTGGTTGACCCGCCGATTTATGTGGCGGTATGGAAAGTTGATGTGGGCCGGGTGCCTCTCTATCTTCTCGATACGGACATCGAAGAAAATGATCCCTGGAACCGGGGGATTTCCGCCAGGCTCTATATCGGCGACATGGAACAGCGGCTGCGTCAGGAGATTGTCCTGGGCATCGGGGGCATGGAGGTGCTGGAGGCCCTGCATGTCAAGCACTCCATTGTCCATCTCAATGAGGGGCATGCCGCCTTTGCTCTTCTTGAGAGACTACGGGACCGCCTGCAGAACGGCTTCTCCCAGGAGGAGGCCTTCACCAACGTGCGGCAGACCACGGTTTTTACCACCCATACGCCGGTTCCCGCCGGTCATGACGTTTTCCCTTTTCCTTTGATGGACAAATACTTCCGTGACTTCTGGCCCTCTCTGCAGATGGATCGCGATACCTTTCTCAACCTGGGGGTTCATCCTGATGAGCCGAATAAAGGTTTTAATATGACGGCGTTTGCCCTGCGCCTGTCCGGCTATCGCAATGGGGTCAGCAGAAAACACGGAGAGGTCGCCAACCGGATGTGGCAGGGGCTCTGGGTAGCGGAGGACCAAGGGCAAGAGGCTGCTGCCATTGACTTTGTGACCAACGGCGTGCATGTGCCCACCTGGATTGAGCCGAAACTCGAACTTCTTTTCAACAAATATCTGGGGCCGGACTGGCAGGCGGATCATGATAATCCCTATCTGTGGGAAATGATCGATGAAATTCCGGATGAAGAGCTGTGGAAAACCCACGTCTGGCTGAAAATAAAGCTTTTTAATGTCATCCGGGAGAGAGCTAGGCAGCGGTGGACCAATGACCGCTCTCATCCTTCAGTGGCACTGGCCTGCGGTACCCTGCTCGACCCCTCTGTGTTGACCATCGGCTTTGCGCGGAGATTTGCCACCTATAAACGGGCGGATCTGATTCTGCAGGATGCGGAGCGGTTGGGAAAACTGCTCGGCCGTCAGAACCAGCCGATACAGATTATCTTTGCCGGCAAGGCCCATCCGGCGGATGATCCAGGTAAACTCATGCTGCAGAAAATCTTCAACGCCGCCCGTAACCCGGACTTTAACGGCAGGATCGCCTTTGTGGAGGATTACGGGGAGCAGATTGCCCAGTACCTTGTGCACGGTGTCGATGTCTGGCTGAACAACCCCCTTTCACCAATGGAGGCCTGCGGCACCAGCGGCATGAAAGCCTCGCTCAACGGCGTGCCGCAGTGCAGCATCCCTGACGGGTGGTGGCTTGAGGCCTATAACGGTGAGAACGGCTGGTCCTTTGACGGCGGGCATACAGAAGGTTCCCGTGATAAAATCGATGCTGACTTGCTGTATCAGGTACTGGAGGAAAAAATTATCCCTCTCTATTACCAGGTGGATGAGGATGGTACCCCGTCCGGCTGGGTGAGAGTCATGAAGCATGCCATCAAAAGCACGGCGGCCCAGTTCTCAGCCAGACGGATGGTGCGGGAATATGTGGAGAAATTTTACAGCAAGGCCGCTCATTTTACCACCGAGGTGGCATGAGTCCGGAGGAGTCAATGTGCCGTATGCTTATTTCATGCGGTGAATCGCGGATATTTCGTCGGGTCCGGTGATGCAGACATCCAAATCTTTGATGATCCCGTCTTCCAGGCCATAGACCCAGCCATGGACAGCCAGTTCCCGCCCGGCTTTCCATGCATTCTGGACAATGGTTGTGTGGCAGACGTTGGCCACCTGTTCAACCACATTCAGTTCACAGAGCAGTCTGAATCTGTCCGTCTCATTTTCCAAGGCATCGATTTTTTTTTGGTGAAAACGGTAAACATCCTTTATGTGCCGCAGCCAGTTATCAATCAGGCCATGTTCCTTGCTCTCCAGGGCTGCCTTGATGCCACCGCAGCCATAATGGCCGCAGACAATAATATGTTCGATTTTCAGCACCTCAACGGCATATTGAATGACCGACAGGCAGTTCAGATCGGTATGGACCACCACATTGGCAATATTGCGGTGGACAAAGATCTCCCCCGGCAGCAGGTCGACAATCTGATTTGCCGGCACACGGCTGTCGGCACAGCCGATCCATAAATACTGCGGGCTCTGTTGCTTTGACAGTCTCAGGAAGAAATTAGGGTCGGACTCCGAAGTCTTTGCCGCCCATTTTTTATTGTTCTCAAAAAGATGTAATAGTTTGCGCATAGGTTGCCTTGGAGAGTAATACGAATTTTTTTTAAGTTTATCCTGTTTCGCTGTTTCCTGCAACCCGAAATGTCTCAAAGCTGTGCCGCATGATGACGGGGCTGCGCGACTTTCATTTTTGCAAGAGGCTCATAGTTATGGAATTTTTTTATCCTGATGCCGGTGATGGAAGCCTATCTCCAGCATTCCCTTATTAGCATTAATAGGATAAAAATTCGATAATTTTATCGCTGAAAAAACGAGTTGGTTTTTATGGGAGACTCGTTGCCGGGAGGCTGCACCGCCCCTGCACTATTGGACGCAGAGACCGATGAATTGGTCCAGCTGCTTTGTCTGGGAAGGGGAGAGGGTGTTGTATGTAACACAATGATATCTTGTCTGGACCATATCGGTTGGGATGCGGTAATCGGCAACAGATTGCACGGGGAGATTTCTCAGGCTGAAACCCTCATAGGACACATCCAATTTACCCGGGTCTTTGAACCACTGCTCGTTGCCGACATAACGGAAAACAAGACCGGTCTTGTTGATCTCAATGATATGAAAAGGGATGGCCAGGTCTAAAATGGCCAGGGTGCGGTCTTTTATCCTGAATTGCCTGTCGCCATTGCCGCTGAACAACTCCGGATGTGATGCTTTCATGATAGGGCCTCTTTGCTGTTGTCAGTTATTTCCTTTCATGGTCTTTTTCTCATCTGCTTTGTTATGATGCAATTGCAGTACCACGATGTGGTTTGATTTTTTTCTATTTATTTGAGTGAGTTAGCCGAAAGAGATTTGTGCGGAGTAATGGGGTGGTTGGGCTTTTGCCCGATGATGAGGTGAAATGGCCCAGAATCTGATCTTTTGCCGGTCAGTTTCTGGCGGCAATATTCGGGAAGCAGACCGGGATGTCGACAGTTTTTCTCCGCTGCTGCCGGTAGTTTATTCCATGCGTTTCTTGAAGAGCCAGGTGGCGGTGGAGAGGGTGACAGCGGCGATGATGGCCATGGGCCAGGTCTGACGCCAGACCAAGGCCGCGCTGATGTCCTTGAGAAAAATTCCCCGGACAATGGTCATGAAGTAGCGCAGGGGATTGCCCTGGGTGATGGCCTGCAGCCACGGGGGCATGTTCTCGATGGGGCTGGCGAACCCGGACAGGATGATGGCCGGCACCATGAAGACGAAGGCACCCAGGATGGCCTGTTGCTGGGTCATGGAAAGTGACGAGATAAACAGCCCGACACCGATGATGGCCAGCAGAAATACCGCCATGCTGGCGTAGAGGAGCGGCAGGGAGCCGTTCAACGGCACCCGCATGAGAAACACGGCGGCCAGCACCATGAAGGTCCCTTCGATCATGGCGATAATGAGGGCCGGCACGGCCTTGCCCACCAGGATCTCCAGCGGGTGCAGGGGTGAGACCAGCAGCTGGTCAAAGGTGCCCATTTCCCGCTCCCGGGCCACGGACAGGCTGGTGACCAAGAGGCTGATCAGGGTGGTGAGGATGCAGACCAGGCTCGGCACCGTATACCATTTGAAATCGAGATTGGGGTTGAACCAGTTGCGCACCACAAGCTGAGCCCCGGCCGATTGGCCCCCGGCTGCCAGACCGGCCTGGTAATTATTGACGATGCGCTGGGCATAACCCTGCACGATCCCCGCCGTATTGGTCTTGCGGCCGTCCAGGATAAAGCCCACCTCGGCCGGCCGGCCGTGTTCGATATTACGGGAAAAGTCCTCGGGAATCCACAGTACGGCAATGGCCTGCTGCTCGTCGATGACCGGTTTCACTTCGGCGGCACCGCGCAGGTGCAGGACCTCGCTGAAGGTGGCTGCGGCGGCAAAATCCTGCTCCAGGGTCAGGGCCGGTTTGCCCTCGTCCAGGTTCAGCACGGCCAGGGTCTGGTTCTTGGCCTCCTGGGTGGCGGCAAAGGAGAAGACGAACAGCTGGATCAGGGGCGGGACGATGAGCACGAAACGGCTCTTCTTATCCCGCAGGATGGCCAGCAGTTCCTTGACGATGAGGGCGCGGATGCGGCTGAACATGGTTCACCTCAGACGTTTGGCTGTCTTGCGGGCGGTAATGAAGAACAGCACCGCGGCAAGCCCCAGCAGGATAAGCACATTGGGCAGCAGCAGGGGCCAGACGTCCCCCACCAGAAAAAGTGTCTGCAGGTTGGTCACCAGGTAGCGCGCCGGAATGATGCGGGTCAGGACACGGATCGGCAGGGGCATGGAGGCGATCTCGAAAATAAAGCCGGACAGGAGAAAGGCCGGCAGAAAACCTGTGACCATGGCCACTTGGGCTGCGACAAACTGGTTTTTGGCCACTGTGGAGATCAACAGGCCCTGGCCCAGGGCGGCCAGCAGAAAAACCACCGAGGTGAGTAGCAGGGCGGGCAGGGAGCCGTGGAAGGGCACCTTGAATAAAAAGACGGCAACCCCGACGCTGCCCAGCATGGCCAGCATGCCCAGCAGAAAATAGGGGATCAGCTTGCCGATGATCACCTCGGCAATGCCCACCGGGGTGGCCATCATCGCCTCCATGGTACCCCGTTCCCACTCCCTTGATACGACAAGAGCGGTGAGCAGGGTGCCGATGATAGCCATGATGATGGCGATGGCGCCGGGGACCAGGGAGTCGCGGCTCTCAAGCTCCGGGTTGAACCAGATGCGCGGCACCAGCCGCGGCCCGGGCCGGCTGTCGTCACCCTGCTTCAGCCTTCGGATTGTCGCCCAGGTGGAGACTACCCCCTGGGCGTAGTTCTGCACATAGTTTGCCGTGTTGGTTTCACTGCCGTCGGTAATGACCTGCACCGGGGCCGCTGCGCCGGTCGCGTGCAGCCGGCGGGAAAAATCGCCGGCCAGGACCACGATGCCGCGGGAGCGCCCGGCCAGCAGATCCGCCTCAAGAACCCGGGCGTCCCGGCTGATGCGGGCCTCGAAATAGGGGCTGGCCACAAAGGCGGCGGCCAGTGATGCGGCCTCCTCGCCGCTGTCCTCCACCGCCACCCCGATCCGCAGCCGTTTGGCGTCCAGGGAAACCCCGTAGCCGAACAGAAAGAGCAGAATCATGGGCAGGACAAAGGCGATGAGCAGACTGCTCGGATCGCGCATGACCTGTACGAACTCTTTGGTGATCAGGGCCTTCATGCGGCGCAGACGGTCTTTCATGCGGCCTCCCGATTTTTGTCGTCCCACTGGTGGAGCAGTTCGATAAAGGCGTCCTCCAGGGTGGGATCGGGTAATTGCTCGGACTCGGTGCGGCCCTTGAGTTCGTCGGGGGTGCCGGTGGCGATCATCTGGCCGCGGTAGATGAGGCCGATGCGGTCGCAGTACTCGGCCTCGTCCATGAAATGGGTGGTCACCATCACCGTCACCCCGCGCTCCACCAGGCCGTTGATGTGGGTCCAGAATTCGCGGCGGGTCAGGGGATCGACCCCGGAGGTGGGCTCGTCCAGAAAGAGCACGGCCGGTTCATGCATCACGGCGCAGCTGAGCGCCAGGCGCTGCTTGAAACCCAGGGGCAGCTCCTTGGCCGCCACTTTCAGATGGGGACCCAGATTAAAGATGTCGATCATCCGTCCCACGGTCTCCCTCTGTCTGGCACCGGCCAGGCCATACACCCCGGAAAAGAATTCCAGGTTCTGACGGGCGGAGAGATCGCCGTACAGGGAGAATTTCTGGGCCATGTAGCCCAGGCGGGAACGGGCCTGGCCGGGTGCCTTCTGCAGGTCCAGACCCACCACCTTGCCGATTCCGGCCGAGGGGCGCAACAGGCCGCACATCATCTTGAAGGTGGTTGATTTGCCGGCGCCGTTGGGGCCGAGCAGGCCGAAGATCTCGCCCCGCTTTATGGCAAAGGTGATATCCCGGGCTGCAGTGAAATCGCCGAATCGCTTGGTCAAGCCTTCAGCCTCCACCGTTATCTGGCCGTAATCCTCGATCTGCGCCATGGAGGCGGCCAGCACCGAGGTGCCGCCTGGTCCGCCGCCCAGGATGTCGACAAAGGCATCCTCAAAACGGGGGGCAACCGGTACCAGTTGAGACGCCGGACCGGCATGGAGCACCGCCGGGTCCGGTAGGGAGCTGACGGCCCGCAAGACGATGCGCACATTTTCGCCCTGGACGATGCCATCCTGCACCTCCTCCCGCTGCAGGGCGTTGGCCAGGACCCGGCGCCGGTTGCCGGCGATGTTGCGGATCTGGAAACAGCGGCCGGTAACCCGTTTGGTGAGCTCCTGCGGGGGGCCGGAAAATATCAGCCTGCCTTCGTTAAGCAGCAGAACCTCATCGCACTGCTCGGCCTCGTCCAGATAGGCCGTGGACCAGATCACCGCCATTTCCTCGTTCACCAGTTCCTGCACCATGCGCCACAGTTCCCGGCGGCTGACGGGGTCCACGCCGACGCTGGGCTCATCAAGGAGCAGCAGGCGCGGTTTGCGGATCAGGGCGCAGGCCAGGCCGAGTTTCTGCTTCATGCCGCCGGAGAGTCGCCCGGCCAGGCGGCTCTGAAACGGCGCGAGTCCCGTGAAGGCCAGCAATCGCTGGAAGACCTGCTGTCGTGCTGCACCGGTTACCCCCTGCAGATCAGCATACAGGCGCAGGTTCTGCATGACGGACAGATCCTCGTACAACCCGAATTTCTGCGGCATGTAGCCGATAATCCGATGCAGACGGGTCGTTTCCGTGCGGGTGTCAAGGCCGAATATGCTGATGGTGCCGGCACCGGGGAGAAACAGGGCGGCCATGAGACGGATGAGTGTAGTCTTGCCCGCCCCGTCCGGGCCGACCAGACCGGTCACCGCACCGGGGCGGATGACGGCGCTCAAGTCATCGAGTGCCGGAGGCTGGTTGTTGCCGAAGGTGTAGCTCAGTCCCTGGATATCAACGGGCGCATGCTCCATAGGATTTACTCCGCGCGGGTCTGCCGCTCTTTTTCCGTGAGACGGACGGTGACCGGCATCCCCTGGCGCAGGCCATGGTCGGGATTGTCGGCGACGATGCGCAGCTGATAGACCAGGCGGGTGCGCAGTTCTTCGGTCTGCACCGATTTCGGGGTGAATTCCGCCTCGGGTGAAATGAAACCCACCTGTCCCTGATAGGGGTGGTTTGGTGCTGAATCGGTAAAGATCTGCGCCGGCATGCCCGGATAGACGCGGCCCAGATCCGGTTCCTCCACATAGGCCCGGATCCACAACGGTGTGTCCAATGCCAGGGTGAGTACGGTCTGGCCGATGCCGACAATGGCTCCTGGTTCTTCCACCCTGGTCAGGATGATTCCTTGCTGGGGGGCTTTGATTTCGGTGTCGCTAAGCCGGGTGCCGGCTCCGGCCATACGCGCCCGGGCTGCCTGCAGGTCGGCGCGGGCCGCCTCGATGTCTTCGTTGCGGAACCCTTCTCTGGCGAGATTGAGTCCCTCCTGGGCCGTGGCCAACCGCGCCGTGGCTTCTGCCAGGGCGGCACTGGTATTGTCAAAGGATTGCTGGGAAACAGCTCCGGTTGCGATGAGGTTTTTAAGCCGTTGGTATTCGGTTTGCAGATTTTTTACTGAAGCCTGGCGTTCCCTTACCAGAGCTGCGGACTGGGCGATTTCCTGGGGCCGGGTGCCTGCCTCCATTTTTTTCAGAACGGCGGCCGCCTGTTCCAGCTGGGCCTGGGCGAGATTCAGCTCATCCAGGTAAGGGGTGTTATCCAGGCGGGTGAGAACCTGACCTGCCTGCACCCGGTCCCCCTCCTGGACCAGAACTTCGGCTATGCGGCCGCCCACCCGGAAGCCGAGATCCACCTTGCGGATGTCCACGTTGCCGTACAGGGTCAGCTCTCCTGTCCCGATCTGCTTATTATGCATGGTACGATAGACGAAACCGCCGGCCACGGCGGCGAGTATCAACAGCAGGAGAATCATTTTTTTCTTCATATTCGATCCTTTTCGCCTTGATCATTTTTTACCAGGCAGATTTTTCAGGCCGAAAAGCGCCGCCCGAGTCTGTTCCAGAACAATCCGGTGGATTTCGGCTGTCTCACCGGAACTGTATCCCTCCAGGCCCAGATTGCGGATCAGGGTTTCCCGGGCAAAGCGAAACGCCATGATCTGGCCGATAAAGATGAAGGCGCGCAGACGTGTTTCCCGGTCCGGCTCGGTTTCGGTCCCGGTTATTGCGGCCAGCAACATTGCCACCATGTTCAGTATGGGTTGCATGAGACCCGTATAAATATTGTCATAGGCATTGCTCGGTGACATCTGCTCCCGCAGAATGATGCGGCTGAAGCGCGGCGCCTCTTTTGATCCGACGATAAAATCGACCAAACGGCCCAGGAATTTTTCCAACAGTTCCTGAGCCTCCTCAGGCGCAGGGGTACTCTGGGCGACGCGCTTCTCGATCTCAGCCAGGATCGGGTCGAGCTGGCCGCGCACCGTGGTAATGATATGTTTGATGACCGCACCATACAGTCCTTCCTTGCCGCCGAAATGATAGGGGATGGCGGCCAGGTTTACTCCTCCCTGGTCTGCGATCATTCGGGTGGTGGCCCCGGTGTAGCCGCATTCCCCGAAGATATCCAGGCCGGCTTCGATGAGTCGGTTGCTGGTGGTGCCGGTGGCGGTCGCTGATTTTGCTTGTGTCGTTTGAACCATGGGCAGTCTCCTTCATTCAATCATGTTTATACAGTAATTCAATCGATTGAATTAGTCAAATGATCGCAGCATTTTTTTATCAGGATTGCAGTCCAGGAGGGTGGTGAATGACGGTTGTCGGCTGAGGGATTATCCGGTAATCAGGACAAAAGCCACCACCAGGCGAGAGGGCCTGGTGGCGCAAGAGTATGGGGCTGGCGGAAGGGATGGAGGAGCTTAAATTGATTTTTCCCTGGCGCAGAACCATGTTGCCAGGTTTCTGGCCAGAGTCAGGTTGCCGTCCTTGAGAAACTGGTTCTGGAAAATGGCATCATCGCCGAAGACGACGAAAGAGCCGGAGCCGGTCCTGCCGGTCAGCACCATGGCAAAGGCCTGCACCGCGTCCTTGTCACTGAGCCGGCCGTTCTGGTCCAGGTCTACCCATGCCTTATGGGTGGTACGGGCAATGACGGTGATGTCTTTCTTCTTTTCGAGCAGAGCCCAGCCGCCATAGATATTGAAGCTTTCCAGTCCCGCGGTCAGCGGATGGGGAGCGAGATCCTTGACCATGAATTCCTTGGCATTGGTGCCGATGATATTTTCCTGCTCGGAAACGGCAAGGCTGGACATGGCGATCCCCATCTGGGGCAGCAGACCCAGCAGCGGTTGGGAGATGTGGGCCATGATGGCCAGTTTGCCGCCGTGGTAAACGAATTTCATAATGGCCAGCACCTCGGGCGGGGTGATGGGGGCAAAAGGTCCGGAGATAATGAGAACATTAACACCCTGCAGCACCGTATCGCTGATGGGGAAGATGGTTGTTCTGATCTCGGCGCCCTGCTCGGCAAAGACCCCGGCCAGCCCGGACAGGTCCAGGGGGCGGTTTGCCTCCACCAGGAACTGCTGACCATGGGATTGGTCAAAAAGCACCACCGGCCCGGCCTGGGCCTTGTGGGGTGCGAGGAGAAAAAAGGTTATGGCTACGAGGGCGGTGAGTCTGATTATGAAAAGATTCATGGAGTGGTTTTCCTTTTTTGTGCTGGGGGGAAAAGATCCCTGATTTCCTGCCAGATTGTCAGAAATTCCTTCCGGTTGGCGCAGGACAGGGTGAAGAGAAGTTCATCTTTTTCAAAGGACGGGCTATGTTCAACTCTGGCCTGATCGGGCAGGGCAAGGCCGGTGACAAAGTGTTGGAATTCCTTTTCCGCCTGGCTCAGGCGCGGGAATCGCTCGCAGGTGAGCCATTTCATCAGGTTGGCTGTTTTCTGCGGGGAATTTGCCTCACCATGATTGATGATGCTATCCACCTCTGGGCTGTGCAACAGGGCCGAGATGGTGGTATTGTTGCGTGCCGCCAGTTCCCTGCAGGTGATTGCCAGCTTTTTCTGGTTGCCCACGGAGAGATGCAGGGCATTGATCACCTCAAACAGGGCCACCCGGTCGCTGAAGGAAAATTTCCCCAGTTCATAGGCCACCTTGTCGTCCAGTATTCCCTGGTGCATGGCGATGAGCAGGGGTTCCTCAAGTTCCAGCAGCCTGAGATCCCGCTGAATATGATAAACGGATTGGGTAAGGCCCATCAGCGGCAGGAAGCGGGAGGCCAGCTCATTATCATCGATCAGAGCCAGGGCTTTTTTGAAGAAAACCGCACGTTCGACAGGGGTCAGGGGACGGGAAAGCAGGGCGTCTTCCAGGCATATTGCCAGGACGTCAATCTCATCGGTTTTTTCAGTCAGTTTGTAGCAGTCACAGGAGGAAGCACCCGTGGCCCCTATGGCGGCAAGCAATCTTTTCCGGCCGGCGACGATGGTGAAGGATGCTGTAGATTTTTCTTTGACAATCGGCGGATGGAGGATGCCGCAACGTCTGACGGATGCGGCCAGTGAAGCAGGGACCTGGCTGGTTATGAAAGACGGCACAAGCGAAAAGCTGTCATCGGAAAAATCGATATGGTTGATATTGATGCGTGATATGTGCATGAAGCTCCTCTTTAGGCGTTGCGCTTTTTTTACATGGTTATATACTGAAAAAGGACAATATCATAAAGATAATTTTTAACAACCCGGCCAGCTTCCGGTTTTATGGGGAAATGATTATTATACACAGCGACATAAGTCCGAACCATCCCATCAGCCTTTGTCACTCGCTGCGGTGCCTGCTCACAGCGCTACAAGGATGCTCCGCCGGCTCTTCACTCGTTCCGCGCCTGGACTGGGCGCCTCGAACTTATGACGCCGTGTATTGTAAGAGAGGTTCATGAAGGTTATCATGATCGCTGCCACTACCCTCTGTGGCCGCATCAGCCCTGCGCCCCTGGGCAGCGAGTTGGACCGCCGGTTTCTTGAGCGGATGCGGGATGAAACAGATGCCAGCCTGATGGGCAGCGGCACCTTGCGGCATGCTGATCCGGAAATGCGGGGCACGGGCGGAAATCTGCAGCAACGCCTGCGCGCCTTCATCACCTTTTCCGGGGATATTCCGCTGCAGGGGAAAAAGGTTTTTGCCAGCGGCCCGGCGCCGCTTGTTTTTGCCGCTCTGGAGCGCCGGCAGGATCTTATGCGGCGGCTGGTAGGCAGGGCCGAGGTTATCGCGCTTCCAGCAGGGCTCGGCGGCTTGTCCCTTGCCGCGGCAATCGCGGAGCTCGAACGCCGGGGAGCACGCTCCGTACTCATTGAAGGCGGGGCGTCATTCAATTACTCCGCCCTGCAGCAGCGGGTGGTGGATGAACTGATGGTGACCGTCACCCCAAAGCTTTCAGGCGATGCACAGGCCGCAAGTCTGGTCGATGGTCCGGCGGCGCTGGGCAGTCCCTTGCTGTCGCTTGAGCTGATCTCCTGCCTGCCGCAGCCAAGCGGCGAGATTTTTGTTCATTACCAAGTCTGTTACGAGGAGGAAAATGCATAAACAAGAGCTTGCCATACTTTTTTCGGGCGGCACGGATTCCCTGGCCCTCTATGCCCTGGCTACGGCCGGCCATCACCCCGATCTGCCGCGGCCGAGACGTATTCATCTGCTCAACATGCTGAACGGCATGGGTCGTTTTCCTGATTTTACCCGCAACCGTTTTGAGACGGCAAAAAATATCCTGGCCAGACGTTTTCCCTTGCCGGAGGACATGCCGGAGGCCCTGCTGGTGGAGCTCGATATGGGCCGCCTGTTTCAGGGGTTGTGGCTTGATCGCTATGAAGAGTTCATGCCCCGTTACGGGGGGAAGAATCTGGTCTGCGTTGCCTGCAAGCTTGCCATGCATATCCGGGCGATCCTTTATTGCAACGAGCATCTGATTCCAACGGTTGTTGCCGGCTATACCAAAAAGCAGAGTCATTATCCGGAGCAGACTCCGGTGTTCATGGAGAAGATTGCCAGATTCTCCGCCCAGTTCGGCCTCTTCGTCCGCTTCCCGGTCTATGATGACTTTGAGGAGGTGATGACCACCCGGCATCTGCTGGAGGATTTCGGTCTACCTTCCACCGGCGGCGGGGAAAGAAAATGTCTGTTCAGCCAGACCCTGACCACCGCCACGGCCGGGGAAATAGGGGCATATCTTGACGACATGCTGCCCATTGCCCAGGAATACATCGAATGCGTCCAGGACGGCAGGATCAAGGAAGCGGCCGCCTGCTTTCCCCCTGGCCATGAAAACCATTGAAGAGTAGATAATTTGGGAGAAAATAATTTGCCAGGGGTTATACGCACTGACGGGCAACCATCACTGATTGACAGAGAAATCCATGAAAGGGTGCTTTCATCAGGCACGGATGTGCCGGAACAGGCCCCATCCTTCCCCATTCACCTTAATGAGGTGGGCATTTCTGGAAAAACGCTGTGGGTTTTGCTGCCTGAGGGCAGGCTTCCCTTTACCGCGTCCATCACCGTGGATCTGCCCGGCCAGACCCGCGGCATCCATATGTCCCGCCTGGAGCAGGCCATTTTCGAGTTGCATGAGCGTCCCTTTACCCGGCTGAGCCATTATGCCCGTGCCCTGGTGGAAAAGGTGGTTGAGCGGCAGGGTGGCAGTACGGCGCGGGTGAGCCTTACCGGCAAAAGGCCGCTGCTGCGGGAGTCAAAAATCAGTCGGCAGGTTTCCGTAGATCCGCTGCTGGTCAAGGTGGAGGCACTGATTCGTAAGGATGACCCTGCCGGGCTCATCGTGACTAACGGCATCGGTGTCAGCCATATCACCTCCTGCCCCTGCACCCAGGTCTATAATCTCGATGTCTTTACCGAGCGCGGCAACTGTCCCATGCCCACCCATTCCCAGCGTTCCCAGACATGGCTTCATCTGCGCGGCGCGGGTCATATACCGGCGTATCAGGATCTGCTCACCTGTCTGGAAAATTCCCTGCATCTGACCCAGGACCTGCTGAAAAGGCCGGATGAGGCGGAGATTGTATTGAAATCACACATCCATCCCCAGTTTGCCGAAGATGTGGTGCGGGAGACGGCACGTGAGGTCGGCCACATGTTCGGCGCTCTATTGCCGGGGGGCACGGGTGTCATTATCGAGTCCCTTAGCCTGGAGAGTATTCATATCCATGATGTGTGCTGTCGTCTGGAGACATCCCTCGGGGCAATCTCTTCCCTTCTCTGAACCATGTCCGGAGACCTCATGCAAAAATATCCGGACCGCCTCTGCCGGGCCATCCAGGCTCTGGCTGTCCAGTACGAAGCGGATGTCTTTGTTGTCGGCGGCACGGTGCGGGACTGGATGAGGGGCGTTGCCGCCCGGGATCTTGATCTGGCTGTTTCCAGCTCAGCACTTGATTTTGCTAAGGCGCTGGCCCGTGAGCTGCAGGCCGCCTTTGTGCTGCTTGATGAAGAGGAACAAACGGCGCGGGTGGTCTGGGGTGATTATGTGGTGGATATCGCCGGTTTCAGGGGTGGAGCCCGGGATATCAGGCAGGATTTGCTGAAAAGAGATTTTACCATGAATGCCCTGGCCCTGCCTTTTTCACAGTATATGACCTCCGCCGCAGCGGACAGGCGATTGATCATCGATCCGGCGGACGGCTTGACTGATCTGCAGGGCGGCAATATCCGCCTGATGGCGCCGGAAGCATTGACCGAAGATCCCCTGCGGCTGCTCCGCGCCTTCCGTTTTTTTGCCGAATCCGGATTTGTCATCGAACCCCACACCTGGCAATGGATTATTGATTACCGACAGCTCCTTTGCGCCGTTTCGCCGGAGCGTATATCCTATGAGCTTGACTGCATCATGGCAAGCCATCGGGCCTATGCCGCAACAGTGCTGCTTGACAGGGCGGAAGTTCTTGCCGTTCTGTTTCCCGAACTGGGTAGGGGAGCGGGAATCACCCAGCCTGTCAGTCATCATCTTGATGTGTTCGAGCATAACAAGGAAGCATTGCGCTGGATGGAACGGATTATCCATCGTCCAGGTGATTTTTATCCGGCCCAGGGCGAGGCACTGACGAAGTATCTTGCCGGGGGCAAGAGAATTATCTGGCTCAAGTGGGCGGCGCTCTTTCATGATCTGGGCAAGCCGGCCGCCTTGCGCACCATTAATCAGCGCATCACCTTTTATAACCATGACCGCATCGGCGGTGAACTTGTGGCAGCACTTGCCAACAGGCTGCGCTGGAGCCGGGAGAAGTCTGATCGGGTCAGCCGCTTTATTACCCTGCACATGTGGCCTTTTCATCTGAGCAATGTGCGCAGGAAAAAAGGGGTGACGGCCAGGGCCTGCCTGAAAATCTACAAGGCGGCCGGCGAGGAGCTGCCCGGACTTTTTCTGCTGGCAATGGCGGACAGCCTGGCCGGTCAGGGAGAAGGGAAACCTGAAGGCATGGAAGAGGAACTTGTCGCGCTTTACACCCAGGTGCTTGATGTGTGCAGAACCCGGGTGGAGCCTGTGCTTGCCGGCCCGCGTCTGGTGACCGGCAAAGATTTGCTTGAGCTGGGGCTTGAGCCCGGCCCTGTTTTCAAGGATATTCTGGCCGAGGTTGAGCAGGCCCAGGTGGAAGGGGAGTTCAACAGCCGTGAACAGGCCCTTGCCTGGGTCCGTCATTTTTTGTCTGTCCGTTGATTTTATTTGATTTTTTTGTGTCTGTCATTATAGGCTAATTAAATTGCAGCTCTTTGAATCATTACTGATAAAGCTAACGAGAATGGAATGAAGACATGAAAAATGCGGACAACGGCATCACGCAAAATCAGACGTATTCGACAATTTTTAGCGCCAAAACTGCCGAGCAGTTCAAAGAGAGGATTAAGCATCACCTGATGAGCTTCCAGGGGCGCGATCCCATGCGGGCGGGACCGAGAGACGTTTACAAGGCGCTCTCTTATGCCCTGCGGGATGTGCTGGTGGAAAAATGGATTGAAACCCAGAAGAACTTTTATGCCAAGAAAAGTAAAAGGGTCTACTATCTGTCCCTGGAGTTTCTGGTGGGCCGTACCCTGGGCAACACCCTGATTAACACGGGCCTGATGGGCGAGGTCTCCAAGGCCCTGGAACAGCTCGGTTATGACCTTGAGGCCATCCGGGAGATGGAGGAGGATGCCGCCCTGGGCAATGGCGGTCTTGGCAGGCTTGCCGCCTGTTTCATGGATTCGGTCGCCACCCTGAAAATCCCGGCCTACGGTTATGGCATCCGTTATGAGTATGGTCTTTTTTATCAGAAGCTGGTCAATGGCTATCAGGTGGAAACACCGGACAACTGGCTGCGTTACGGCACACCCTGGGAGTTTGAAAGGGCCTCCTATCTTTTCCCGGTCCATTTTTACGGCAAGGTCTACAACTATCTGGACAGAAACGGTAATTACCGCTCGGAGTGGGTAGATACCGAGGATGTCATGGCCATGGCCTGCGACATCCTGGTGCCCGGTTTCAATAACGGTCATGTGATCAACATGCGGCTCTGGACCGCCAAGGCTTCCCGTGAGCTTGATCTCAGCATTTTCAATGCAGGCGATTACATCCAGGCGGTGCAGGGCAAGGTCACCTCGGAAACGATTGCCAAGGTGCTCTATCCCTCCGATGAAATCAGGGAAGGGCAGGAGTTGCGGCTGAAGCAGCAGTATTTCTTTGTCGCCGCCACCTTTCAGGATATCCTGCGTCGCTATAAGAAAAAGAACATCTCCTTTGATCAGTTCAGCAACCAGATCGCCGTGCAACTCAACGACACCCATCCGGCCATCGCCATTCCCGAGCTGATGCGTATTCTTCTCGATAATGAGGGGTTGAGCTGGGAAAAGGCCTGGGATATCAGCACCAAGACATTTGCCTACACCAATCATACCCTGATGCCCGAGGCCCTGGAAACCTGGCCGGTGGATCTGATCGGCCGGGTATTGCCCCGCCATCTGCAGATTATTTATGAGATCAATCAACGTTTTCTGGATCAGCTTGCCCTGCAGTATCCCGGCGATACCGGGAAGCTGCGGCATATGTCCATCATTGCCGAAGGGGAGACCAAGAGGGTGCGCATGGCCCATCTGGCCATTGTCGGCAGCCATTCGGTAAACGGCGTGGCTGAATTGCACACCCATCTGCTTAAGACAAGGATTTTCAGTGATTTCCATGAGCTGTATCCTGGGAAATTCAATAACAAAACAAATGGAATTACCCCCCGCCGCTGGCTGCTGAAATGCAATGCCGCCCTTGCTGCCCTTATCTCCGGGAAAATCGGCCATGGCTGGGTGACCGATCTGGACGAGTTGCGCAAGCTGGAAGAGTTTGCCAAAGATCCGGCGTTTCAGAAGAAATGGCGGACGGTAAAGCTGGAGAACAAGAAACGTCTTGCCCGGATCATTGGGGATGTCTGCGGCGTCAAGGTTAATCCTGATACCATGTTTGATGTGCAGGTGAAAAGGATTCACGAGTACAAGCGCCAGCTGCTGAATGCCCTGCATGTCATCGCCCTTTACCACCGTATTATCAGTGAGCCTGAAAAGCCTATTACCCCGCGCGCCATCATTTTTGCCGGCAAGGCGGCGCCTTCCTATCGTAAGGCCAAGCTCATCATCAAGCTTATCAGCTCCATCGGCGAGGTGGTCAATAATGATCCGCGGGTTGGGGAAAAACTGAAGGTGGTGTTCATCCCCAACTATAATGTCTCCCTTGCTGAAAAAATTATTCCGGCAGCAGATCTTTCCGAACAGATCTCAACCGCCGGAACCGAGGCCTCAGGCACCGGCAATATGAAGTTTTCTCTTAACGGCGCCCTGACCGTGGGCACCCTTGACGGCGCCAATATTGAGATTCTGGAAGAGGTGGGCAAGGAAAATATTTTTATTTTCGGGCTTACCGCAAGCGAAGCGGAATATGAGAAGCAGCATAAGAGCCGCACGCCTGCTGTTGTTTATGAAAGAAACGCGGTGGTGAAACGAATTGTTGACAGCATTCGGGATGGTGTGTTCAGTTATGGTGACCGGGAGATTTTCCGGCCTTTGGTAGATGATTTATTAAATGAAAATGACCCTTATCTGCTGCTGCTTGATCTGGAATCCTATCTTGACTGCCAGGAGAAAATCGACTTCGCCTTCCGTGATAAAAAAACATGGACGGAAAAGTCGATTCTCAATGTGGCCCGTATGGGGAAATTCTCCAGTGACAGAACCATCAGGGAGTATGCCAGGGATATCTGGGGCATAAAAGATGTGTAAGGAGATAATCCCGAAAGCATATGTATCGAGCGTTTTATAATTTAAAGGAAAAACCTTTTCAGATAACCACCGACTCCCGTTTTCTCTGGCTCGGCGAAAAACACAAAGAGGCCTTTGCCACTTTAAAGTACGGCATCCTGGATGATAAGGGCTTTCTGCTGCTCATCGGTGATGTGGGCACAGGCAAAACAACGTTGATCAATGCCTTGATCAACACTCTCAACTCCAAGGTCATCCTGGCAAAAATCCCTGATCCGAAACTGGATGAAATGGATTTTTACCGGCTTCTCGCCAACGAGTTTTCCATCAAAAAGCCATTCAACACCAAGGGCGAATTCCTGCTTCTCTTTACGGAATTCCTGGAAAAGGCCTATGTGTCCGGCAAACAGGTGGTGCTCATTGCCGATGAGGCCCAGCGTCTGAGCCCGGAATTGCTCGAGGATATCAGGCATCTCTCCAATATTGAGAAGGAACATGTCAAACTGCTCAACATCTTTTTTGTCGGCCAGGTAGAGTTCAACAATATCCTGCTTGAAAAAAGAAACAGGGCCATCAGGCAGAGAATTACCATCCACTATACCCTGGGAGCGCTCAATGAGCAGGAAATAGGCCAATATATTCACCATCGCCTGCAGGTGGCCGGGACGGCCGAGGAGATTTTCAATGCTGATGCCGTGCTCGAGGTCTTTAAATTTTCCGGAGGCGCCCCCCGCCTGATCAACATCATATGCGACCGGGCTCTGCTCACGGGTTTTGTTGAGAGCAAAAAGAAAATCGATGCCGCCATGATCATTGAATGTGCGGCAGAGCTGCAGATTTCTCCCTATGATGACGATGACAAGCCGAAGAAGGAAGAACCGGCAGTTGACGAAGGAACTGCGGAGAGAGGTGCAACGGGAAAAGACAAAGTGACATCCACACCCGCAGTCCCGCCTGCTGCGGTAAGAAGCGAACTTGAGCACATCCAGCTGGATCTGACCGGTGTCAGAAAGAAAAAGAGCGGGATGTGGGGCATATTTTTCATCTATTTCACCCTTATTCTGCTTATTGGGGCTCTGTGCGCCTATTTTTTTTATTTGCCTTATTAAAGCGTTCCAGCGTTCCAGCGTTTAAACGTTTAAACGTTTGAACGTTTTTCCCGAAGGAGAACAGGAATGGGAATACGGCCACGTATTATCTTGATCATGGGGATCTTCAGCCTCATTGCCACCTTGATCATCGGTGCGGCAAGCTATAAGCTGACCGAGCGCAATGCGATCATCGAGGCAAAGCAGAAGGGGCAGCTGCTGTTTCATTATATCCTCGCCTACCGCCAGTATTTTAAAACCCAGCAAAGGGCTCTCGTCATGGAGCTTGTCGATGAAAATCGCTTTTATCCTGAATTGATGTCTGGTTTTCTCGTAACAAGGGGCATCTGGGATGTCTTTGTAGAGGAAAATAAGGGTTATGATTTCAAACAGGCCACCATTGATCCGCTTTATCCGCCGAATAAGGCGGACGTTGATGAGATAAAGATGATAGACACCTTCCGCCAAAGTCCTGATCTGCAGATGATGGAAGGGGTGATTGACAAGAACGGCGAGAAGTACTTTTATCTGGCCTATCCTATCAAGATTGATGCCAAGGATTGTCTCCGTTGTCACGGCGATCCCGCCGATGCCCCCAAGGATCAGATCGAGATTTACGGCACGGAAAACGGCTATCACTGGCAGTTTGGTGATACGGTTTCCGCCTATGTTATTTATGTGTCGATTCAGGAGGCGCTGGCGTCTGCCAAACAGATGGCCGGCATGCTTTTTCTGGTCGGCATCGGCTGTTTTTTCCTGGCCCTGCTCGCCATGGCCCTCTTTCTTGACCGGAGCGTTATCCAGCCCATTGAATATCTCAGCGACCGTATTGAGGAAATCAGCCAGGGGAAAAACCTGCAGGAAAGCTTCCGGCCTGAGGGTGATGACGAAATCGGCATTCTGGCGCGGGCCATTGACCATCTGCGTCTGAGTATGATGAGGAGCCATAAAGGGAAGGAACATGGACGGGATTAGTTTGCGGAAAATCTTTTTTGGGCTTCTGTGCACCGGCTGTTTCGGTACGACATGTAATCCCGGGGCCCAGGCAGCTGACTGTGCTTTGTTTCTGCATGATCTCGGCAAGCTCAAGGGGATGATGCAGAGACAGGAACTCCTTACCCGGGCCATCACGGAGTGCCCGGATGATTATCAGATCAACTACTACTATGCCTATCATCTGGAGAGGTTGCGCCGGTATGATCAGGCACTGCATTATTATGAGGCCGCAATAAGAATGCAGCCTGATTTTGCCAAGGGTTACTTCGGCATGGGAGATGTCTATCTGGCCCTGGGCAAGAATAAGACTGCCATTGATTCATTCAGCAAGGGCTTGAGCCTTGACCCGGATAATGTCTGGGCCAAAAGGTCCTATCAGAAGGCACTGCAGCAGGATAAGTCAGGATCCCATGGTCGGCATGAGGAGACCGGTTGGGAGGCGAAGCCCCAGGAGGAGCCAAAGGAGGTGGTTGCTGCCGTAAAAGAGGATACCCAGGCTGTGCCGCCGGCCCAGGACACTGTTCAGGCAAAGCCGGCGGCAGAAGAGGATTCATCTTCGCCATTGACCGCCGAGGGTTTTGTCCAAAGCATGACAGGTGATACGGGGCAGCAGGACACCGGAGGTCAGGGACATGTGCTCAGTATGCAGATTCAGTTTGAGATATCCTCCGGAGAGCTGACAGAAGAGGCAAAGGCAATGCTTGACAGCGTGGTGTGCAAGGCATTGCAGAGTCCGGAACTGCAGGGCCGCGGCTTTGAGGTGGCGGGACATACCGATAACAGCGGCACCCCGGAAATGAATATGTACTTTTCCAAGATACGGGCAATGCGGGTCAGAGATTATCTCGTTGAGCACTGTGGGGTTGCCACTGCCAGACTCAGCGTGGTCTATTACGGTCAGGAGAGGCCGGCATTCCCCAATACCAGCAGAAAGAACCGCATGTTGAACAGGAGAGTCGAATTCAGGCTGTTGCCGTAACTCCACGTATCTGCTGCCCAGAGGGTTTTTCGGCCGCTTTTTCAGAAGATTCTTTTCCAGCTCTGGCCGGCGTTAAACAGATCCTTCAGGTTGACCAGCCCCTGGACCTTCAATTTCTTGGCGAGATAGATAAAGAGATAGGCCGTCTGCAGGGCATCCTGCAGGGCATCATGCTGTGAAAAGGGGGGAAGCCCGTAGGCATTGCTCAGGTCCGCCAGATTATAGGAAATCTGCAGGTTAAACTGGTCGTGGTAATTCTCCCAGCAGGTTTCGGTATAGACCTGGGCCAGGCGCATGGTATCCATACAGGGATTTTTGATGGTGGAGCGGAAAATCTTTTTTGCCGCCTGATTGATAAATCCCACATCAAGACTGACGTAATGTCCAACCAGCAGGGAAGGACCGCAGAATTCGATGAACTTCGGCAGGATGTCCTTCAAGGTCGGGGCGTGGGCAAGTTGTTCAGGGGTAAGGCGATGGAGCAGGGTGCTGTCTGTAGCGTCTATAATTTTATGCGGTTTGATTAAGGAATAAAAGGTCTCGCCGGCAACAATCTTCAGATCCCTGACATGAACGGCGCCAATGGAGACGATTTCATCCTTGCTGCTCAGACCGGTCAGTTCGGTATCGAAAACGACAAAATTATAAAACTCAAGCGGCTGGTTCTGATCAATATCCTTGAACCAGCTGTGATTTTGCGTAAAAGCAGGATGTTCTTTTTTCTCTTTGCCGCCGGAAAAAGGCCACAGATGCAAGATTCCCAAGTTCGTCCCTTTTAAATATCGCGTAAATGAAATTGCAGATTCAGGCTCGACTGAATTTTCCTGATTACCTCAAAGGCCTCTTTCAGCGTTTTTTTCTCAAGATCAGAGAGGTCGGCAGGGTTGATATAATTGTGCGGCTGTATGCCCTCTTCCAGCAGATGCAGCTGGTGGATCAGGCGGAGCTGCATGAGAAATTCATAAGCTTCCACCGTTTCGTTGTAGAGTTCCTGGGAAATATGCCGATGTTCGTAAAGCAGCTGCAGGCGGCCCAGGGTGTTTGTTTCGGCAATACCGTATTTGAGCGCCATGATTCTGGCAAAATCAACAAAAGGGACCAGTCCGCTTTCCTTGAGGTTCAATCTATTTTTATGATCGCCGTTTTTTTCCACGATGAAATTTTTGAAAAAGGAAAGCGGGGGACGGGATTTGAGACAGAATTTGGCCAGATGGGTCAAGAATATTTCCTGCTTCGGCGCTATGGCGCATAGATGCTTTCTTAAATTTCTGGCCAGACTTTCATCGCCGTAGCCTGATCGGAAATCAAAAAAGATGGTGGTGTTTAATAACTCCTGGGGATCCGGGGTGATCATCCACTGGTCAAAGGTCTTGGTCCAGTCGCTCAGATTTTTGCGCAGGTCAATGTTCGAGGCCATGATATTGCCGGGGCAGCGTGGATAGCCGCAGTGCACCAGGTGCTCGATAACCTCGTCCGAGAAAATTCTGAAATATTCGATGGTGTTCCGTTTCCTGGTTTCGTCTTGCGGCATTTCAAAGATCAGGGCATTGTCCTGATCCGTGCGGAATGTCTGCTCACGTCTTCCTTCACTGCCCATGAGCATCCAGCAGAACTTGACTGGTGGAGCCCCCATTTTTTCAATCATCAGAGTCAGCAGACGATCAAGAATCTGATCGTTTAAGATGGTGATCATTCTGGTGATATTGTTGGCCTTTGCGCCCTCTTCGATCAGTGATCTGACCACCAGCGGAACCTTCATGGACAACTGATAGAGATCTTCCGCCCTGCGCTGGGCGAGAATTTCCCGGAAAAGATAGAGGGGGGAAGTTCCCTGCAGAACCATGATGTCATGGGTGGTTACCACGCCGGTAATCTTTCCCTGCTTCTTAATGGCCAGATGGTGGATACGGTTGCTCATCATTCTCAGCAGGGCATCGAAGCAGACGGCGTGGGACTCGATGGTCTGTACTGGTTTGGCCATAATCCATTTGACCATGGTCTGGTAGTCAAGCCCCTGGGCGACAACCCTGGTGCGCAGATCCTTATCCGTGATAATGCCGATGATCTCACCTGAGCTGTCTTTTACCAGCAGTGAGCCGATATGCAGCTGGGCCATGCGGATGGCGGCATTCTGCACGGTATCCTCGCTGTCGATGGTTTGCGGTTCGCCCTTGACCACGGCTCCCACCTGAGCGCTGAAGAGATAGAGTGAACCCTCAGTCCTGGTTGAGACACGATGCTGGCGCAATTCTTTATATGCCGTCCTCACCAATTTATCAGACATACTGCGCAGAAAGTAGGTGGTAACCTTGGGCGCTGAATGCAACAGATCCATGAATGCTTCCTTGTGGAAGAGGAAGCAGAAGGTGTCCTCCACGGTCTCCACATTGAGATTGGCCGTTGTATTCTGAATAATGGGCAAAGCCCCGAAGTATTCCCCTTCACCGCGGAAGTCTTTCAAGGTAACCTGGTCTTGCTCGTCTTTCAGGTAACTCTTGACGCCTCCCTTCTGGATAAGGTGAAAATGGGTGACTTCAGTGGTGTCCTGTTTGAAAATAAGGGTATTCTTCGGGTAAAAATCAATGATGCACTGGCGAGCCAGTCTCTTAAGGGTATCATTGTCAAGTTCATTAAAGGGCAAGGTCTTTTTCAGGAATTCGAGAACGATTTCAGGTGATATTGCATGGACATCATTTTTATGTGGCATTGGGAGCGTTTTCCATTGTTAAACCTGCCGGGTGAGCAGGGATGTTTTCGTTGGGGTTAATAATCCTATATCTGGCTTATGGGAAAATCGGGACTATACTCATCAGAAGGGATTTTTCTTGCTTTATAACAATCCGATTTTGTAAATGAAGGTGCTGCGTCTTCCTCTGATGCATATTTTAGTCTAATCTGATCAAATTCCTTGTTTCGTACCATAAAGGCATCGATAATATCCGGTGCAAAGTGCCGGCCTTTTTCCTTGGCAATTATTTCCATGGCTTCCTCATGGGGGCAGGCTGAGCGGTATTTCCGCATGGTGGTCAGGGCATCATAGACATCGGCCAGGGCAACAATACGCGCGGCCAGGGGGATTTCTTCTTCCCGGAGACCATAGGGATATCCGGTGCCATCCCATTTTTCATGATGGAAATAGGCAATTGTTTTCGCCATGGCTAAAAAGGACTGTTCCACGGTATGGTCATCCACCGCTTTGAGTATATTGCCGCCGTAAGTAGTATGCTGTTTAATAGCCTCATTTTCTTCAGGAGTGAACCTGGCCAGTTTGAGCAGTATTTCGTCGGGTATGCTTACTTTGCCGATATCGTGGAGGATAGAGGAATGGTAGAGATCTTCGATATACTGATTGTTTATATATTCTTTATATTCATCCCGGGTGGCCAGTTCTCTGGCAATGACCTGGCTGTATTCCCGGATCCTTTCCAGATGCTTGCCGGTATGCATATCCCTGTACTCGGACAGCTTGGCCAGGCCGAGAATGGTGGCGGTTCTTGTTTCCTGCACGGTATTCAGTGATTGCAGCAAATCGTTATCCAGTTTGAGACGGGTGGATATATCCCTGATGAGCATCTGGAAACCTACCAGTATTCCCTCTTTTCTGATACCGGTGGCATTGCATTCCACATTGAAGATAGTGTTGCCCTGGCTGATCAATCTGAACTGGCAGCCGGTGACATTTTCTCCCCGTCGGAGTTTGCTCAGCAGCTGGGACTGAACGAGAGAAATATCTGTGGGATGAACCAGGTTAAGAAAATCAATGTCCTGATCAGTTTCCTGCAGATGCAGATTGTTGTAGAATCTGGGATTTGCCAAAAGAACCTTGTTTCCCATATCAACAAGGATAACGTCGTCAATGATGTTTTCGTACAGATCCCGATAGCGGCTTTCGAATTCTTTCAGCTCATTGGTTCTCGTCTTAACGTCATCCTCCAGCTTTCCTGCATAAAAACTTAATTTTTTCCCTATTGCCCTTTCTCTCATGCGCAGATTAAATTCGTTTATGCGAGCTTTACGTTCCGCATTACTTTGTACGGCAATGATAATGATGAAGGTTATTAAAAAGAAAGAGTTGACGAGAAAGTCGTGAAAGGCGGAAATTGTCAGGGGGTTGAATATAAAAATCGGTCCAGCATAGATGCCAAAAAGGATTGCGCCAAGTGTTGCGGTTTGTGGCATGGTCAGCGGGAAGATGGCGGCGAAAATAACAAGAATAAGGATGAGTCCTACGTAATAAAATGAGGAGAATCCACCCGTCTGGACAATCATGGGTGAAATGGTGAGCGCTGAGACGAAATAGGCAGTGGTTCCGAAGATGAAGGGGTATCGTTTATTGATGTCCCTGGAGTTGAGCAGAAGAACGAAAAGGCAGAAGAGAGAGCCGGATAGCCGCCAGACAAGAAATTTGCTGAAATAATGGCGGACGGCTACATAATCAAGAACTGAAAAGAGTGGAAGCAATATGGCCACTGTCCAGAGAGTAACGTTGGCCCGTTGGTGAAGCAGGTCCTGTAGCTCCTGATGATATATGGCACTGTATTCTGGTTTGATATCGTTCATTTTTGCAACGGAGATGATGAATTACGCAGAACATTTTTAATAAAGATGAGCATAACTTAAAATTTTATGAAAATCTAGAAAAGCGTGGGATAATAACTTTTTAGGGCGCTATTTTGTGAAGCAGGGAAAAAAGGGGAAGGTGAATGGGGTGAACCAATAAAGTGTAGTAAAAGTATGGTATATGTTTGATAATTCTATATTTCTTACCTGATGGCGCGTTTTTTCTGTTCGAGTCTGATGTCAAGCATCTTCAGTTGATCAATATGGTATTTCATTGTCTGGTTTTCTTTATTCAAGGTATCAATTTCCTGACTAAGTAATGCGCATTTGTTCAGCAGTGAGGTTTTTTCGCCTTTAAGAAATTCATGTTGTTTTCTGAGCTGTGCCAGTTGATTTATTTCATGCAGAATATTTCTGAGGTAGTCGATTTCGAGCCGTTCATTTCGTTGCGGCGGGGCAAGTTCTTCATAACGGTCAAGGGCCATAATCGCCTTGCCATAATCAGGAGCAGGGTTGTTGTTATGTGAATAGAGCAGGACCAGGAAATAATATGTTTCGGGTGGAACGGAATCTGTCACCCCGGCCTGCTTTTCTTCGATAATTTTTTCAAGAAATAAAATTTCATCAGCAATATTATTTTGTTGCAACGCCATATAATAATTCGTGGAATCTCCGAACAGATGTTTTTCAGCGCAACCGGTCGTTAAAGAGACAACAAAAAGCAGGGCAAAGACAAGTCTGGCAAAATCGAACATGAAACCAACACCTCGCGGTTAACACGGAATTCTATTTTATGACCTTGGGAATGAAGAATGTTTCCCTCGTGACATGCTCTGGTTTCTCACCTCTGCGGTTCACCAGGTAAACGCTGCCCGACAGCGATTTCGCATGTTCTTTCAGTTCTGCGGCAATCTCCGCTACTTCGATATGGTTCATCCTTCTTACATGTTCATTGGTAACAACGGCAATGGAAATCGACATCAGAGGAAAACGAACTTTAAGTCCCTGGCGGGTCACGCCTTCGATATAGCCCCGTATCTTATCCTCTGGTTTGTAGAATGACAGTACTTTCAGGTCAAATTCCCTGACGATTGTCTCGCATATTTTCTGGTAATTTGCGGGTTTGACAATTATGGCAAAATCATCCCCGCCAATGTGGCCGACAAAATCATCATCTGTTCCATATTTCGTCACCGCATCCTTTATCAAATCCGCGGTTGCCCGGATCACCTCGTTGCCTTTCGCGTAGCCATAACGGTCATTAAATGATTTGAAGTTGTCTAAATCAAGCATGCAGAATGCCAGGTATAAGCCTGATTCCAAGCGTCTTTTTAGAATATTTTCTATGGCCACTCCCCCGGGTAGTCTTGTCAGAGGATTTGAGTCGATTTGCAATTCCTCCAACCTCCCCAACTTGCCGGTCATAAAGTTGAAGGCTTTGGCAAGTTCACCAAATTCATCCTGTGACTCGATTTCCGCCAGATGGGTGAATTTGCCTTGGGAGACAATTTCGGTTGCCTGTTTCAATTGTTTGATGGATTTTGAAACGCTTCGGGAAATAACGGCAATGGCACCTAAACCCAGAAGGATCGCCAGGCCGGACAACATCAAAGTGGTGCGGAAGATGTTGATGCTGACGTTGCCGAATTTCAGCATTTTCTGTTGCTGGCTTTCTGTTGCGGTTTCTTCGATGGCCTGAATCAAGGATATGATCTCATCAAGCTTGCCTTCCATGAAGTGATCCCTCTCTGCCGCACTGCTTTGAGAGTTGTTACTTGCAGCAGTAAATTCCTGCTTGTATATTTCCTCGAATTCATCATGCAGAGAGGCAAGTTGGGCAATGGGGATACTTCTCTGTTCGGGCAGATCATAGACCCCGTCAATGAGGGTTTTAAAATCCTTGCCCCGTTGCCAGAACATTTCTTGCATTTCCGGGCTTTGTAAAATCAGAAATCTGCGGCCGTATGCTTCCTGTGCCAGAAGGTTATCAACCATTTTGTCCGAGAGTTGTACCAGTACGGCATCGTTTTTCAGTATATTCTTGTTTATTTTGTCAAGTTCCTGGAGGCCCTGAAGCGACATGGCGGCAATGAAAATCGTCACGAGAATAACCGGCATATAGCCGAGAATCATTTTTTCTTCCAAGGTTAACCGTAAAAGTCTTTTCATTCATCTGACCTCACAAGAGCAATTTGGGAAATATTTTAATGTTCCCCTGAAAACAATTTAGTTATCTTTATATAGTGTGACGGGTAGTAAGAGTTATGGCAGAAGCTAAAACCTGCTGTAAGACCAAGGTTTATTCTTGGTTTTCTAGCAAGAATCGCGCCTGGATAGGTTGTAGTGGCGGGAATCTTTTTTGCGTCACGGGGGGAGCCGCATTTGTCCTTCAGCAAAACCTGTCATGGAGGTAACTCGTCGGTTCGTATGGAGATATTGCTCCTGGTTATGGAGGGAGACTTCAGTGAGGTCCTGTTCGCTTGTTGATTGCAACAATGCACATCTTCAATTCACCAAAAAAAGTATCATCATCAATGGTACTCGTTAAAGCTGCCAATTAAAAATTAAAATTCTTTCATTTTCCTGCTTTTTTGGCCTTGAAATTGCTTAAAAAACAACAATATCTGCTCTTCTTTAAGAAGAACAGTATGACCGATTGTCAGGAAGTTATTTGTTGTTTCTTGAAATTGTTTCGTGCTAAATTTATGATGTGGAGGATGCAATTTGAATTATCGGATAGGAAACCTCATAAATCTTCTTGGTATAAAAGCCTGTAGGGGAATATGTTTTTTTGCCCTGTCATTTTCTCTTGCCGCTTGCGCAGCGTATCAGCCGCCTTTTACCCATCACCTTGATCCTCGGATGACCTTGGTTGATGTGTTGAGTACCGCGCAGGAAAAAGGGTATGGGGGCTACTGTGAGATTGCTGAGTATAAGGATTATCACTTGCTGTGCTTTAAGAATGATGAAGGCGGGGATGATGTGTTTCTTGTGGTGAATGAAAGGGGAAACCCTATGCTGCGTACCTTGGAATACGGCAGAATCGACGAAGCAAAGCTTGTTAATTTTGTCGATGACCTTTTAATGCATGAGGGCGAGTTTGATTTGTTAGCTACTCTCACTGCTCAATAAAAAGCACTTCCCTGGGTTCTTGAATTTTAAATTGGCAGATTTTGCGGCGCAGTGTGTCTTTTGAAATTTGCAGTTCGCGGCAGGTTGCCATTTTCTTCCATTTATTTCGTTGCAGAGCTTGATGGATAATAAATCGTTCCGCTTCCTCCATTGACATGGGCTTATCCAGGTGGGTTTTCTGCGGTTCCTCCTCTGTTTTCGGCCTGAAGGG
This sequence comes from Pseudomonadota bacterium, assembly GCA_018816555.1. Classification (GTDB taxonomy): domain Bacteria; phylum Desulfobacterota; class Desulfobulbia; order Desulfobulbales; family SURF-16; genus SURF-16. Next base: position 41,781 of record JAHIVT010000031.1, read on the forward strand.
TTCCGGCAGATGTTCAGGCTGAATTATTCCACCCTGGCAGAGAATAAAGGCGTATTCAATAATATTCTGCAGTTCCCTGACATTGCCCGGGAAATCGTGGCGCATCAGCAGAGCCATGGCGGCATCCGAGATTCCGGCGATATCCTTGCCTCTTTCCTTGTTGAATTTTTCCACAATATGCTCCACCAGCACCGGTATGTCTTCTCGGCGTTCACGCAGAGGAGGGATGAGCAGTTTGACGACATTGAGCCGGTAATACAGATCGTCCCGGAATGTCCCTTCCTGCATAAGAGCAAGCAGGTCGCGGTGGGTGGCGGCAATAATGCGCACATCGGCATCCACCGGCGAGGATGATCCCAACGGTTCGTATTGTCTTGACTGAATAACTCGCAGCAGCTTGACCTGGACGGCAAGATTGATGTCGCCGATTTCATCCAGGAACAGTGTTCCCTTTTCAGCGGCGGCAAATCTTCCCGGCCTGTCCTTTTTGGCGTCGGTGAAAGCGCCGGCTTTATAACCGAACAATTCGGATTCAAGCAGGGTGTCGGGAAGTGCTCCGCAATTGACCGCGATAAAAGGATGGTTGCGGCGTTCGCTTTTCTGATGAATGGCTTTGGCCATCAATTCCTTTCCAGTGCCGCTTTCGCCGAGGATTAGGACATTGCTTTCACTGCGGGCAATTTCCGGCAGAATGTCAAAGATGCGGCGGACAGAAGGACTTTTGCTGATGATATCGCCCACCTGGAAACGGGACAGTCTCTGGCGCAGGGAGGTGATGATGCTGAGGTCGCGGATGCTTTCCACGCCGCCGACAATATTGCCTTCGCTGTCGACCAGCGGTGCTGCGCAGATGCTGACAGGTACTCTTCTGCCTTCAGGCCCCCTGATGGTGATTGACCGGTTTGATTCCGGTTTTCCCGTGCACATGCTGTGGGCGATGGCACAAGTCTCGCCGCAGATGCTGGCCTGAAAGATGTCGCTGCAGGGTTTGCCGATGGCTTCCGAGGCTGATACGCCGGTAATCTCTTCTGCGGCCCGGTTGAACGAGGTGATCTGCCACTGTCGATTAACAGTAAAGACCCCATCGGCAATGCTGTCCAGAATAAGAGCACGGCCCTGCGCTGTTGAGACGTTTCGAAAAACCTGCACGCCACCCACAACGTTGCCATCCGGGTCTTTAAGGGGGGTGGTGTTGATGTTGACGGGAATGCGTTTCCCTTGTGCCGTGGTGATAAAAAGAGAGCGGTTGACGATGGGTTCGCCGGTTTTGATGCTTTCCGCCAGGACACAGTTATCGCAAGCGTTGGACCGGAAGATTTCCTGGCAGCTCATACCTATGACTTCATGGCGGGCCCAACCGGTAAGATTCTCTGCTGCTTTATTAAATGAGGTAATCCGCCATTTGCGATCAACACTGAAAACACCATCATTGATGCTGTTAAGGACAAATTCGGAAACAGTATGTTCGTCATATTGGTTTCTGTTGGGGATCGAGAGAGTGGCCTTATCCAGGGCAACAAGCCATTTCACCTCTTCCTGAAAGCAAATGCCATACCGATTTAAATGGGGGCCGGCTTGCATCCATTTCACTTCTCCGGACGCGGAAATCTCTTTCATCCCGGAAAAATTTTCCGGGTGGAGGTGGAGTCGCATGCCGGGGTAAAGGGCGGCATTGGTGGAAATTTGCGAACCTAAATGATTGAGGTCGATGCTGGTTGCAGGGTAATCTCCGGCATTTTCACCAAAGGAGAGGGTGAACGGCAAACGAAAGGGGAAGCGGTAGGTTTTGCGTCGATTAGCGGGAAAGCCTCCGATCATAATGTGCCCTCCGGGATCAAAATGCGCCATTTGGACTAAAATATTATACATATGACTTTGCAACATGCTGACTGAAAAGTAAAGAGAATTCGGTTGAGAAATGGGCAAATCGGCTTATTCTGCGTCTATTCTGCGGCGAGAATTATTTGGTAAGTGATGAAGGGAGTCAGGCGGGACGTGTGTTTGGTTGAAAAAGTATGATACGACGGCGCAATCTGCGCCTGAAAATTTTCCCTGATTTGACCAATCAGAAAACAAGGCTACTTACTCTGGCCTGCTGGAATTCACTTTCTCTGGCAAGAAAGGCATCTGCAACGTCGGGATCGAAATGGATTCCTGAATCCTTTAGTATGATTTTTTTAGCCTGCTCATGGTTGGTGGCGGATTTGTAGCATCTTCTCGAGGTTATAGCATCATAGGCATCGGCCAGGGCGACGATGCGGGCGGAAAGAGGGATATCTTTCCCGGAAAGGCCGCTGGGATATCCGGATCCATCCCATTTCTCATGGTGGTAATAGGCAATCTGCTTGCCTATGGTCAGAAAGGATTGGCCTTTGGTCTGTTTTTCGCTCTCACATAATGCGTCGCCACCATAGATGGAATGACATTTCATCACCTCGTATTCCTCCGGAGTGAGTTTTCCCGGTTTAAGCAGAATATTGTCAGGGATGCCGACCTTGCCGATGTCGTGCAGGATAGAGGAGAGATAAATATCATCTATATATTCCGGCGTGATGTAATTTTGATAGGCAGGGTGTTTGGCCAGTTCAGAGGCAAGGATTTTGGAATACTCCCTGATTCTTTCCAGATGATTGCCTGTGTCTCGATCGCGGAACTCGGCAAGCTTTGCCAGGGAAAGGATCGCCGTTGTGCGTGATTTGTCGATGAGACGATAGGATTCCAGCAGTTTCTTTTCCATTTTTTTTCTTCCAGTGATGTCCCTGATGACAAGCTGAAAACCGAGCTCTTTGCCTTCCTTTAAAATCTTTCTGGCATTACATTCGACGTCCAGCAGTTTTTCACCCTGTCCGATAATAATAAACTGAAAATCTATTACAGCCTCACCCCGGAAAAGTTTCGGCAGCATGCCGTCAGTCACCACTGGCAGGCTGTCGTCATCAATTATATTGAGCAGTGATTTTCCCACAATACTTTGCGGCTTCATGCCTATGGTGCTGTAAAAATGATGGTTTGCCAGCAGGATTTTCGCCTCGCTGTCGATCAGGACGATGAGGTCAAGAATGTTTTCATAGAGTTCTTTGTAGCGTAGTTCGGATTCTTCAATTTTTTTTATCCGTTTCACAACCTCATCCTCCAGGTTATGGGTATAGAAAAAAAGATCCTGGTTCAGGGATCTGAGGTTCATACTGAGATTGAATTTTCGTATTCTCGCCCGGGTTTCCTCGTTGCATTGCACCAGGCTGACAATGATGAAAGAGAAAAAAAAGAAGCTGTAACAGAAAAATATTTTGAGATTTTCAGAAGAAGGTTGGCTGAAGACGATAACGGGAACAGCATAGGTTAAGTACAGGGAAAAGCCTGCAAAAGCGGCTTGTTTCATGGTCAGAGGCAGCAAGGCAAATCCGCCTACGGAAATGAGCAGAAGCCCGACGTAGTATGAGGAGGCGTAGCCTCCTGTTTTCAGAACCATCAGGGTGATTGTCAGTCCGGCGAGCAGATATGCGCTTAATGTGAGAGACAGGGTGAGCCGATGGCCGTTTATCCGGCGCAGTATCTGAAGAAATAATACCAGAATAAAGGCGAAGCTTAACCGGTAGCCAAGAAAAATGAGGAAATGTTCCCTGGCAGCAAAGGAATCCAGCAAGGAAAAAGTCGGGAAAAAGATAATTCCCAGCCAGAGAAAGATAAAGGTTCTCTGCAGAAAAAGATTTCTGGTTTCCTGTTCGTAGGCATCTTTATAGTTAAGAGCAATTTCTTCCATCATCCTTCTTTGGTGGCAAGGACAAAGAGGTTGACTTCTTCCTCTTCCGCGATGATTTCGACGTTCGTGCCGAATGGAGTGCCGGCAAAGATATCTGCCAGATCTTCACGGGTGCGATACAGGAGTTCCCAGTGAAGTATTTCATCCATGAAGATTTGATCCGGGTATGGTGCAAAATTGCCCAGCATAAGTTTTCCGCCGGGTTCAAGATGCTCGTGGCAGCGTTTGATCATGGCCTGAAAAAGACGGCGGTCAAGATAGTCGCACAGCCCTGCTGAATAAATGATGTGCTGTCTGCCGATCTCATGACTTACCCTGCCCAGCGACCATTTCACCAGATTTTCACGCATCAGGCGGATGGAGGCCATGTGGGGAAAGACATTGACATGCTGGTTGGTAAATTGCAGCGCCTCGGAGTCGATATCCACACAGAGTGCTTCGATTGTCTGGCTGTATTCGCAGTTTGTCAGGAAGTCAAACAACTCACGATTGGGACCGCAGGCCAGGTTCATGATCTTGATGTGGGAACCGTTGTGCAGAAAAGGCCTGGTCAGGGACGCGAGCTGGGCTGACAGCAACCTTCTTCGTCCCCTTATTGCCTTGGCGCCGGGTCGCTGCAGGCACCAGGCATCGACAATTTTGCCCAGCTTGCCGTCGCCTTCCGGCTGGTCCCGGTAAATGTGCTCCATCATCAGGAAATCGCCGGCATAGCCTTTAGGTTTGTAATAGGCCCTTTCGACAAAACGGCTGCGCATGATGTAGGGGAACACCTCCTTGAAGATAAAGCCCCACATGAGGTCCTGATCCTCCTGGCTCTCCATCAGCATTTTATATTTGGCCAGATTTTCATTAATTGTATCGAGAACAACGAAGCAGTGCTTGCTGATCTCCTTGTCAGGATCATCAGAGGATGTATCTTTCTGCAATTGGTAGGATATGTCGAACAGTTCCGCTTTCAAGGTTTCCACTTCACTGCTCACCTTATACCAGGCGGGGCTTTTGAGCAGTTTGCTGGGCATGGGCTTTGATTCGGTAAAACCCCGTCTTCGCGTGGCAAGAGACGCGGCATAACCGATAACAGGTTCATTCTCTTCAAGGACTCTTCTGAATTTTTTGCAGATGCGCTGCGTTAAAGAGGTGACAAGCCGGCCATACAGGTCTGGTTTTTCATCGTACAATTTTTCAACGACAGCGAGATCAAATCTGCAGATCTCGGCATCTTCCGTGGCACGGATATCCCGCACACGGGAACCGCCGTCGAAAAAACCGATTTCACCGAAGAAATCGCCGGAACCAAGTAAGGCGACGGTAATTTTTGTCTCATCCGCAGTATAGGAAACCTCGATAATACCCTGTTGCACGTAGTAAAAGGCGCGGCAGTCCTGCAGTTCGATTTCCTGTCCGGCTGAACATTTGATTTTATCCGCATAGGCGAGAATGGAATCGTTGAGTTGTCCATTGAAGGCAAAGATCACGTCGTCACCCATGGGGAAACTTTGCGGATCGCAGAAAAGGGGTGACTGTTGTACTGCGTGGGTCATCGGTTACTCCCTGGTAGATGGAGAAAGGCGGGCAGGGATGTTACATCCTTTGTCCCGTCTCTTCCGCCTGTCCGTATTTATTAATAATTTTCTGCAGATAATCGAGGTGGTTTTCCGATAATGGCCCGAACTTGATGCAACGTCTCCGCATGGTAATCTGGCTGAAAGGTTGTTCGGTGGGAAGAATAAAATCATTTATCGTGGTATAGGGAACATCCTCCAGACAGATACCGTCATCAGCCAGCAGATCAAGGCCATTGGCATCCCGTGACGCGCCGTTTGTGGTAAAATAGCAGAAGGCCAACCCTGAAAGGCTGATATCGATTATCTGCCCTATTTTGTTGGCAGGCGGTCGAAGAAAGGCATAGGTGCCGTCCCGGACAAGATATCTTTTGTGCCGCCTGCGCTCATTTGTCGGATGTTCACTGGCCATTTTTACCCCTCATGCATGGTGATTTAGGTTCAACCGCTACCAGGAAATTATTTTTCTCAATAGGTTATTATGACATCAACAATCGGGTGAATCAATGATGATTACTGTTTTTTTGCAAAACCTATAAAAAATAAAACAATATTCATTCAAACCTTGACAAGTATTATTCCATCATTGTGTAATTTTTATATTTCTGCCAGAAGAAATGGTTTCGTGAAAAATCGTCTCTTATAGATCATTGCCAGTTATCAGGAGAACTATTCATGCCCTGTTCTTATATTTGTCATGAATTGCACAATTTGCAATTTTTTTCTGAATTGACCGATGAAGAGTGCGGGCTGCTGCTGCCGTTTCTTCAGCAGGAGATGTTTCAGCAGGGTGAGCTTGTCGTGCAGGAAGGCGCATTCCCTGATAGGCTGTTTGTGGTGGTAAAGGGGAAGGTGCGCAAGGAAAAGGTCCTCGGCATTACTGTGGGAGCAAGCGGGCTTGAGGCATGGCAGGAAAAGGAGCTGTTTGAGGTCAAAGGAGCGGGACAGCACTTCTGTGAAGATGCCTTGATTGCCGAAGAGCCAGCCAATGTAGACTGGGTGGCCATGGAGAAGTCAGAGTTGTTTTCTCTTTCCGCCGGAAATTTCCGGCAGATCCAGCAGGAGTCGGAGCAGACAGGAAGAAAGCTGTTGCAGGCTCTCAGCTGGTCTTTGTATCGCAGTTTCCGCAAGCATGAAGGCCAGTTCGCCGCAGAGGTGGAAAATAAAAAGCTGCTCAGTCAGATGCGTGTTGAGCGCAAAAAGATCAAAGCCATGCACCGAATCGCCAGGAGCACATCGGTCAGCAGTGTCAATCAGACCCTTGATACGATTCTTGAGGCCTGCATGGACTGTCTTGATGTGCAGAAAGGCTCAATTATGATTTTCAACAGGGGAGTGTTGCGAGTTGAGGCCGCTTTCGGCAGAAACAAAGACAAAATCCTAGGCCAGATGCAGGTGATCAATGAGACCAGTGTTTCAGGCCGTTGTTTCATGAGCAAAAAACCGATCTTTATCCAGAATATCGAACAGGAAAAGGGTATCCAGCGCTCCCCTGATCCCAGCCAGTACTCGAACAATTCCCTGATCAGCATGCCGCTCATCAGCCCTGCCGGCGAAAGCATCGGCGTTTTAAATGTAAGCAAGACATCCCAGGCTATCTTCACGGAGAACGATATGAAAATTTTGGAGGATCTCACTTTGGAGGCATCAGCGGCCCTGGCCCATGAAATTTGTCTGGCGCGCCTTTATCGTAATTTCCAGGAGACCCTGCTGGAGGTCAAGCAGGCCCAGAGGCAGCTTGTGCAGGCCGAGGAAAAGATCTTACGGATCATTCAGACCTCATGGCCGTCCATGGAAGCCCAGGGAGCAGCAGGCAATGACTAAGTCGAATCTTTACGGCGAACTTGCCCGCAGAAATATTGAGATGACTGATCGGGAAAGACTTGCGGTTGATGCTGGCGCCGCCGGCGGCGTCATGACCGCCAGACAGAGGATGGAATTTCTTTTTGACGAGGGAACTTTTCAGGAGATTGACCGCTTTGTCACCCACCGCTGCACGGATTTCGGCATGGAAAAGAAACGGGTGTCGGGCGATGCGGTGATCTCCGGCAACGGCATGATCAACGGACGGCTGGTCCATGCCTATGCCCAGGACTTCAAGGTCATGGGCGGCTCTTTTTCCGAGGAGAACACCAAAAAGATCTGTAAGGTGCTGGACAAGGCCATGCAGCTTGGCACGCCATTTATCGGCTTGAACGACTCCGGCGGTTCCCGCATCCAGGAAGGCGTCTGCGGTCTGGCCGGCGTGGCGGAACTGTTTTTAAAAAATACCCAGGCTTCCGGTCTCATTCCCCAGATTTCCGCCATCATGGGGCACTGCGCCGGCGGAGCGAGCTATTCACCGGCGCTGACCGATTTCATCGTCATGGTTGAAGGGCAGAGTCACATGTTTGTCACCGGTCCGGAGGTGATCAAGGCGGTGACCCACGAGGATGTCAGCATGGAGGAACTCGGCGGCGCCAATACCCATCATCAGTTGAGCGGGGTAGCCCATCTGGTTGCCGCGGATGACAAGGAGTGTATTGTTCTCATCCGCGAGTTGCTTGACTATATCCCGTCAAATAATCTGGAAGAAAGCCCGGTTAAAAAATGTTTTGACGATCCCCGCCGCCGCGAGCCCTTGCTGAATAATTTCATCCCGGCCGATTCACGGACCTCCTATGATGTGAAATCCCTGGTCCGAGCCGTGGTGGATGACGGCTCATTTTTTGAAGTGCAAAGCGGTTATGCCGTTAATCTGGTTATCGGCTTTGCCCGGCTCAACGGCAAATCGGTGGGTCTTGTCGCCAATCAACCGGCCCATCTGGCCGGTGCCCTTGATACCAATGCCTCCCGCAAGGGTGCGCGTTTTGTCCGCTTCTGCGACGCCTTTAACATCCCGCTGGTCACCTTTGTTGATGTGCCGGGATTCCTGCCCGGCAAGGAGCAGGAACTTGACGGCATCATCCGGGATGGAGCCAAGCTCCTCTATGCCTATTGCGAGGCCACGGTGCCCAAGATCAGCCTCATAACGCGCAAGGCCTATGGCGGTGCCTACTGCGTCATGTCAAGCAAGCATATCCGCGGGGATTACAATTTCGCCTATCCGGGGGCGGAAATCGCCGTGATGGGCCCGGAAGCGGCGGTGAACATCATTTACCGGCGGGAGCTCGCCACGCAGCAGGGTGAAACATACCGTCAACAAAAGCTGGAGGAGTACCGGGAGCGCTTCGCCAACCCCTATGTAGCTGCATCGCGGGGATATATTGATGAGATCATCATGCCGGAGGACACCCGCTGGAAGCTGATCATGGCCCTTGAACGATTGAAGACGAAGATGATAAAAAATCCCCCGAAAAAACATGGCAACATGCCGTTATAATAAAAAGTTCTTTTTTTATGCCAGGGTTTTAAAAGTGCCATCTTCCTGGTCGGAAAATCAACAGTCAAAACGCAAAAGACACATTCATGTTTAACAAAATCCTCATAGCAAATCGCGGCGAAATCGCCATCAGGGTCATGCGGACCTGCCGGGAAATGGGCATTGCCACTGTTGCCGTCTTTTCCGAAGCGGACAGGAAGTCCCTGCATGTCCGCTATGCGGATGAGGCTTACTGCATTGGCCCTGCCCCGGCCATAGAGAGCTATCTTGACGGCGATGCCATCCTGGAGGTGGGCCGCAGGTCCGGGGTCCAGGCGATCCACCCGGGTTACGGTTTTTTATCGGAGAACAGAAACTTTGCCGGCAAGTGCCGGCAGGCGGGGCTGGTCTTCATCGGTCCGTCGCCCGAGGTGATCGAGCAGATGGGCAATAAAACCGTGGCGCGGAAAACCATGCTGGCAAATGGCGTGCCGGTCATCCCCGGAACAACGGAGGCCCTGGAGGATCTGGAGGCGGTCCGTCGTGTCTGTGCCGAAATCGGCTTGCCGGTTATGCTGAAGGCTGCCGCGGGCGGCGGAGGCAAGGGAATGCGCATCGTCACCAATGAAAATGACCTGCAGGATGCCTTTTCCGCCGTGCGGCGCGAGTCCTATGCCTCTTTTGCCGATTCCCATATCCTGGTGGAGCGTTATTTCCCGGATGCCCGGCATATCGAGGTGCAGATTCTTGCTGACGAACACGGCAATGTCATACATCTTTTTGAGCGGGAGTGTTCCATCCAGCGACGCTACCAGAAGGTGATCGAAGAATGCCCCTCGGTTTTTGTTGATGATGATCTGCGCGACAAACTCACCACAGCAGCGGTGCAGGCGGCCACAGTCGTGGGCTACACCGGGGCGGGCACGGTGGAGTTTCTGGTGGATGAGGCGAAAAATTTTTATTTTCTGGAGATGAACACCCGGATCCAGGTGGAGCACCCGGTGACCGAACTGGTGACCGGCATCGACCTGGTCAGGGAGCAGCTGCTGGCCGCGGCCGGAAAGCAGCTGAGTGTTGCCCAGTCGGATGTCCACCGCAACGGTTGCGCCATGGAATGCCGTATCTATGCCGAGGACCCAGGTAATGATTATATGCCGGCTCCGGGGCAGATCCGCAAGGCGGTTTTTCCCCAGGGGCCGGGGGTCAGGGTTGACAGCGGGGTTTATGAGGGGTGGGATGTGTCCCTGCATTATGATCCCATGATCGCCAAAATTTCGGTGTGGGCAAGAAGCCGTGAAGAGGCGCGACGCAGGATGCTGCGGGCCCTGGATGAATGCATTGTTTTCGGGGTGAAGACTAATCTCGATCTGCACCGGGCGATTTTAATCGATGAGACCTTTATCAGCGGCAAGTTCGATACCCGTTTTCTTGACCGCCACCTTGCCCCACATCCGGCACCGGACATTTTGGCGGATCTGGCCATTATCGCCTCTGTCTGCAGCACCCTGTCATCCTCTCCTGCCCGAGAGGAGCGCGTTGCCACGGAAGAGACCGGCCTCTGGCGGATGGCCAGCAAGTATCAGTTCTGGGCAACACGATTTTAGGGGCCGTTAGGAAATAATCATTATATTTCCAAATAGTTCGTTACGGGCTCTTATGCCGGTAGTATCTTCATGTAATAGTTATTTTTTTGCAACGGCTTAAAGGAGATTTGCAACTTCATGTTTCACCTCGACTTTTTTTTATATTTATCTGATTTTATGTCGTTTTTCCTATTTTATTATCCTGGTGGAAGCCTCCGTTCGGACAGGCAGCCATGAAGCACGCGGTGCAGGTGGATAAGAGAACGTATCAGGTCGAATATGAGAAGACAGCCGGTGGGCTCAGGGTGTGGGTGGATGGTCGCAGCTACCAAGCCGACGCGTCGGCCCTGAGCGGCGGGTTTTTCTCCATCTTAGTCAACAATCGATCCTATGACGCCTTTGTCAGCAGAGAGAAAGACAGTTTCGCCGTGGTGGTTGCCGGCAAGACCATGGATGTGGATTTTTATGATCCCCGCAGCCGGCAGCCCTCTGATGAGAGTAAACGCTCGGCCGGGGTTTCCCGCCAGACTATCTGCGCCCCCATGGCCGGCCGCATCGTCCGTTTTCAGGTGATGTCAGGGGACCTGGTGCAGGATGGTCAGGGTCTCATTGTCCTGGAGGCAATGAAGATGGAAAATGAGTTGAAGTCCCAGGGCATCGGCCTGGTCAGAGAAATTCTTGTGGCTGAAAACGATGTTGTCGTCCCTGGCCAGCATCTGATGGTTATCGAATAAACACCTGCCTTATCGGGAAGATACTCCCCGCCATACCTGTTACTCTTTCCTCCTCTCATCCCTTTTCAGACCAATGAGCCGCCAGCCGTAGGCCAGGAGATTAATTGCCACGACAGCGATACCGAAAAGGATCTGCATCTCCCGGGTCAGGCCGGCGGGATAAACGATGGGCTCCACATAATGTTGCACAAAACCGCCGCTGTAGACGGATTGTCCGCCTGCCCGGCGCAGGTGCTGTTCAAGGGGGGTGAGGGGGCATATCCAGCCCTCAAATTCAATGAGTGCTCCCCAGGCCGCAGCGGGGATATGCAGGAACATCAAGCGTGGCCATTTCAGGACCAGGTAACCTCCGGTCACCACAAAGATGATGAACAGGAGATGAACGATCACCAGCAGATCGGCGGTAAGGCGAAAGAACATGGCAATCTTGATCCTGCGGCTATTGCCAGACTCCCGGGATGGTGGTCCGGCAGAATTTACAGAGGCTCCCCTCCAGATTGTTGACCGGCATCCGGTAGCCGCGTCGTTCGATGAGCAGTTGTCCGCAATGGTGGCAGTAAGTGTTGCTGCCCGGATGATCCGGCAGGTTGCCCAGATAGACATAGCGTATACCCTCGGCCATGGCCAGTTTCCTGAAGTTGTCCAGGGTGGAGGCAGGGGTGGGGGGCAGTCTGGTCAACTTGTAGTTCGGGAAAAAACGCAGAAAGTGCAGGGGGTGATCAGGCCCGAGATTGGTCACTATCCAGCCGCACATCTCTTTGATCATCTCCTCGTTATCGATATAGCCCGGCACCACCAGAGTGGTCATTTCAAAATGGACCCCCTGCTCATTCATGGTTTTGAAGGTGTTGAGCACCGGCTGCAGCCGGCCGCCGTTCAGTTTGCGGTAGATGGCGTCATCAAATGACTTGAGATTGACGTTGGCGGCATTGATCACCTTGCATAATTCCAGCAGGGGCTCTTTATTGATGAAACCGTTGGAGATCCACAGGTTATTGATGCCGGCCTGACGGGCGAGGCGTGCGGTGTCGATCATGTATTCGAAGTAGGTGGTAGCCTCGGAGTAGGTGTAGGCGATGGAGGCGGCCCCGGCCTCCCGTGCCTTCCGTACCACCTCGGCCGGAAACATTTCCTCATGGCGCACCTCATGGGGCTTGGCCTGGGAGATCTCCCAGTTCTGGCAATTGAGGCAGCGGAAATTACAGCCGGTGGCGGCAATGGAAAAGGCGGTGGTCTGGGGCTTGAAGTGATAGAGGGGTTTTTTTTCCACCGGATCAAGGTGCACCGCGCAGGGATTGCCGTAGGCCAGGCTGTAAAGGGTGCCGTCCATGTTCACCTTTGAGCGGCAGATGCTGCGGTCGCCCGGTTCCAGCAGGCAGCGATTGGGGCAGATGTTGCACATCACCTTCCGGTCTTCCAGCTTCTGGTAGGAAAATCCCTCCTTGTGCCACTTCCACAGGGTTTTGGGTGCATCGTTTTTAAAAATGGTACCCCGGATGTCTTCCTCTCCTGATAGCTCATGCCTGTCGTTCTGAAAGGGCCAGAGTCCGGCATGGGCGGCGCCGGACTGGGCAAGCATTGCTGCGCTCAAACAGAGGAAAGTGCGGCGGTCAATGGGTTTCATGAAATGATTCTATCATAAGAAAGTGAAAAGTAAGAAGTGAGAAGTTAGGAGTGAGGGAGGGAGCACCTCGCTCCGGCTGAAGGTGTCCGGCTATGGAATAATTTTTCCCCAATAATTCCCCACTGCTCTTTCGCCTGTTTCCGGGTTTTTTTCTCACTCTTCACTCCTTACTTTTTACTCCTCACTCCACAGGCCAGGGCGGACATACCGAAAATCTTGATCAGCATGAGACCGGCCGTGGCCCAGAAAATGCCGAGAAAGGGGATAAACAGCAGACTGGTGATCAGGGTGCCGCAGGCCGCGCCGATAAGATCCGAGGAAAAGATTCTGGCCGCAGCAGGGTTGTCGCCGCCCCCCAGGGTAAGGGCCAGGGGAAACTGGCAGCCGCATAGCAGGGAGATGGCAAAGCCGAACAGCAGGAAAAAGCCTGGCTGCAGCCGGTCATGGGCGGTGACCAGGGCCAGGAGAAGCATGGCCAGGGTCATGATGATGAGTGTGTCGCAGAGGGCCAGGCTTTTTTTAAAGTTTCTGCGGCGACGCAACCGTTCTCCGAGCCAGGCTCCGGGCAGCAGACCGGTGAGGAAGACGGTAACCAGCAGGCCGATCTGTTCGTAGACATAGCCGAAAAGAATCTGATAGACGAAGATGACCAGGGTTTCACTGCCCATGATGACAAAGCCGGTGGAAAAGAGCACCAGTTCCTCCCGCCGGGAGCGGCAGAGATACAGGAGCAGCAGGATGAAGCCTGCCACGGTAAATGGCAGGGGAGAGGTGGCAAAACGGGCAAACCATTGCTGGAACATGATGCGCAGCAGAAAAGGCGAGGTGTCAAGGTTTACCGGGGTGTCGGCCAGCAGGTTGTCCTGCAGGTACTTGAGCCGTTCCGGGGTGATGTTGCCGGAAAAAAAACTGCTGATATAGGTGGTGTGAATCCCTTTACTTTTGAGCAGGGCAGCAATATCCGCATTCAGCGGTCGATCGCTGCAGAGAAAGGTGATTTTGTTGCCTGGAAGCGACAGGACGTGTGAGAAATGGAGCCGGGCGGTGTTAAAGAGAGAGGAGATTTTCAAGCGGGCGGGGTCGGACAGGTAGTTGTCAAAGCCCGCCACTCTGAAGGAAAAAACCCCGTCCGGTCGCAGATGCTCGCGGGCCAGACGGAAAAACTCGCCGGTGAAAAAGCGGTTGATCTGAAAGGTGTCGGGTTCCGGCAGGTTGATGATAATGGCGTCATAACGCCGGTCGGTGCCGGCCAGAAAGGCCCTGCCGTCCCGATGAATGATGTGAAGTTCCGGCAGGGGCTGCAGTAGCTTGTAACGCAGCTGGACATCGGTCAGTTTGCGGTCGATCTCAAGATAATCCACCCGGGCGGGCCGGTATTTGGCCACCTCCTGCAGCATACCACCTTCGGCCCCGATGAGGAGAATGTCATGGGGGTCGCCAATCTGCGACAGGGGGAAATGAATGGCCTCCTCGTCCTGACTGATATTCTGGTTGCTGAAAATGGGGGAGCCATCGACAAAGATGGTCAGCAGTTCCCGGTCCTGGTGCACGGTGATGCGGCCGTAACGGGATTCCTCATAGTGGATCAGGCGTCCCTCAAAGGGGGTGAGGGATTTATTTTCAAGGAGCAGACCGATCAGCAGTACACCCATGGCGCCAGCCAGGGATAGGAGAAAAGCCGGTCGCACCTGTTGCCTGCCTGCGACGATAAGCGTTGCCGCAACCAGCAGAGGCAGGTTGGCCACGAATATGGATTGCAGGGGAGTGAGCCATAATACCAGGACAAAAGAAAACAGCATCCCGCCGCAGATATCGCCCACATTGTCGAGCATGTAGATCCGTGCCCCGGGATAGTCTGGGTTTTGGTTCCGCAGCACATAAAGACTGTAGGGCACGAGAAAACCGTTCAAAAGCCCAAAAGGAGCGGTCAGACCGAAGATGGCTGCCATGGTGGGATAGAAGCCGACGTCCGCGCCATGCAGGAAGATAATGTCCCGCAGAGTGCGGATGGACAGGACCTCGATGACGGCAAGGGCGGCCAGCAGGAGAGAGTATCGGGTCAGCAGGCTGAGACTCGCCGGTCTGCGGCGGATGGCAAGCAGGGCCAACCAGGCCCCCATGCCGCCCAGGATAAGCCAGGAAAAAAAGATCAGGCTAATGGTGAATTCATTGCCCTGAAACTGAGCCAGAAATTCCCGCACCAGCACCAGCTGCATCACCACCGAGGAAAGCCCGATGGACATGACGAGCCGGCTGACGCCTTTTTCGCTATTATTCGCTGAAGTATTGGACCTGATAGGTGAGAACCTCCAGTTTTCCTGTTTGCCAGGCATTGGGGCGAAGTCCCGCCTTCATGCAGAGACGGCTGAGGAAATCTTCCGGTTGGGGAAGCTGGTCCCATACCTGGGGCAGAAAGGTGGCGCCGGCCATGCCGTCCCGCAGGATGACCCCGTCAATCTTCGGACGCAGTATGGTCGGCAGATCCGTTCCTTTGTCATAGGTCAGCGGTTGGGGTTCGGTCAGGATGCTCACCTCGATATCCACCTCATCGAATTCTTTTTTCTGCAACGGCGGGAATCTTGGGTCGCCGAAGGCGGAGTTGACCGCGTTGTGGCGGATATTGGCGGCCAGGGATTCCTCCGCTGCAATGGAACCGATGCATCCCCGCAGTTGTCTGTGTTTATGCAGGGTGACAAAGGTGCCCCGCTCCTGCTGCAAAACCGGATCACGCAGTTCTGTCTCCAGTTTTTTACGTTCATCCTCCGGCACGGTCAGACCGAGCTTGAGGGCGATGGTCTGCCTGGCCAGAGTGAGTAGAATCCTGCCCTGCTCGGCATTAATTGCGCTGGATGAGGTGTTTTGCTTGTCCATGGTGATATCTCCGTAAAAGGCAATGGCGGCATAGCCGACAACCTTGTCGTGGCTGCCGGCCGTGTCGCCGCTGTTGGCATAATGAATGAGCACGGGCTGCCAGTTATGGCGGCGGGCCAGATTGATCAGCACCTGCAGAGGCACCAGGCCGCAGGCGCTGTTCTCACTTGAAGCCAGTGCCTGACCGTCCAGATTGAGGATGTGATTGATGGTCTGCTTATCTTTGCCCATGGCCAGGTCGTAGGGCAGGTGGTGGGAGAGATCCGAGCTGACCACCACCAGGGTTCTTGGGGTGAGCAGCGGGGCAAGGGCTGCGGCGATGGGCGCAGGCTGGGCCGAACCCAGCACAATGGGCACCAGGGCAAAGTTGCCGAGCAGATACTGCAGGAAAGGCAGGTTGACCTCGAGAGAGTGCTCCGCATCATAGCCTTCCGGAATCGGCCGGAACAGTTCGGTCTGCCGGAGCAGCCGGCGGGCATCGGCGTGGAGCGGGATCTTGCCCAGGGGGGTGCGGTAACTGCTCACATCGCTGATGGCAGCGCTTTTGTAACCGACCTGGTGGTCCGGGCCGAGCAGAATCACCTTGTCGAACTGTTTCTTGTCCAGCACCAGGGCGGCGTGGGCTGCCGTGGGACCGGAGTAAATATAGCCGGCATGGGGCAGTATCAGGGCGCGCAGTGACTTGCCGGCAGGTCTTGCAAAGCTGTCCTGTCGGGCTTCACTGCAGAGCCTGTCAAGGTCGGCGGTCAAGGCGTTGATGTCGGCCGGATAGAAGCGTCCGGCCCAGACGGGCTCCCGGCAATCGTTGCCTTGGACACTATCAGAGGAGGCGAGGACAAAAAAAATGGTAAGCGCAATGAACAGGGATCGGAAAATGGCCATGGTCTTTTCCCCCGGAAAAGTTCGGCGTGTTCCGCAGCTGCCTTGAGGCGTGGCGGCACAGAAGGCCGGAAAAACACGCCGAAATTTAAAAAATCATTATACCCCGTTAGGGGAAAAAAGTGAAAGAAAATATGGCAGGAAACGGGTGGACTGGCCATGGCTGTGAGGCCTGGCTGCATTGTTTTTGCATGTGCTCAGACCATGGAAGATGCATCATTGCAATTTCGAAAATGAAAAAATGAAAAGAGAAGCAAAGAAAGCGCTCTTGAATTATATTAAAACCGATGAATTGATTATTATCAGGTTGTCAGCGCTTCATTGTCTCGCCAGAGCAAACAGGGCGGGATCAAGCTGACTGGCAACCTCGCCTGAACAGGCAATTTCAAGGAGGACGAAATGAAAATAGTAAAGGCTGTGCTGATTGCCGCTGTGCTGATTGTCGTGCAGGCTTACGCCTTTTCCGTTTACGCGGGTCTCGGCTATATGCGTCTCAGTTATCTCGAAGGTGATGCCCAGATCATGACCCCTGAGGCGGGCCAGTGGGGACTGCTGTCGATCAATACACCCATCGGTGAAGGTGATCAGATCTGGGTTCCCCAGGATGGCATAGCCGAACTGCAGCTCAACTCCGGAAGTTATATCAGACTTGACGGCAACACCTCTCTGCAGATACTTTCCATGGATGAGGATTCCTCGCAGTTTTATCTCTCCCAGGGCAGTGTTTATGTTCATTACGATGCGCCCCAGGGCAGCGTCATCCAGATGGATAATCCTGATACTTCAACCCGGGCTTTTGACCGGGCGATTTTCAGGGTCGATGTCCAGGACCAGTTCTCGGATGTGTCGTGCTACAAGGGATACGTTGAAACGGAGAATCAGCTCGGTAATACCAGGGTAAACGCCGGTCAGACGGTGTCGCTCGGCAGGGATACCAACGGCGATATTGCTCCGCTTGGTCCGCCGGATGAGTGGGACTTGTGGAACAGGGCAAGGCATGATGAACTTTTTCCGAGAAACGTCCCCGTGGCAGGTTCTTATCTGCCCTCCGAGCTCAGCCCCTATTCTTCTGAGCTGGGACGCAGCGGCAGATGGGTGCGGGTGCCGGATTACGGCAATGTCTGGACCCCGACGGCCTTTGTCGGTCCCAACTGGGCTCCCTACCGGCATGGCAGATGGATCTGGCGGGGCCATGATTATGTCTGGCTGTCCTCCGAGCCTTGGGGATGGGCGCCTTATCATTACGGCAGATGGGCTTTTGCCCCGGCCATCGGCTGGTTCTGGGTACCTCCTCATCACGGTTCCGTTTACTGGGGACCGGGCTATGTCGGTTGGACCAGGACAGAGGATTATGTGGGATGGGTACCGTTGGCGCCTGGTGAAATGTACTACGGACGGGGCTATTATGGTCGCAACAGTGTCAACATCACCCATGTCGATATCAAGCGGGTAAACGTCACCAAGGTTTATAAGAACGTTTATGTCAACAACGGGCCTACCATTGTCAGGCAGAAGAATTTTCATAGGGGTTTTCGGGATGATGATCATGTCGATACGAAGATCATTAAGGAAAAAATATTTGTCAAAAATCATATGAGACCGGGTACGCCTGATATAAAACCGTCAAGGGAGAGCTATTTTGTCTCGGACAAGCGGATTCCCGCGGACAAAGCTCCTCCCCACCGGATAAAGGATGTGCAGGTAAAAGAGTTGAAACAGGCCCGCAAATTTATCAGGGAGAGGGATAAATCTGTTCTCCATCCAGGCAAAGCACCGAAGGCCCTGCAGCTCATCGCTGTTTCCACGCCGAGAACCCCTGGCAAGAAAAGAAACATGTCCCAGCACTTTATGCCGGAGGAACAGCGTCAGCCTGTAGCCCCTGATAATGGCCGTGGCCGGAAAGAGGAAAAGAAACAGGTGCAGGTTGAGGAGCAACGCCGGCCTGTAGCCCCTGATAATGGTCGTGACAGAAAAGAGGAAAAGAAACAGGTGCAGGTTGAGGAGCAGCGCCGGCCTGTAGCCCCTGATAATGGCCGTGACAGAAAAGAGGAAAAGAAACAGGTGCAGGTTAAGGAACAGCACCAGCCCGCAGGCATTGATAACAACCGCGGCAGGAAAGTAGAGAAGGTGCCCGCACAGATAGAGCAGCAGCGTCAGCTTGCAGCACCTGATACTGGCCACGGCCGGAAAGAGGAGCGGAAACAGGTGCAGGTTGAGGAGCAGCGCCGGCCTGTAGCCCCTGATAATGGTCGTGGCCGGAAAGAGGAGGGAAAACAGGTTCAGGTTGATGAGCAGCGGCAACCTGCCGGTTTTGATAGCGGTCATGGCGCAAAGGGCAAAAAGAAACAGGTTGATGAGCAGGGTCAGTCCGGCGCACCTGAATGCGGTCCCGGCCAGAAAGACGAATTCAACCCCGCCAAGTGTCCCCAGCGAAGGTAGAAAAACAGCTTGGCATAGAAGCTGATGGCAGGAGGGTCGTTTCCGACCCTCTTTTTTTTGCGCAGAAGTTGCAAAGCCAGCCAGAATTTGCAGAAGTGCTCTGCTCTCAACAGGCGGATTGCCGGTCAGTCCTGCTTGCCCCTGGCGCTCAGTAGCTTGTCCAGTTCATTGGCGATGAAGCCAAGGTGCATTTTTTCCTCTTCCGCCAGATGGACGAACATTTCTCTGCTATGCTGGTCAGGGCTTTTGCTGGCGATCCTGCTGTAGAGATCCTGGGCCTGGGTTTCAAGCATCATGGCCAGGAACAGGATGTCCTGCTGGTCATAGAGATGCTGCTGGAAGTGGTTTAAAATAGCCTCTCGGCTGAAGCCGCCTTCCATGATATTGCTCTGTTTGTCCACCCTGGGAATGTCCGCCTCGGATGGTTTGAAATCAGCGATCAGCTTGGCTTTGTGTTTGTCCTCAAAGCTTGCCAGCCGCAGAAGCAGATCCTTTTCTGCTGGGCTGTCGCATTTTTCCGCAAAAGCGAGATAAAGCTGCTGCAGGCCTTCTTCCATGGTGTAGGCCATGGTAAAGGCATCCTTGTATTCCCCTGAGGTGAAAAATTCCATACCCAGGGATTCCGGCCCTTTGGCCTTGAAACCGTTCCATGCCTTGATGCCGCCGGAAATGTTGTAAACTTCGCTGAAATTGCTACCCTGCAGCATCTGAGCGGCAGCCTTGCTGCGTCCGCCGATGGCACAGTAAACCAGGGTAGGTTTGGCAGGGTCCAGTTCGTTAATCCTGGACATCAGCTCCTTGACGGGAATGAGAATAGCGCCCGGCAGATGTTCGAGTTCGTATTCCTTGGGTTGCCGGACATCGAGAAGCTGATAGCTGTCAGACGGGTTTTCCTTCAAAAAGGCGCGGGCCTCATCTGCAGACATGTTCTTAGATAGCTGAAATAAACTTTTCCAGTTCATTGCAATCCCTCTCGTGAAGTAAATAGTGAAAAGTAAAAAGTGAGAAGAGTGGTCTTCTGACTACTGAATTCTGAATTGACAGGTTAGTGGTGTATATCAAGATTAAGGAGTGTTGGATAATTTTTCAAGCAGATTAACAACTTGATCCCGCAGATTTTTCGGCTGGTTCAGCATGACGACAAAGGGGATTTTGTCTTCTCCCCTGGGAAAATAGCCGGCATAACAGTAGACGCCGGTCAGGGTGCCTGACTTGATCAGTCGACCTTTGTCCATATGCAGCAAGTGGGCATAAGGCCGGAAGGCCTGCAGAATTTTTACCATGGTGGCGGGGGTGATCAGGTCGTTTCTGGACAGACCCGAGCCCTCAACCATAACGATCTGCTGCTCGTTTAAGCCAAATGAGGCAAGAAAGTTGCGGAAAACATCCCGGCTTTTCTGCCAAGTGGCCGGATAGCCTTTTTCCTTTGCCCCGCAGCTGAGAAAAAGCTGGTTGGCGATAAAGTTGTTGGAAAAGCGCAGCAGTCCGGCAATAACCTGCTCAAGGGGTTGGCTCGATGTGTGGGTCAGAATGAGTTTTGCCTCGCCGGGCACGGTTTTTCCGGTAATGACGCCCCGGCCTTTGATGCCAAGCCGTTTCTGCAGGCCGCGGAACAGTTCACCGGTGTGGATGAGGATGTCCTGGTGATCGTTGGTAAGATTGATCCGGTGGGTGCCGGCCGGCAGGTTTTTACCCAGGCGCAGCATGATGGGCAGGGTGGGGGTCTGCGCTTCGGCCGAGGAGATGGTACCGTCAGTGCCTTTGCGGAAGTTGATGGTGTTGAAGTTGGCGGCCAGGGCGCTGTTGGCCGCGTCATAGGGATTGAGGGTCTCGCTGCGGCCGTCTGCCTGATGCTCAAGCTGGAAGGCATCGGCATCGAGGAAAATATTGTTTATGGTGCCGACTCCCTGCTGCTGCAAGGTTTGCAGGATGACGGCAATCTCTTCGGAGGTGAGAAAGGGATCGCCATAGCCCTTGATATACAGATCGCTGTTGCCTGCCAGATAAAATTCCGTGCGGAAATGGAAATCCTCACCCAGTATATGCAGGGCACCCAGGGATGTGACGATTTTCAGGGTGCTTGCCGGTACAAAAAAGGTATGCGCATTCTTAGCGGCAAGGGGATGGTCTTCCGGGCCGACCATATAACCGCCGTTGGCAATCAGGCTGTCGATTTTTTGCAGAATGGGCTTCTTTACCCCCCCGGCAGGGCAGGATGCGGCAAAGATCAGGGTGAAAAGCAGAAAGCAAAAACAGGGCATTGCCGCATGCAGCAATGCCCTGTTTTTGGTTGGAATCATATTGATCAATTAAATCTTCGGCAGATTCTTGGTGGCTGCGGCGATGGCCTCTTCCGGGTAATCGTAGTTGTGCAGTTCGCCGGCGTAGTATTTCTCATAGCTTGACAGGTCAAGGAGTCCATGGCCTGAGAAGTTGAAGAGAATGGTCTGCGGATCATTGAGATCACGGGTGGCCTCAATGATTGCCGCCCGGATGGCATGACAGGTTTCCGGGGCCGGAATAATGCCCTCGGTCTGGGCAAAAAGCCTGCCCGCCTCGAAACATTCCATCTGATGCACGCTTATCGGTTCAATCAGTTTTTCCCGGACCAGGGCCGAGACAATGGGCGACATGCCGTGATAGCGCAGACCGCCGGCATGGATGCCCGGAGGAATGAAATCATGGCCCAGGGTGTACATATAGAGCAGGGGGGTCATGCGGGCGACATCGCCGTAGTCATAGGCATAGACGCCGCGGGTCAGGGTGGGACAGGAGGCCGGCTCCACGCCGACAAAACGGATCTTTTTTCCTTCCAGTTTGTCTGTGAGAAAAGGAGTCATCATGCCGGCATAGTTGGAGCCGCCGCCGCAGCAGCCGATAACTACATCCGGATAGGCGCCGATCTTGGCCATCTGTTTCTTTGACTCAAGGCCGATGATGGACTGATGCAGAATGACGTGGTTGAGCACCGAGCCCAAGGCGTATTTGGTATCATCCCTGGTGGCGGCATCCTCCAGGGCCTCGCTGATGGCAATGCCCAGGGAGCCGGCGGTGCCCGGCATATCCTCCAGGATTTTGCGGCCGAAGGCGGTATCAGGGCTCGGGCTGGCGACGATATCCGCGCCATAGGTGTTCATCATGATCTTGCGGTACGGCTTCTGGTCATAGGAGACGCGCACCATGTACACCTTGCATTCGAGGCCGAACTTATGGGTGGCAAAGGAAAGGGCGCTGCCCCATTGGCCGGCGCCGGTCTCGGTGGAGAGGCGTTTGACGCCTTCCCGCTTGTTGTAATAGGCCTGGGCCACCGAGCTGTTGGTCTTGTGGCTGCCGGAGGGTGAGACGCCTTCGTTTTTGTAGTAGATTTTGGCCTTGGTACCCAGGGCTTCCTCAAGGGCATAGGCTCGCACGAGGGGGGTGGGCCGCCAGATATGATAAATCTCCTGCACTTCCTCGGGGATATCGATCCAGCTCTTATCGCTCATCTCCTGCTCGAGCAGACCCATGGGAAAGACGGCGGCGAGTTTTTCCGGTCCCATCGGTTGTTTGGTTTCGGGATCCAGGGGCGGATCGATGCCGTTTGGAATGTCCGGCATAACATTATACCATTGGGTCGGCATTTCATTTTCGTCGAGAAGAATTTTTTTCTGTTTCATGGTCTCTCCCTGCGGAAGTAGTGTAAAATATGAGCTTTAACCTGATAAATACTTGCACTGAGAAGGTTCATTCATCTTGCCAGGTCCATTGAGCCTTGGTATTCGTGGATGAATTTGGCAGGTATAAATAACCCGAATGAGCAAATCTGTCAAAGTGAAAAGGGGGAAAACAGGTCATTGACAAAGAGTTTGCCCTGATATATCTTTGAACGCTTCAATAACAATCAGGAATAATGGACTTATGGAAAACATTCTCGGGCGCAGTCTGGCCGACTCGATCGCCGCCAAGCAGGATTTTTACCGGGACCACCGGCAGCAGCTATTTCAGCTGGTGGACTGGGTTGTCGCCTGTTTCCGGGCAGGCAACAAGCTGATGATCTGCGGCAACGGCGGCAGTGCGGCGGACGCCCAGCATCTGGCCGCGGAATTCGTCAACCGTTTCCTCATCAACCGGGCTCCGCTGCCGGCCCTGGCGCTGACCACGGACACCTCGATTCTCACCAGCGTGGGCAATGATTTTTCCTATGATGACATCTTTGCCAAGCAGGTTGAGGCGCTGGGCAAAAAAGGTGATATTTTACTCGGCATATCAACCAGCGGTAATTCTCCCAATGTGGTGCGGGCCTTTGACGCGGCCAGAAAGATCGGTGTGCGGACCGTTGTGCTCACCGGCGGCAGCGGCGGCAGACTGGCAGGGGAGGCGGAGCTTGTGCTTTCCGTGCCGAGTGCCAAGACCCCCCATATCCAGGAGACCCATCTGTGGATCGAGCACATGCTTTGCTGGCTGGTTGATGAGCGGCTTTTCGGCAGCCTGCAGGACGGGAATGTGCCGCAATGAGCAGAAAACCCATTGATTTAACCGGCCTGAATACCTATTCTGTTCATGACCGCTTCAGCAAGGTGACAGTCGACGACTTTGCCCGGACCGTGGGAGCCGGGGCCACGGTGCGTGATCTTCTCGCCTCCTTGCCCGGGCAGTTTGCCGGGGTTGATTTCCCGGACCTGATCGACCGCCTGGCCGCGGCCCACAGAAACGGCAAACCCATTATCATCGGCATGGGCGCCCATGTCATCAAGGTGGGGCTTAATCCCCTGCTGATTGATCTCATGGAACGCTCCATTATCACCGGCATTGCCCTGAACGGGGCCGGTATTGTCCATGACACCGAAATTGCCATGGTGGGCCGCACCTCCGAGGATGTGGGCCAGGTGCTGGGCACCGGCGCCTTTGGGGCGGCCAAGGAAACCGGCGAAGAGGTGAATGCGGCCATCAATCGCGGCGCTGCAAAAAATATCGGCCTGGGCCAGGCCATGGGGGAATATCTCGTTGACCGAAATTTCCCTTATAACAACATGAGCCTGCTGGCCTCGGCCCACCGGCTGGGCGTGCCGGTGACCGTCCATGTCGCGGTGGGGACCGATATCGTCCACATCCATCCTTCCGCCGACGGTGCAGCCATCGGACAAACCAGCCATTATGATTTTCGGCTTTTCTGCAGTTTGATCAGCGAGCTTGAAGGCGGGGTCTATCTGAACATCGGCTCGGCCGTGCTGTTGCCCGAGGTCTTTCTCAAGGCCATTACCGTGGTGCGGAACCTTGGCCATCATGTGGAGAATTTCACCACGGCCAATTTTGACTTTATCCGCCATTACAGGCCCATGACCAACGTAGTGAACCGGCCCACGGCCGGGGGCGGCAAAGGATTTAATTTCACCGGTCATCATGAGCTGATGATCCCTCTTTTGGTGGCGGGACTGCTTGACCGGCTGGCGGCGGATTGAGGCCGCGGCAAACCTGGGTCGCGACGACCATCCGGGAGCAAGGAGTCCAAGGGGCGGTTCGCGAACCGTCCCTGTCCCCGGATAATGCGAGGAGAGTGATAATCATGCCGCTGTTTGATTTTATGTGCCGCAAATGCGGCAACGAGTTTGAGACACTGGTGATGGGCAGCGCCAAGCCTGTCTGTCCCAAGTGTCAGAGCGAAGATCTGGAAAAACTGATGTCATCCTATGCCTGCTGCAGGCCGAAGGGCACGGAATCATCATCCTCCGGATCCGGTTGTGCGGGCTGCTCCGGAGGGAATTGTGCGAGTTGCCATTAATAAGGGTATAAGCTCATCACCGTAATCCATCGCATAAAGGAATAACAATGCAGAAGACAATCAAAATCGGAACTCGGGCAAGCCTGCTGGCCTTGGCGCAGAGTACCAACATTAAAAACCTCATCGAAGCCCAATACCCTGAGGTCAAGGTGGAGCTGGTGAAGATCACTACCACGGGGGACAAGATTCTTGACGTGCCGCTGGCCAAGGTCGGCGGCAAGGGCCTTTTTGTCAAGGAGATCGAGGATGCCATGCTGCAGCATGAGGTTGACATTGCCGTGCACAGCATGAAGGATGTGCCTGCCGAGCTGCCGGAGGAACTGCATTTGGGCATCATCACCAAACGGGAAGATCCCCGCGACGCCTTTATCGCAAATGATTACAAGACATTTGCCGATCTGCCCCAGGGGGCCAGGGTGGGCACCAGCAGCCTGCGCCGCAAATCCCAGATCGGCCTGATGCGCAGCGACCTGGTCATTTCCGACCTGCGGGGCAATCTTGATACCCGGCTCAGAAAACTTGATGAAAAACAGTTTGATGCCATTATCCTGGCCACCGCCGGTTTGAACCGGCTGAAACTTTCCCATCGCATTGCCTCCCACATTGATCCGACCGACATGCTGCCCGCTGTGGGGCAGGGGGCGGTGGGCATCGAACTGCGCAAGGCCGATACGGAACTTCTTGCCTCCCTTGCCTTCCTGGCTGACGAAACAACCGCGGTGGCGGTCAGAGCGGAACGCTCCTTTCTCCACCGGCTTGAGGGCGGCTGTCAGGTACCCATCGGAGCCTTTGCCCAGCTCAAGGGTTCGCAGTTGACCATCACCGGGCTTGTCGCCTCGGTGGACGGTTCAAAAATGATTAAAAGAGAGATGACCGGCGATGCCGCTGCTGCGGAGAAATTAGGCACAAAACTGGCGGAAGAGATTCTTGCCGATGGCGGCGGGGCGATCCTTGCCGAGGTATATGGAAAAGAAATTGACTGATACAGCAAAACCGAACAGAGGCAAGGCCTATCTGGTCGGCGCCGGCCCCGGTGATCCGGGCCTTATCACCGTGCGCGGTCTGGAGATTCTCAAAAAAGCGGAAGTCGTCATTTACGACTATCTGGCCGGGGAAAAACTGCTCAAATACGTGCCGGAAGATGCCGAGTTCATCTACGCCGGCAAAAAGGGCGGTGTCAAGCATACCCATACCCAGGAAGAGATCAATGAGATGCTTATTGACCGGGTGAGAAGCGGCAAAAGGGTTGTGCGGCTCAAAGGCGGCGATCCCTTTATCTTCGGCCGGGGCGGCGAGGAGCTTGAGGAGTTGGTCAAGGCCGGGCTGTCCTTTGAGGCGGTGCCCGGAGTTACCTCCGCCTCTGCGGCCGCTACCTTTGCCGGCGTGCCCATCACCCACCGCCGCTATACCTCGTCCGTGGCCTTTATCACCGGCCATGAAGATCCGGATAAGGAAAGCTCCAATATCGCCTGGGATAAAATTTCCACCGGCGTCGGCACCCTGGTTTTTTACATGGGCATCAAAAATCTGGAGTCAATCACCGCCAACCTGATGAAACACGGCCGTGATCCCAAGACACCGGTGGCGGTGGTGCGCTGGGCCTCTCGTCCCAATCAGAAATCCGTGGTCGGCACCCTGGACACCATTGCCGAAATCGTCAGAACCAATGACATCAAGCCCCCGGCCCTGACCATTGTCGGCGAGGTGGTCAAGCTGCGTGATACCATCAACTGGTATGAGCAGAGGCCGCTGTTCGGCAAACGCATTGTCGTCACCCGCACCCGGGAGCAGGCCAGCGATCTGGTGGCCCTGCTGGAGGAAAACGGCGCCAACTGCCTGGAATTCGCCACCATCTCCATCCATCCCCCGGATTCCTGGGATGAGCTGGACAATTCCCTGCAGCGGCTCGGTGACTTCCAGTGGGTTGTCTTTACCAGCATCAACGCCATTCACGCCTTTTTCGGCCGTCTCTATGCCAAGGGCATGGACACCCGGGCCCTGGCCACCTGCAAGATTGCCGCGGTGGGCAAGGTGACGGATGACTGCCTGCGTGCCTATGGACTGATCAGCGATCTTCTGCCGGAGAAATTTACCGCCGAAGGACTGGCCCAGGCCTTTGAAAAGATGGATGTGGGCGGTCAGGCCATCCTCATCCCCCGGGCGCTCAAGGCCCGTGAGGTCCTGCCGGCCAGGCTTGGCAAGGCCGGAGCCAGGGTGACCATTGTGCCGGTTTACCAGAACAAGCGGCCTGAAGGTATGCATGAAACGCTGCGGGCCAAACTGGCCAACAAGGATGTGGATATCGTCACCTTCACCAGTTCGTCCACGGTGACCAATTTTATTGAAATGATCGGCGTCAAGGGTCCGCGGGAGCTGCAGGAGCTGATGAGCGGCATTAAGATTGCGGCCATCGGCCCGGTCACCGGCAGGACCATCGAGGAAAACGGCCTCAAGGTCGACATCCAGCCGCAGACCTATACTATCCCCGATTTGGTTGATGCCATCGCCAAGGACGCTCGTTCTTCATAGCGGTTGTGCTGCCCCCAGCAAATTCATTAAAAGGGGAAACGGACCTGTAGCTCGAGCGTCGCTGCGCTCCGGCGGCACAGGTTTGCCGCTCTCATGCGGCAAACCGCTGCCCCGGTGAGATGTCATACATCAGGTCATGTCGTGGGAAACGACTCAAGAGGATATAAATAAGAAACACAAGCTGCTTGCCAAGGCCGTTGCCCGGTATCTTTCCGATGCCCCGCTGCTGAATATTCTCACCTCTCCGTTTATCTGGTCCTGCATCATCCTGAGGTGATGAAGTAATTGTGGACACTGCCGCGGATCTGGAAAAAACTATCCCGGGGAGATCATGTCGGCGTGCATGGTGTCCTGTTCCACGTCAAGCCTGCTACCTTGTCCTGACCTGCTGCCGCGGTTTGCCTTCGCCCTACGCTTCCATGTCAAGGAGCGCGACCGGAAAATTGGCGAGGAGACTCCGGACCGGAATCTCAGGCCCTGCCGGGCCTTGCCGAGCGCCGATCTGTTCCCCGGTGAAGACGTTCCGGAATTGTTTCGTTGACATGCTCCACGGCAGCGCGATCACTGTCTCGCCCCATACCTCTCCCACCGGCAAGGCCTCGGAGGGAAAACCGAGAAGCGACACCACCAGTCTGGGAACCACGACCAGACAGGCCTCATCCCCGCCCACGCGGGCAAAGGCCACCACCTGCTCCGCCCGTTCACCGGCCGCGGCAAGCGGCACATACCGCCCCTCGCGAAAGAGGGCCTGGCGAGGGTTGCGAAAGGCCAGGGTCTGGCGGATGACAAAGAATTTTGCCCTGCCGTCCTCGAGCTTCGCCAGGAGTCGTATCGCTTCTTCGAGTCGGTTGCCTCCCTCGGCGGGGAAGCGCTCCGCCATCTCACCCAGGAGCCCTCGCCGCGAGGCATAATCAACGGGCCGCCGGTTATCCGGATCAACGAGATCAAAGCGCCAGAGCTCGTCTCCCTGGTAGATGTCCGGCACCCCGGGCGCGGTAAGCTTGAGCAGAAGCTGGGACAGGCTGCTGAGGAGTCCGAAACGGGCCACCTGTCTCTGGAAGGGCAAAAAATCCGCCAGAAACCGGTTGTTTTCGCCTCCCGCCAGGATACTGCCGACAAAGCCTGTTATCGCTTTTTCATATTCCTCATTGATATTGATCCAATTGCTGTGGACCTTTGCCTCCCGGACCGCCTTGATGGCATACTGCCGGATACGTTCAGCGAAATTCTCGCACTGCGCCCCGTCAAGGTCCTCCAGAGGCCAGGCCCCGAGCAGGATCTGATACAGGGCGTATTCGTCGTTCTTCGAAGGCGCCTTTTCAGTGCCGATCCTGCTTTTTCTGGTCCGGTTCAGCATGCCCCAGCGTTGCACCCTCTGGCGCCATAACTTGGGAATTTCCGAGAGCACGGCGATGCGGACCCGCACATCCTCGCTGCGCTTGCTGTCGTGGGTAGAGGTGCCGAGCATGCTGCAGGGCCACTGTTCCGCCCGCTCCTGATTGGCCTGGTGGAAGGCGGCCACCGACACGCCGAAGCGCCGGGGGTCGCCTCCCACCTCGTTGAGTGCCAGCAAGCGGTTATAAATGTAAAAGCTCGTATCTTCGAGCCCTTTGGCCATGACCGGTCCGGTGTACTGTTGGAACTTCATGGCAAAGGTGAGGATTTTTTGGCGATAGGCATCCTGCTTTTCGTCCTTTCCGGCCAGCAGGAGCACGTCCCGAATAAAGCCGAAAATGCTGGTATCCGCCGCCCGGCTTCGTTTCTCTGCCTGCATGGTCGCCCACTCGACATAGCGGCGGTCCTCTTCATCGACGCCGTCGGCGGTGACATAGGTGCGATATACCGGGAAATAGGCGACTATCTCCATGAGGGCTTCTCGGATCGTGTTCAGGGTGAAGTCCCGGGTGTGCCAGTCCGCCTGCGAGATCCGCCCGAGTTCATTGGCGAGCACGGTGAACTCGCTGGACAGGGCCACCCTGACGATGAGTTTCTTGCAATCATAGAGAAGTTCTTCGAAGTCGATCCGATGCCCGACAAAGCGCGTATAGATCGAGGTCATCGCCTGCTCGGCGCGGTTATCCACGAAAAGGCCGCCCACCAGGATGGCGAATTCGTAGCCGGTGGTGCCGTGCACCGGCCAACTGCGGCGAAGCCGTTCATGGCTGGCGAGGATCTTTTCCACCACCACGTAGATGCCGGTCGAAATGCCCGGCCCCGCGGCTCCGGCCGTCGCCGTCGTATAGCCCGGCCCCTTCGTATACACGGTCCTGCCGCGGGCGGCCTCGTTGAGCCACTGGTAATACTGGCCCGGATCATAAAGCCCGTCCGGGTGGTCGATCCGCAGTCCGGAGATCTTTTCCGCCGCGATAAGATCGAGCACAAACCGGTGGGTCTTCTCAAAGACCCGGCGGTTTTCCATGCGCAGGGCGGCCAGATCGTTGATGTCGAAAAAACGGCGGTAGTTGATCTCATCGGAGGCCACCCGCCAGTAGGCGAGACGAAAAGCCTGGCGTTCGATCAGCTCATGCAGAAGTTGATAACTTTGCCCATCCCCCGGAGTACCGTTAAAGATCACTATTTTTTCGGCTATGAAACGGCTGATCTCGACATTTTCCAGACAGAGCCGGGCGAGGTGCCGCTTCTGCACCTCTTTGTCACGGCGGCGGTCTTGCCGGCTTTCAGGAGATGTCGTCCGGTGCCCCGGGATATTGCCGAAGGCGGTGACCAGGCTGCGGAAATCCAGATAGATCGGCTCCTCGGAGTGGAAGCGCGCTTCCAGGCGCTCGATTTCGTGGCCGAGGATCAAGGCATAGGAGACCGGGTCCAGGGGGAAGCGATGCGCGTGATAGCCGAGGGAGAACTCTCCGTTCTCGGCAGTAAACTGCAGCACCAGCAGGCCCTTTTCCAGCACGGTGCCGTAGTGATCTTCGAGTATAGGGAGCAGCACCTTGCCCCGCAACGCTTCCTGGATGGGATGCCAGTCGATGTCGAAAAAATCGGCGAAATCAGAAGATTCACCGTTCTCGAGAACATCCATCCACCACTTATTGTCGCTGCCGATTCCTATGTGGTTCGGCACCATGTCCAGGATGAGGCCCATGGATTCGGCGCGCAAGGCATCCGTGAACCGATTGAAATCATCCATATCGCCAACTTCCGGATTGAGGGCATTATGGTCGATGATATCATAGCCGTGCAGGCTGCCGGGCCGCGCCTTGAGGAAGGGGGAAGCGTAGCAATGGCTGATCCCGAGGCCTCGCAGGTACGAGACGAGCTCAGTGGCCATTTTGAAGGTGAAATTGTGGTTAAACTGTAATCGGTAGGTGGCCACGGGGATCTGGGAACCAGCCTCCCCCGGCGTCCATGTCGTCTCCCGTCCCAAAGGGGTGATGCCTCGCCCCCGTTCCCGCTCGATCGCCTCTGTATGGAGGGTGAGGCGCTCTTCTTTCGGCCACTCTTCCAGCTCGAGAGGAAGCTTGCGTTGCCAGTTCGGGTACTCATCAACGGTTCCCGGCAGATTGACCTGCGCGATCTGCCCGAAGACATCCTCCAGCTGAAA
This sequence comes from Pseudomonadota bacterium, assembly GCA_018816555.1. GTDB lineage: Bacteria > Desulfobacterota > Desulfobulbia > Desulfobulbales > SURF-16 > SURF-16. The sequence goes on from JAHIVT010000031.1 coordinate 72,419, forward strand.
GAGGAAGAGCTTGGATCTGGTGCGGGCGAGAAAGGTATGCACGGCCAGGGCGAGCTCAGGCAACATTTCAGGATACCCTGCCGGGTCGAGACCCGCTTCCTCCGGCAGGAGCCCGTTGCGCTCGAGCAGCAGCAGCAGACGTGCCCGGTCCTCGGCCCGGCCGATGATTTGGCTATTGCGCAGGGCTGGGGTTGGAAAGAGATCGAGTTCGGTACGCAGTTCCAGATCGTGGCCCTGCCAATAGCCGGCGAAGGTGGGAAGATCGTGGGTGGTGGCTGCCACCAGGGCCTGGGCCGGGTAATCCGGTGGGGCCTTGAATGCCCCTTTTTCGTCTTTTTCAAAGTAAAAGAGCCGGTAGGAGAGCACCTCCTGGGGGAGGAGCGTCTCCCGCACCTCGTCTGGTACGGTGCCGAGATCTTCTCCCACCACCAGGCAACGGTTGCGTTGACTCTCCAGTGCCAGGATGGCCGCCAGGTCCGCAAAGGGGTAGCGGACATAGGCTCCTTCGTGTGGGCTTCTGCCCGACGGCACCCAGAAAAGGCGCATGAGGCCCATCACGTGATCGAGGCGGAGTGCCCCGGCATGCCGCATGTTGTTGCGCAAGGTGGCAATAAAGGGGGCATAGGCACTCTCCCGCAGTCTCACCGGGATCAGCGGCGGCAATCCCCAATCCTGACCTTTCAGATTGAAATCGTCCGGCGGAGCCCCGATTCTCACCTCTCGGGCATAAAGATCCTGATACATCCAGGTCTCTGCCCCGGCGCCGTCCACACTCACCGGCAGGTCAGCGTACAGCCCCACATTGAGGCCCAGCTCAAAGGAACGGCGGCCTACGGCGCCAAGCTGCAAACTGGCATGCCATTGCAGATAGTGGAAAAACTCCAGCCGTTCCCGTTGCTCTTCGGCAAAGCGCAGCACGGCGGACGAAGCGGGAGATCGGAACGGTTCCGGCCAGACCGGCCAGCCCCAGACCGCAGGATCGTCCTTATGGAAGCGCTCCTGCAGGGCCTCGAAAAGTCCGTAGAGCCGGAGGGACTCCCCGCCTTTTTCCTGGAAGTCTCGAAAGGCCCGGCCGCGGTCGCTCCCCGGATTGAGATGATGGTCGCGGAAATGCCGGTAGAGAATCTCAAGGATGGCCTTCTTCGCGCTGGAGACGCCGGCATAATCAACCAGTTCCGATTCCCGCAGGCTTGCCAGACTCACCTGGAATTGCGGGTCTTGCACGGCCTCCTGGGCCTTTCTGCTTTCCCGGAAATCGGGCACGGCCTCGATGTCAAGGTAGAGATGATTGAAAAAGAGACGGCTGGACGGACTGTATGGGCTTTTGTGGGAAGGATTGTGGGAAAAGAGTGCGTTGATCGGGTTGACCCCGACCACGCCGGCGCCACGCTCGGCAAAGTATTCGAAAAGGCGACTGAGATCGGTAAAATCGCCTATCCCCCAGTTGCGGTGTGAACGCAGCCCATAGAGCTGGAGCGCAGGTCCCCAGACCCGGCCCTCCCCTTGGAGTCCGGCCGGCACATAGCAGGAGCGCGGGGCAACGATGACCGGCAGATCCCCGGAGAGCGGGTCGTCATGGTCGAGTTCCCGGAGAGTGAAATGGTGGTAGCCCTCAGCAACGGCAACGGCGAGCTCGAGCTCACGCCGCTCGATGAGCGCCCCGTCTATTTCCCTGCTTTCCGTACACTTAAGCGATGCTGCAACAAATTCTCCCTGCTGCGTCCCGCCCTCTTCCTCCCGAAGCTCCCAGGCAAAGCGGCGGCTGCAGCGGGATTGCGGGATATGGATGACGAGACGCAGGGGAGATGCCGGCGTCCGGGTCACCAGAACCGGCGCCAGGAGCCGGCGCCACGGTCGGCTTTCTTCGGCTGCGAGAGCGGCCGTCAGCGTTTCTTCATTGGTCGTGTCCACGCCCATGGCGGCCAGCAGGGCGCGTTTCGTGGCCAAGGCTACCTGGTGCGGTTTGCCCCAGATATCATGGTAGCTCTGCTCGATGCCGCAAAGGGTGGAAAGTTGGTCGATCATGGCGGTGCTCATGAGATACTCCCTGCATCGGGCTCAAGGAACCACGCCGCCGACCAGGGGGGGATGCTGCCGTGGCGCAGCCTGCCGGCAAGGCCGGGCTCGCTTTCGTAGAAAACCGTACCCCGCACCTCGGGAATGGCCGAGAGGATTTTTCCATCGGCATTGGCCACCAGGCGGAGCATGGAACCGTCCCCCAACCGCCATTCGACCAGCAGCGCCCGCTGGCCGATCAGATAATAGCGGGAGCCATGGCCTGGCATACCAACAAGCCGGGGAACGACAAATCGCTGCCGGAGACGAAGCAGGCCCTGATAAAAGCTCCGCCAGGCAAGCCCCTGTTCCGAGTCCCCTTCCTCCCAGCGAATCTTGGCGCGCAAATAGGTATCGGCCGCCATCGGATCGGGGATACGGGCACGGGCGTCTGCATGGCGAAAGGCCGAAAATCTGGCGAATTCTCTACGCCGGCCTTCAGTCACCGCCTCCTGGAGATCGGGTCCAAAGGCGCAGAAGAAGGGAAACGGCGTGCGCGTCCCGAGTTCCTCGCCCATGAAAAGCAGCGGCGGAGACGGGGCGAGCAGCGCGACGGCGGTCAGGACCCGAAGGCTCTTTTCCTCGGCAAGCACGGTGAGCCGCTCGCCAAAGGCCCTGTTGCCGATCTGATCGTGATTCTGCAGAAAGGAGACAAAGGCGGTGGCGGGAAGACCCGCACTCGGCTCCCCCCGGTTTTTCCCCTCCCGGTAGACGGACGGTTCTCCCTGAAAGGCAAAACCTTCGGCCAGGCAGCGACCGAGGGCCATGGCGGGGGCCTCCTGATAATCAGCATAGTAGCCCTCCGTTTCGCCGGTGAGCAGCACATGAAAACAGTGATGGATGTCATCGTTCCATTGGGCCGCGTACCAGAGCGGACGGCCCTCCAGGCGCTCGAGATAACGGGCCTGGTTGGCATCGTTTTCAAGCACGAGATGCACCTGCCGCTCCCGGCCCGGCCCGCTCCTGACGGCTTCGGCAAGCTCGGTCAGAATATCAGGCCGTGAATCGTCGCGGATGGCGTGAACGGCATCGAGCCTGAGACCGTCCAGGCGGTATTCCTCGAGCCAGTAAAGCGCATTATGGATAAAGAAATCGCGCACCACCCGGCTCTGCGGACCGTCATAGTTGATGGCGGCCCCCCACGGGGTATGGTGGCGTTCCGTGAAAAAGGGCGCGCTATAGAGATGGAGGTAGTTCCCTTCAGGGCCGAAGTGATTGTAAACCACGTCGAGAAAGACCATGAGGTGCCGGGCATGGGCCGCCGCCACCAGCCGTTTGAGGTCCTCCGGCCGGCCATAGCTGCGGTCCGGGGCAAAGGGCAGGACCCCATCGTAGCCCCAGTTGCAGGCCCCGGGAAAAGCGGCCACCGGCATAAGCTCGATGGCGGTCACTCCGAGTTCGGCAAGATAATCGAGCCGCTCCTCCACCGCTTTGAAGGTGCCCTCCGGTGTGAAGGCCCCCACATGCAGCTCATAGAGAACCGTCTCTTCCCAGGGTCTTCCCAGCCAGCCGTCGTCCGGCCAGGAAAAGGCCGCCGGGTCGACCACCTCGCTCGGACCATGGACGTCTTCGGCCTGGCAGCGGGAGGCAGGATCGGGAACGCGGATCTCGCCGTTGATCATGAACCGGTAGCGGCTGCCTGGTCCGGCTTCGGGGAGGTGGTGTCGATACCAGCCGTTTTCCGCGGCAGGCATGGGAATTACCGGCCCGCTCTCCTGGTCGCCTTCAAGACAGAGCTCCACCCGCTCGGCGGTGGGTGCCCAGAGTTGAAACAGGACGCCGCCCTGGGGGGCCATCTCGGCGCCGAAGGGCATGGCATGACGGTAGTGGAGCTTGTTTTCAGCCATTTTTTCGCACCTTGAAGACGATGATGGCCAGCGGCGGCAGGGTGAGATTAAGGGAATGGTAATGGCCGTGGGCGGCAACCGGCGTTGCCCGCACCTCGCCGCAATTGCCCATGCCGCTGCCCCCGTAAAGAGGCGCGTCGCTGTTCAAAATCTCCTCCCAGATGCCGCCCCGGGAGACCCCGATCCGGTAGTTATGCCGCGGCACCGGGGTAAAATTGGTGACGCAGACAAGCTCCTCGCCTTCCTGCCGGGAGCGGCGCAGATAGGCGAGAACCGATTGCTGGTGGTCCTGGCAATCGATCCAGGCAAAGCCCTCCTGCTCGAAATCGATGGCGTGCAGGGCCGGTTCCCCGCGCAAAACCGTGTTCAGGTCCCGGACCCAGCGCTGCAGTCCCTTGTGGGCTGGGTCGTTCAGCAGATGCCAGTCAAGGCCTTTGTCGTGGTTCCATTCCGCCCGTTGACCGAATTCGCTGCCCATGAAAAGCAGCTTCTTACCCGGATGGGTATACATGAAGCCATAGAGGAGCCGAAGATTGGCAAATTTCTGCCAGTCGTCGCCGGGCATTTTGCCGAGCATGGACCCCTTGCCGTGCACCACCTCGTCATGGGAGTACGGCAGGACAAAATTTTCCTGAAAGGCGTAAAGCAGACTGAAGGTGATGTTGTGGTGGTGGTATTTGCGAAAGAACGGATCCTGCCCCATATAGAGCAGGGTGTCGTGCATCCAGCCCATATTCCACTTGCAGCCGAAGCCGAGCCCGCCGAGATAGGTGGGCCGGGAGACCATGGGCCAGGCCGTGGATTCTTCGGCAATGGTTAAGGTGTCCGGATGTTCGCGGTAGATGAGCTCATTGAACCGTTTGATGAAATCCACCGCTTCGAGGTTTTCGCGGCCGCCGAACCGGTTGGGGATCCACTCCCCTTCCTTGCGGGAGTAATCGAGATAGAGCATGGAGGCCACGGCGTCGACTCGCAGCCCGTCGATGTGATACATCTGGAGCCAGAAGAGGGCGTTGCTGAGGAGAAAGTTGCTCACTTCCTGCCGGCCGTAGTTGAAGACAAAGGTGCCCCATTCGCGTTGTTCGCTCTGTCTGGGATCGGCGTGCTCATAGAGATGGGTGCCGTCGAAATAGCCGAGTCCGTGGGCGTCGCGGGGGAAATGGGCCGGTACCCAGTCAAGGATGACGCCGATGCCGTTCTGATGGAGGAAATCGACGAAGTACATGAAATCCTGGGGCGTGCCGAAACGGCTGGTGGGCGCATAGTACCCGACCGTCTGGTAGCCCCAGGAGGCGTCGAGGGGGTGCTCGCACACCGGCAGCAGCTCCACGTGGGTGAAGCCCATCTCCTTGACATACTCGGCAAGTCTGGGCGCCAGTTCCCGGTAGGTAAGCCAGCGCTCTTCCTCTTCGGGCACCCGCATCCAGGAGCCGAGATGCACCTCGTAGATGGCAAGCGGCGCGTCGAGGCGATGCCGTTTGCCGCGGCTTGCCATCCACTTGCCATCCTGCCATTGGTAGTCGGATATATCCCAGACCATGGAGGCGGTGGCCGGCCGGATCTCGCAGGCGAAGCCGAACGGGTCGGTCTTTTCCGCCGTGTATCCGGCGTTTCGTGAACGGATGGCGTACTTGTAGCGAGTCCCGTTTCCCACGCCCGGGACGAACACTTCCCATATACCGGAGTCACCGCGGCTTTCCAGCAGATGCGCCGACTCGTCCCAGTCGTTGAAATCAGCGATCAGCGCCACCCGCTCGGCATTGGGCGCCCATACGGCAAACCAGGTTCCCGGCTCGCCGTCCCTTGCACCGATATGGGCTCCGAGCTTTTCCCAGGCCCGGTAATGGGTTCCCTCAATCAGGAGATGCAGGTCATAATCGGTCAATCGTGTGTGGACGTTGGTCATTTGTATTACTCCTTAGGGTGTGCCGTGCTGCGGATTCTCGATAAAGCCGATGATCCCGGCAAGCGGGATATGGAGCCAGTCAGGGCGGTTGTTGAATTCATACTGCAGCTCGTAAAAGGCCTTATCGAGAAGGAAGGCGTCCAGCAGGACGCTCCGGGCCGGACCGGTGGGCAGAAAGGTGCCTCCTTCGGCCGTCTTGAGGTAGGCCGTGAGAAAGGTGGCCGCGACCCAGGCCTCCCATATATGCGCCTGCTGTTCGACTGCGGCCGGTTCCACGGCGGTGTCGGCCGCGATGAGCGCCGTATGCGCCGCATAGCTGAAAGAACGTAGCATCCCGGCCACGTCCTTCAGAGGCGACTGTTTCCGTCGTCGCACGGCCAGCGACCTGATCGGCTCCCCCTCGAAATCGATGAGCAGGAAATCGTCTTTGGTGCGCAGGACCTGGCCCAGATGATAGTCGCCGTGACAGCGGATGAGTTTGCCGTCGATGCCGCTCAACTCCGGCAGGGACTGGAAGCGCTGCAGAAGAGTGGGGCCGGCGCCGATGACCGCGTCCGCCTGGGCCTTCAGTTCCTCGCTCAGACTGGCAGACTGATTGGCCAGCAGGTTGAGGCTCAGCTGTGCCTGGGTGGTAAAGGCGTCAGCCAGGGCGGCGAGACATTCCGGCGTGATGGGCTCGGGGGTAAAATTCCTGTTCCGCTTTTCACGGGAGAGCGCCAGGTGGAACTCGGCCGTGCGGGTGCCGAGTTGCTCGATCGCCGTCCAATAGTCGCCGCACCTCTCTTTGAGGTCGGCTGGCGGCGCCTGTTCGGCCAGCTGCAGCAGCGCTTCCGTGTCGTTCGCCCGCTGCCCGCCCAGGGAGAGGGAGAAGATCTGCCGGTCCTGCAGGAAGGCGGTTAGATGTTTCATAGTGAATGCCCAGCCATCACCTTGATTCTTTTCAAAGACCTGCAGCATGGCCACTGTGGATCTCGGACCGTCAGGCTGCTGATAGTCGATGGCACCGAGGACCGGAGCCATATTGGCAAAGCCGGTGCTCTCGGTAAGATACCGACCGATCTCCATGTCCGGGCTCGGCCCCTCCTCGACCCGGCGGAAGCTCTTGAGAATAAAGGTGTCGTCCAGGATGATAGAGGTGTTGCTCTGTTCCACGGACAGGCGGCGCACCTCACTGCATTCCGCCTCCTGCTCTTTTTCCTTTTGAAAGGCCTCGCTCCGGTAGGCGATAAGACGGCCCTTGGCGGCAGTGGAAAAGCTCCGGCCGTCGGCCATGATGGTGAAGAGATCGCAGCAGGCGGTTCGGTCCGACAGGGCATCAAAGAGGACACCATTTTCCCTGGAGGTGGATACCCGGCAGAGGAGGCTTTCGGGGATTTCGTCCAGCAGGGTGTCGACCAGCTGCCCCTTGGCGATCTTCAGAGGCAGCGAATAGACCTCGTTGCCCCCGTCTTCATAGGTGACCGAGACAAAGATGACAAAGAATCCCGCTCCCAGTTTTGTCCAGTCCGTGATGTGCAGCGCCGTGATCACCCTCGCCTTTCCCCTGAACCAGCGTTGTTGGGGCAGGTAGGTGAGGAGTACATCCTGCTCAAGTTGGTAGCGGTATTCCTGGCGCATGAAATCGTCCCAGCCGCCGGCCAGATTGAGCGAGGGAAGGTTGATCTCCGCATCCCTGGCGCCACCTGGGACCCTGATGGGCTTTGCCTGCGGTTCGAGCTTGAACCACACGAAGCTGTGCGGGGCCATGGTCAGAAAATAGGGCAGATCGCCGATCATCGGGAAATCGTTGCGGCCGATAAGTTCCACAGGTATCCAGCCGCGAAATTCGGAAAGATCGAGTTCCACCGGCTGAACAAATCGTGACAGATTGGCCACGGCCAGGATCACCTCTCCCTTATAGCGGCGGATATAGGGGAGCACCGCCCGGTTTTCCGGCACCAGAAATTCCATGGACCCCTTTCCAAACGCTTTGTACTGGCGGCGGAGCGAGATAAGGCGTTTCATGAAATGAAGGAGCGAGGAAGGATTGCGCTCCTGGGCCTCCACGTTCAACCCCTGGTAGCTGTAGACCGGGTCCATGATCACCGGCAGATAGAGCCTGCCCGGGTCGGCCTTGGAAAAACCGGCGTTGCGGTCCGCCGACCATTGCATGGGGGTCCGCACCCCGTTGCGGTCGCCGAGATAGATATTGTCTCCCATGCCGATCTCGTCTCCGTAATAGAGTACAGGGGTGCCGGGAAAGGAGAAAAGCAGACTGTTGAGCAGCTCGATTCTGCGCATGCTGTTGTTGACCAGCGGCGCCAGACGGCGGCGGATGCCGACATTGACGCGCATACGGGCATCCATGGCGTATTCCCGGTACATGTAGTCGCGCTCCTCGTCGGTCACCATCTCCAGAGTGAGCTCGTCGTGATTGCGCAGAAATAGGGCCCATTGGCAGCTCTCAGGAATGGCCGGGGTGCGCTTGAGGATCTCGGTGATGGGGTGGCGGTCTTCCTGGTGGATGGCCATGAAGATGCGTGGCATAAGCGGAAAATGGAAGGCCATGTGGCATTCGTCACCATCGCCGAAATAGGGCCGCACGTCTTCCGGCCACTGGTTGGCCTCAGCCAGAAACATGCGATTGTCATAATGACGGTCGAGCTGACGGCGGAATTCCTTGAGCACTTCGTGCGTTTCCGGCAGATTCTCGTTGTTCGTTCCTTCCCGGACGCAGAGATAGGGCACTGCATCGAGCCGCATGCCGTCCACCCCCATGTCGAACCAGAAGCGCATGACCCGACAGACGGCCTCCACGACCCGGGGATTGTTGAGATTGAGGTCGGGCTGGTGGGAGAAGAAGCGGTGCCAATAATAGGCCCCGGCCACCGGGTCCCAGGCCCAGTTGGAGGATTCGCTGTCGGTGAAGATGATCCGGGTTTCGTCAAACTTCGTATCCGTGTCGCTCCACACGTAGAAGTTGCGGCGGGCCGACCCGGCTTTGGCGCGCCGCGCCGCCTGGAACCAGCCGTGCTGATCCGAGGTATGATTCACGACGAGTTCGATGATCACCTTCATGTCCCGCTGGTGGGCCTCCCGGACAAAGGCACGGAAGTCCCGCAAGGTGCCATAGTCGGGATGAATGCCGCGATAGTCGGCGATGTCGTAGCCATCGTCCCGCAGCGGAGACGGATAAAAGGGCAGCAGCCAGATGGCGGTTATGCCGAGATCCTGGAGATAGTCGAGCTTTTGTCTGAGTCCCCGGAAGTCGCCCATGCCATTGCCGTTGCTGTCGCAGAAGGCCTTAACATGCAGCTCATAGATGATGGCATCCTTGTACCAGAGGCTGTCTTTTTTCTTGATCATGTCAGTCACCTTTCTACAGGAAATATTCAAAGTCCCGCTCGGAGCGGACCTTACGGCGGAGACGGTAGATCTGGCCCGGACTCTCGGCCGGATCAAGACGCACGTAATTGCGCCGTCCCTGCCAGAGGTAGCGCCCTTCCCCGATGAGATCGTGGACCTGGTAAACCTCGCTTGGGGCGATGCCCAGCTCTTCAAGGGGCACCTCCACCCAGCCGTCATGCACGTGATGCGGGTCGAGATTGATCACCACCAGGATGATGTTGTCGTGGTTCGGCGTGGTCTTGCCGAAAAAGAGCAGCTGTTCGTTATCCACCGGATAAAAGTCGAGACCTTTGTTGGTGTGGAGTGCCGGATTTTCACGGCGTATCCGGTTGACAAGTGCGATATATTCCCGCAGGCTTTCCGCCCGGTTCCAGTCCCGATGCCGGATCTGAAATTTTTCGGACTCGTGGTATTCTTCCGTGCCCGGTATCGCCTCGTTTTCGCAGAGTTCGTACCCGCTGTAGATGCCGTAGCTCGCGCCCAGGGTGGCGGCCAGCACCAGCCGGGAAAGAAAGGCCGGGCGGCCGCCGAACTGGAGAAACTCCGGCAGGATGTCCGGCGTATTGGCAAAAAAATTGGGCCGGAAAAACTCGCGCACCCCGGAGCGGGTGAGGGCAGTCACATATTCGGTCAGTTCGCGTTTGGTGTTGCGCCAGGTGAAGTAGGTGTAGGACTGGCTGAAACCCGCCTTGGCCAGGGCATGCATGATTTTCGGCCGGGTAAAGGCCTCGGCGAGAAAGACCGCATCCGAAAAGCTTTTTCGCACTTCGGCGATGACCCACTCCCAGAAGCAGAACGGCTTGGTATGGGGGTTGTCCACCCGGAAGACGCGTACTCCCCTTGCGGCCCAGAAGACGAAGACATCCTTGAGCTCGTGCCAGAGTGACTCCCAGGCCGGGCTCTCGAAGTTGAGTGGGTAGATGTCCTGGTATTTCTTGGGCGGATTTTCCGCGTATTTGATGCTGCCGTCCGGACGATGTCGAAACCATTCCGGATGCTCCCTGACATAGGGATGGTCCGGCGAGCATTGAAAAGCGATGTCGAGAGCCACCTCAAGGCCGTGGCGAGAGGCTTCCGCTACGAAAAAATCGAAATCTTCCAAGGTGCCGAGATCCGGATGGATCGCCTTGTGTCCCCCCTCCGGACCGCCGATGGCCCAAGGGCTGCCGGGGTCGTCCGGTCCGGCCGCCAGGCTGTTGTTCGGCCCTTTTCGGTGGGTGTGGCCGATGGGGTGGATGGGCGGCAGATAGACGACGTCAAAGCCCATGTCGGCGATGTAGAACAGATGCCTTGCGGCATCCCGGAAGGTGCCGCTCTGCTTGGGGTCGCTGCCCGTCGAACGTGGGAACATCTCATACCAGGCGCCGTACCTGGCCCGGATACGTTCCACAATAACCTGCAGGGCCTGAGGGCAATGAGAGCTTTGCGACCGGTCCGGATAACGGTTCATCAAGGCGGTGAGATCCGGCGACAGCCCGCGCTCCACGCGCTCACCCTGGACCGCCTGGGATTTGAGGAGAAGCGCGATTTCCGTCAGCCAGCCGCGGTCGGGCACCACTGCCCGCCCGGCTGCCCCCTCGATCAGAGCGGCGCCCTCCAGGAGTTCACTCTCTATATCCTGCCCGGCCTGGTATTTTTTCCGGACTTCGTCCTGCCAGGTGGCAAAATGGTCCACCCAGGCCTCTATGGTGTACTCATAAGGCTCCAGGCGTTCCACGCTGAAGCGCCCCGTCCAGGCATCGTTCCCCCGCGGTTCCATGGGCACCTCCTGCCAGGCGGCCTCGGAGACGGGACGATAGCGGAGCACGGCGGCCAGAAGATCATGACCGTCGGCAAAGATGTCGGCCGTTACCAGGACATCCTCACCCACGCAGCGTTTGATCGGAAACCGGCCGGCATCAACTGTCGGCTGGACATTCTCTATCCATACCCGGCGTGCGATTTCCGGGTCGATCCTTCCTTGCAGGTCCTGGCTGGCATGATCCATCTTTTTTTCTCCCTTTGTTGCTGCTGAACGGTTACGTCACCATATCGTAGACAGCAAGCACCTTTTCGGCTACCGCAGCCCACCCGAACTGCGAAACCACCCGCTCCCGCCCCTTGCGGCCCATGGCCCGACGCAGGTTCTCGTTGGCGACGAGCTCGTTCATGCGCGCCGCGAGCTCGGATGCGAACCTCTCCGGCTCGGCCGGTTCGAAGTCATCCGGAGCGGCTGGCGCAAATTCCACGAGAAAACCTGTTTCACCCGGCACCACCACCTCTTTTATTCCGCCCACCCGGCTCGCCACCACCGGCGTTTCGCAGGCCATCGCTTCGAGGTTTATGATGCCGAAAGGCTCGTAAATAGAGGGGCAGCAGAACACGGCGGCATGCGAGTAGAGTTCGATGGCCTCCGGGCGCGTGACCATTTCCCGTATCCATATCACATTGCCGCGTTCCTTTTGCACTACCTCCACGGATTTTTCTATTTCCAGGGCGAACGCGGAGGTGTCTGGCGCCGAAGCACAGATGACCGCCTGGATCTCCGGCTTAAGTTGCCGGCAGGCCGAGACAAAGTGACCTATCCCTTTCTGGCGGCTCACCCGGCCGAGGAAGAGAACATAGGGCCTGCCGGGGTCGATGCCGTATTTCTTGAGCGCCGAGGTGGAGGCCACCGGCCCGTATTGGCGGGTATCGATGCCGTTCGGGATAACCTGCAGCCTGTTTTTCGCCACCTGGAACCGGTTTGCTATTTCCTGCCGATCGGTTTCCGAGACCGCAATCACCGCGTCGGCCATCTCGATGGCGGTCTTCTCTACCCAGGTGGAGAGATCGTAGCCGCGGCCGAGCTGCTCACGCTTCCATGGCCTTAGAGGCTCCAGGGAATGCACGGTGATGACCAACGGCACGCCGTAACAGATCTTGGCGAGGATGCCACCCCACATGGAATACCATGTATGGCAGTGCACGACGTCCGCCTCTACGGGCGCGGCGTTGAAGTGCAGGCAGCTCTGGAGCACCATGAGCGCCTGGCGCACACGGCGCGGGTTACCCTCGAACATGTCGCTGCCGAAGGGGTAGCCGTGCACGGCCGGGTTGCCGAAGTCGAGTCGTTGCTCGCCGAAGCATTTCACCTCCACGGTGGCCATGCGGGCCAGTTCACGGGCGAGATATTCCACGTGCACCCCGGCGCCTCCGTAGACATGGGGTGGGTACTCACGAGTCATGATGATTACTTTCATATGAACTTCACCACCTCTTTGTTGTTTGTGTTATGTGATTTTTCCGGCCCTTTGCCGGATGAATGGGGCTTGGCGGCCAGCAGCCAGACAAGAGACCGGCCCTGGAGCGCGTACGGTTCCCGACCGTGATACAGGTGAGGCGGGGCATCGTTGGGCGTGGGATAGCTCGTGTCGAGTAGCGTTTGCCAGGATATCTCGGCGAGAAAAGTCGGGAGCTGGAAGGCTATTTCTTCGTAATGGGCATTGAAGAGCAGAAGATGATCGCCGTCCTCGAGGAGGCGGCCGCGGCTGTCATATTCATCGATGGCATCGCCGGCGAGGAACATGCCGAGACAGCGGGCGTACGAATGTCCCCATTCCTCGTCGGTCATTTCCGTACCGTGCGGCTGTAGCCAGAGGATATCCGTGACGTCGTCGCCTTTGAGCCGTCGGCCAAGAAAAAAGTTTTGCCGGCAAAAGGCTGGATGACGCTTGCGCAGAGCAATGAGCTGACACACGAAGTCAAAGAAGTACTGCTGCTCGTCATCGAGCTGCCAGTCTTGCCAGCTGAGTTCACTGTCCTGACAGTAGCCGTTATTGTTACCGCCCTGGCTGCGGCCGATCTCATCGCCGGAAAGAATCATCGGTACGCCTTGGGAGAGGAGCAGGGTAGCCATGAAATTGCGTTTCTGCCGGGCCCGGATAGTCTTGATCCTGGGATCGACGGTGGGGCCTTCAACGCCGCAGTTCCAGCTGAGGTTGTCATCTGAGCCGTCGCCGTTGTCCTCGAGATTGGCCTCGTTGTGTTTGTGGTTATAGCTCACGAGATCAGTCAGGGTAAAGCCGTCGTGGCAGGTGACGAAGTTAATGCTGGCATATGGCCGGCGGCCGCTCTTTTCATAGAGGTCGCTCGATCCCGTGATGCGATGGGCGATTTCGCCGATAAGCCTTCCGTCTCCTTTCCAGTAGGCGCGGACCGTGTCCCTGTAGATGCCGTTCCATTCGGTCCAGCCGATGGGGAAGTTTCCCACCTGGTAGCCGCCTTCGCCGAGGTCCCATGGCTCGGCGATGAGTTTCACCTGGGAGATTATCGGATCCTGATGGATGATGTCGAAAAAGGCGGACAGCCGGTCCACCTCGTGGAGCTCCCGGGCCAGCGCGGAAGCAAGGTCGAAACGGAAGCCGTCCACGTGCATCTCCAGCACCCAGTAACGGAGGCTGTCCATGATAAGCTGCAGCACCCGGGGGTGGCGCATGTTGAGGGTATTCCCGCAACCGGTGAAATCCATGTGGTAGCGGGGATCATCAGACATGAGCCGGTAATAGGAGGCGTTGTCTATGCCCCGGAAGCAGAACGTCGGTCCGAGATGATTTCCCTCGGCCGTATGGTTGTAAACCACATCGAGGATGACCTCGATGCCGGCCGAATGGAGGGTCTTCACCATGGTTTTGAATTCGGAGACATAGCCGGTGGCGGAATAGCGCATTTCCGGGGCGAAAAAGCCGATGGAGTTATACCCCCAGTAATTCTTGAGCCCATGCTCCACGAGATGGCGATCGTCCACAAAAGCGTGCACCGGCATAAGCTCCACAGCGGTAACGCCGAGTCGTTTCAGGTATTCCACGCTCGGGCTGGTGGTGAGACCCGCGTAAGTGCCGCGAAGCAACGGCGGCACCTCTGGATGCCGGCAGGTGAACCCCTTGACGTGGAGTTCGTAGATGATCGTATCGTGCCACGGGGTGCGCGGCGGGCGGTCGTCGCCCCAGGTGAAAGCGGTGTCCATCACCCGGCATTTCGGCATACCGGGAGCGCTGTCGCGTCTGTCCCGGACAAGATCCTCACGGGGGTTGCCCACTCGGTAGCCGAAGAGAGCGTCGCTCCACTGGAACGATCCCCATAGGGCTTTGGCGTATGGGTCGAGGAGGAGCTTGTGAGAATTGAAGCGATGGCCGCGCCGGGGATCGTATGGGCCGTGCACCCGGTAGCCATAGAGTAGACCGGGGCGGGCATCGGGGAGATAGCAGTGCCAGATCTGGTCCGTCTGCCAGCGCAGGTCGATACGTTCGATCTCCTGGCGTCCTTTGGCGTCGAAGAGACAGAGCTCGACTTTTTCCGCATTTTCTGAAAACAGGGAGAAGTTCACGCCTTCGCCGTCCCATGTGCCTCCGAGGGGATAGGGTTTTCCCGGCCATACGGACATGTGTTTTTTTTCCATGGCGCTTACCTTTTCAGAGGAAAGTAAATTCTTACCCCCATTCGGGGATAAGGGCCTTCACGAAATTGATTTCTTGCTAAACAAAACAAGAAATTAATTTCTAAGGCACTCATTGTTTAGCTTAGTTTAATGCGATATCGCGACTCGTAATGCAATCCGACCAGCAAGGTCAAATGCTCTCTAAGGTGCCGGGTCAGGAGAAAATTTTCCCGGACATAGTTCTTCGCCCTCTCGCCTATTTGCGCCCGCATCTGTTGCTGGTGAAGCAGGTAACGAATGCGCAGGGCAGCACCTTCAGGGGTATGGACCAGGAAACCGGTATGGTAATTGACCACCTGCAAGCGGATCCCGCCGGTATCGCCCCCGATGACCGGTTTGCTTTTCCACATCGCCTCGGTTACGGTCAGGCCGAAACCCTCTTTGGTTGATTTCTGCAAAACAATATCGGCGGCACGCTGCAGGGCATTGATGGTGCGGTGCGCATCCGGCGGCAGGAGCAGAACATGAATATCGGGATCACTGCCTGCTGCTTCGCGAACTTCCCGCACCACAATTTCACCTTCCGGATCATCCGTAGCGCTCCCCCCGGCAAGGACCAATTGCAGATCAGGCACAAACCTTTTGGCCAGCCGGTATGCGCGGATAACACCAACCGGGTCCTTAAACCGGTCGTAACGAGAGACCTGGACGATAAGGTGCCGGTCCGGATCCAAAGCAAAATCCCTGTAGACCTGAGACGCTTCCTCGGGCGGCAAGTCAATATTCTTGTCGCTCAGCGGATCGATACTGGGCGGGATGATATACTGAGGATGCTGCAGGGGTTGCGCAAAAGCAGGCAAAGAAAAAATACTGGCATCATAATGACTGACAATATTTTGCAGATATTTCCATACCGGCCGATAAGGATGGCTGGCATCGATATGACAACGCCAGATCCACTTGCCGTGACGATTGGGGCAATGATTTATGAGAGCTGCCGGCTGCGGATCATGGATAAATACGAAGTCCGCATCTTCCAGAACCGGCCGCAGTTTTTCAGCGTTGGCGATATTGGTCTGTTCATAGCTCTGCAGCAACTCCGGTGAAATATTCTCCCTGTTGCCCTGGAGAGCGTTGTGCATGGATTTAGTGCACTCATAGAAATCGGCTTCGCCGCTTATAATCTCCCATTTGGCATCAATGCCCAGCTCATTGGTTAAAGGCACCAGCTTTTCGAGTATTTCAGCAACACCGCCACCGACCCTGGTCGAGTTGACATGCACAACCTTCATATTGGCCAGCGGTTTGGCCAGCTGCCGGAGATGATCAATGACGTCGTTGCCGGTAATGGCCGCGTAGGTTTCAAGCAGAGAGGTCATGGTGATCCTCCGGTAAAATACGTTTTAAAAAGGGCGGTCAGCTCTGTTCGAATCTGGCTGAGGCTGGAAAAATAGGGATCGATAGCGGCAAGCTGCTCACAGAGACGCAGATGTTCATCACCCAGGTCGGCTAACCAGTGGCTGAAATCGTCGCAACCCTGATCAAGCCGCCGGCGTGCATCTATAAAGTGATAAAAGATGGAACTGGTTGACAGGAGCGGGATCTGTTCAGCCAGGTCTTCCGGCTTTTCGAGACGTCGATTGGCGTCAAAAACCACCAGCTGTGAACGGAGAAATTCAAACTGCCGGTTGCCTCTTGTCCATCCAACGGTTTCATTTTCATCCAGCCGTTCCTCAATAAGATCGAGCAGCTCCTGGCGCAGTTCTTCAAGGTTGCTGCTCGCTGTCGGATCAATCGCCGCCAGCCTCTCCGCCAGAACCGGATCCCGAAGACTGTGCCTTACCCAGCCGGCAAAATCGTTATTAAACTCCCGTTCCTCAAAGCGCGGGACCAGCAGACCACCCCAGAAATGATGGTAGATGCTGTCCAGTGAAATGTGTATCAGGTTATTCCGCAGTTCGGTAAGGGTCATTGCCTTTTGCCCGGTGGCAATGGAAATAAGCGCGCAGTCATTGAACAAGAAATGGGTGTTGCCGGCCATGACGAGTCTCCTGGAGCGAGAAAAGAGCCATCTCGCAGCAGCTATGGTGTGAGCAGATATGTGAATTGATTAATATAGTATACTAAATTTTGATTTGAGCGTAATCTTAATTTGTGTTAGTCAAAAAAGTATTGTTGATGGTGCAAGTGAAAACCACACCCCTTACGAACAAGACAATTTACAAGCAGTAGTTGGGTCGGGATCAGGTAGGATAAAGGCTGTACCCGCTACTACCAGAAAGCTTTATCAAATAGAGTAAATTCCACAGCAATGCTTACCGTACTGCATTTCTCTATCTCGGAGTAGATGTTCATTTTGCAAGAGGCTCATGAGAAAAAAAACCGGGAAAGGCTTGCCTGAGCCATTCCCGGTTTTTTTAAGCAGAGAAAAAGGTTTTTGTCCTCAGCTGTTGATGCGCTCCTCGAGAAGTTGCGCGGCTTCCTTGACGCTGAAGTTGCGATGGATCAAACCTTCCACGGCCTCGAGCAGAGCGGCGGGGTGCGGACTCTGCCAGACATTGCGGCCCATGACGATACCGCGGGCTCCATGCTGCAGGGCGCCGTGGATCATGCTGAGGGTGTCGAGAACGGTCTCGCACTTGGGGCCGCCGGCGATCATTACCGGAACCGGGCAGCCGGCCACCACCTTGTCGAAATCGGTTTCCGTGTAGTAGGTCTTGATGATATCCGCGCCGTGCTCGGCGCCGACGCGAGCGCCCAACGCAATGAAGCGTGGATCCTTCTTCTTGTCTTCGTTGGTTTTGCCGAGTCCCATGACACCCAGCAGCGGAACATTCCACTTCCGACACTTAGTGGCCATCGTCGCCATGTCCACCAGAGTCTGGTGTTCGAATTCAGAGCCGATGAATGCGGAAACAGCCACGGAGTCGGCTCCCAGGTACAGTGCCTCTTTAACGGATGAGGTGATTCCTTCATGGGTGAGGTTCGGGCCGACAATGGTTGCTCCGCCGCTGGCGCGCATGATAATTCCCGGCCTGTCTGCCGGTTCAAAAGCGTAGGTATAGATCCCCTTGGTGAGCAGCCAGGCGTCGATGGTGTTGGTGGCGTCGAGATTGCTTATGGTGGTCTTGACATCGACGATGCCGGTCATCGGTCCGAGGGCCATGCCATGGTCCACCGCCACCACCAGGCTGCGTCCTGTCTCCTTGCGGATAATGCGCCGCAGGCGCGCTTCCATTCCGTTCATTATCTCATGTCCTCCAAAAGGGGTAGAATTGATGGTTCAAATTTTTTCAGAATTCAACGATACCGCGGATCATTTCCTGGTTTTTGGCCCGCTCCACGGCATCAAGCATGCTGTCCAGGGTAAAGCGATCGGAGATAAGATCATCTACGATAATTTCGCCTTTGTCAATGAGGCGGAGGGCCTGACGAAAATCGTCCGGTGTTGCGGCAAAAGTGCCGGTCAGATTGATTTCGCAGTAATGCAGCCAGCGCGGGTCAAGGGAAATCTTTTGCCCGGCCGGCGGTCCGCCGAAAATATTAACCGTTCCGGCCTTGCGTACCAGTTTCAGACTCTGCTCTATAACCGCCGGGATGCCCAATGAGGTGATGACCACTTCCGCCCCGGCCTTATCGGTGAGCCGGGCGATTTCTTCCCCGATGTCAGTGTTTGCCGAGTTGATGCAGGCGTCCGCTCCCATCTCTTCGGCAACTCGGAGCCGCCGGTCAAGGACATCTGCCATGATAACCCGCGCGCCGGCCCATTTGTTTACCTTGAGGTGGATGAGTCCCATGGGACCGGCTCCGATGACAAGCACGGTGTCGCCGACCTGAACCCGGTTTGCCCGTAAAGCGGCCAGCCCGCAGGACAGGGGTTCCGCCATCACCGCCCTGTCATAGCGAAGATCTGCCGGAATTTTTACCACACCACCGATATTGATAATCTGTCTGGGAAGGCGGACATACTCGGCGAAACCGCCATCGATTCCGTGACCGAGCCCGAACTCCCTTTCGCAGAGATTGTGGCGGCCCCGCTTGCAATAATAGCACTCCCCGCAGACGGCAATGGGATAAACCGCCACCCGCTCGCCGGGAGAAAAGCCGGTAACGTCTGCGCCGAGTTGATATACCTCCCCGACAACTTCATGACCGAGGATGGTGGGCAGATTTTTCGGCAGTCCCTGACCGAGCAGGGTTTTAATGTCAGTTGCGCAGATGCCCGACGCTGCGATCTTGACCACCATTTCACCCGCCCCGGCCTGGGGAGTGGGGTACTCTTCAACGCGGATATCGTTTTTGCCGTGCACCACAGCTGCTTTCATTGCTTGTTTTCTCCTTTGGGTGTTTCAAATTGGCGAACCGCTGCCATCAGCGCCTTGACCTTGTCCGGATCTCTTTTGCCGGGTGATGCTTCCACCCCGGAGCAGAGATCCAGACCTTCGGGCATGATCGCTTCCAGACCTGCGGCGGCATTATCCGGATTGATGCCGCCGGCAAGCAGAACGGGCACCTTGCCGCGGATGGTATCAAAAACCTGACGGATGACGTCCCAGTCGGCGGTGATGCCGGTGCCGCCGAATTTCTTTTTGCCGCCCACGGTGGCTGCCGTGTCAAAGAGCAGCACGTCGATACCCGCTGCCAGATAGGCGTCAATAGCCTGCTTGACCGGCTCCAGTTCGACAGCTTCACCGGCCGGAGGAAGATGAATCGACTGCCACAGTTCAACTTGGGGAAACTTCTCTTTCAGGCGGCGCTGCACATCCGGCTGTTCCTGATGGAGAAACTGCACGGCGATGGGCGAAAGCGTCAGGATCAGTTCCTCCAGGCGCGGCTCGGCCATTTCAAAAACCAGGGCCACTGCCGGCAGGGGGGGATCAGTAAAAAGTTCACGGGCCTGCTCTATTGTAAGGGACCGCGGTGAAAAACTCGTTTCCACCACGACCCCGAACCAGTCAGCCCCGGCCTCAGCCGCCAGCAGGGCGTCGGCCCTGCTGGTGGTCCCGCATAGTTTAACCTTGTAACCAGCCGTCATGTTGGAAAATCCTTTCTACTCCGTTTTCCCGTACCCGGCCGCCGACGTTATCCACCTCGGTTTCGATAATACGGCTTTCAGGAATTCCCTGGGTGCGCAGGTATTTGAGAATGCGTTCATAGGTCTCGTCGCTGCGGGTAAGGGAGAAAATTGTCGGGCCAACCGAACTCATACCGGCCACTTCGGCGCCGATCTCACGGAATGTGCTGATGTAATTGTAAATTGCCGCACCGTTGCAGCCATGCTGTTCACATTCTGCGCGCTTGGAGCCAAGGAAGGTCAGGTCGAACATGGCGTCGCCGATGCCGCGCAGGTCATTCTTGATCATGGCGGGCAGCATATCATACAGGACCAGTTGCGCTTTCACCGCGGACTGCATGGAATCGAGGTAGCGGGCGCGGCGCAGCAGCAGTTCTACTTCAGAGGCCGCCGCTGTTTCCTTGCCGAGAAATTCGTCCTCAAGGCTGGGAACGTCGGGGATGAAGACGATGCATTTGGTATCGGGCAGCGGTACGCGGTAAACCATTTCCAGATCATCGGTGCCGATAATCCAGCCGCCGTTGACCCCGACCATGGCACCCATACCTGTTTCAAAAGCAGGCATCAGGTAGCCGTTGCCGTTGGGGCTTTCCTCGCATGAGTGGTAGCCGATGATGCGCCGCAGTTCGCGGCCGCTGAATGGCCTGCCGAGCACTTCATTGATGCCGATGCATACCGCCAGCATGGAACCGATGGAGGAACCCATGCCCACATGGCGGCGTTTATGATCGTACAGTTCAACCTCAAAGCCGCCGGGATAGCTGAGCAGTTCCTTGAAAATGTGGCAGAAGTGCTCCATGATCAGGGTGCGTTCACCTTTGATGATGAACTTCGGTTCCTTAATTGCCTTCACCTTGGCGTGAAAATAGACTTTGATGGCAAGCCCGAGGCCGCCGCCGCCGGCACGGTTGAGGTTGAAACGATTCATATCAAAGACGGTGGGGTGCAGGCGGGCCGGGACCTGGACTTCTACTTCCCGTTCCTCGACCTCGCCTACGCTGCGCGGGTCGACCCTGTAACTCTGCAGCGGTTTGATGAACTCTTTGTCTCCAGGCTCAAATTCTTTCAGAACAGTGGTTATGCGGTCAAAAGGACCGCCGATAATGTCGATTTCCAGACTTTGCTTAGCAGGTTTTTGCGCGTTTTCCATGTTTG